>JAVHPF010000057.1:0-11550 GCA_036170435.1 Patescibacteria group bacterium
CCAGGACTTAAAATTTGATATTTATCTCAAGATTTATTTTGGAAATCAGATAAAAATACTCTTAGAGAAGAAATGTTAGAATTATTTCCAGAAATAAATAAACAAATAGAAAGATTAAATGAAATCAAAGAAAATCATGATGCATGGCAAGAAACAGAAGAATTAAATAAATTATTAGTTGAAAATGATTGATTTAAGAAACATACACTTCAACTTGAAATACTTAAATATTTCTGATTTTCTGAGGAACAATTAGATTTTAATGTATTACAATTATCAGGTTGAGAACAAACAAAAGTTCAAATAGCTAAATTTTTGATACAAGAAGTGGATTTACTTATTTTGGATGAACCAACAAATCACCTAGATATAAACTGAATTATATTTCTAGAACAATTTTGTAAAAACTGGAAAAAGGCAATATTATCAATTTCTCATGATATCAGATTTATAAATAACACTTCTACAAAAATAGCAGAAATTTCAAATAAAAAAATCAATAATTATCCAGGTAATTATGAAGAATATTTAATAGAAAAACAAGCAAGATTTTATTCGGAAATGAGAAATTATACAAATCAAAAAAGAGAAATAGATAAAGAAAATGATTATATCAATAGATTTAGAGCAAATAGTGCAAAAGCTTCAAGTGTACAATCTAGAATCAAAGCATTAGATAAAGTAGAAATACTAACAAAACCAGAAAATGAATCAGTAGTTAAAATGATTAAGATAAACTCGGATAAAAGATTACCAGAAATTATCATGAAATTTGAGAATATAGAAGTTTGATATAATTATCCTATTGTTACTTTACCAGAATATTTAGAAGTACATAAAAGTGATAAAATTGGTATTATATGATGAAATTGAGCAGGGAAGACAACTCTACTTAAAACTATTTTATGAGAACTAAAACCATTAGATGGAATAGCAACAATAAATGAAACTATAAAAATAGGTTCTTATTCACAAGTACTTGAGAATTTAAATCCAGAATTAAGTATCATAAAAGAATTATGAAAAGACTATGAAAATGAAACAGAAATCAGAACAATTCTTTGAGGTTTATTAATTACATGAGATAAAGTAGATCAAACAATATCAACTCTTTCTGGTTGAGAAAGAGCAAAAGTGGCATTAACAAAAATGTTACTAGTAAAACCACATATCATAGTTATGGATGAACCAACAAATCACTTGGATTTACATTCAAAAGAAGTTATCAAAAAGATGTTAGAATGATTTAATTGAACAACAATTATAGTATCTCATGATAGAGATTTACTTGAATCAGTATCAAATAAAGTTTGGTTAATCAAAGACAGAGTTTTAGTTGTTTACAATGAAGCTGAAAAAGGTTTTGAAGAAGTTTTTGGATAAAATTAAAAGCCCACACTTTTTTATTTCTTAATTTAATAAATTTTCTTATAATACAACAAATATAATTTAATCACTAAACTATGAATATTGATACAAATCTGCTTTTTGCGGGAATAATTTTTGGAGCATTTGGAATGTGATATTTTGTTTATGGAAAACAAAATTCTAAAGCTATTGCTTTATTGTCTGGAATAGCATTGATGATATTTCCATATTTTGTTGAAAATCTATATTACGTTTTAGCAATTTGAATATTTCTTATTGTTCTACCATTTATTATAAGATCATAAAATGCAGTATATAATTATTTATTCCAAAGCTAGGCATTGATATGTTAGATTGATGCCTGATATGAGCTTAAAACTAACGATTCCACATAAAAAATCTGGGGATAAAAATTTCGAAAATATCTTGCTTGAAAAATGAAAGCAATTATTTGAGAGATATAAGAAAAGAAATGTAGTGAAAATAGAAGCTAATTTTGAGTGAAAAATTTTAATTTTTTGAGAACTTATAGATTTAGTAGATATTACTTGAAATCCAGATAAATATTTGAAAGAAACTTTTATTCTGGAAAGCACTAAACTTCTTGATAAATATTCACAGCTTTTATGAATTCCTTACCATAAACTTAGTGTTCGTAAATTGAAATCTAAATGGGGTTCTTGTACTCATACAAATAATATTTCTCTGAATCTGAATCTAGTTCATCTGGATAAGAAATTTTTGGAATATGTTGTTGTCCATGAAATCTGTCATCTAAAAGAAAAAAATCATTCCAGTAAATTTTGGGATTTAGTAGCTAGTTTTTCTTCTGATTATAAAGGAATTAGAAAGGAATTAAAAGCTATTTCATTTATTTCATAGAAAATTCTTACATAGAACTTACATTGAAAGACTAAAATGCGCTTAACTTATAAATATAAGTTATTTATTTAATAAATTTATCAATTATGTGTGAAAAATTTAAAACTTTTGTAAAAGAACATAAATATTGTGTTTCTTGAGTTCTTGCAATTATCTTGATTTTAGCTTTACTTTCAGCTTTTAGAGAACATAGAGAAGACAGATATAATCATTTTTCTAGAGATGGAAGAGGAAATTATGAAATGAAATTTGATAAAGATTCTTCTTGATTTGAAAGAGGTGGAAATGAAAGAAATTTCAGAAATAACAATGAAACTACAAATCAGATGATGAATAGAGGAAATATGATGAATGCACAAAGTGGTGCTAATCTAGCTCCAAACCAAATGATGCAAGTTCAACAAAATGCAGTAAATGCAAATACTGGAACTTCAGTTAAAACAAATACTGGAGCAAGTATCGTAAAATAGTTAAAGCAAAAAAAGAAGAGTTTTATCTCTTCTTTTTTTATTTAGTTTCCCATTTTAATACTTTTAATACTGTTGTAACTATTCAATCACTATTTGATTTTAAATTTGAATTTAGATTAGCATTTGCAAAAGTGAAAGTTTCTAAATCTGCCGATTTTCTTATTCAGTTATATAGTAGAGCATAAAGTCTCAGATCTCCGATAGAGAATTTATCATGAGATAATTTTATATTTTCATCTCAAAAATATTTCTTAAATTTTCAACTATCTTTATTATAATAAGCAATTTTATTTTTAGAAAAGTTTATGAAATCAATTATTTCTGCTTTAAATTCTTCTAAGCTTATTTCACCAGGATTATAGTATCTAGATGTTATTTGAAAAGCTCACCATCAATTTGGCGGATTATCTAGATTACAATTATGTTCTTTTTTCCACATTGCAATTATTAATTCCGTTGGGAAATCTTGTTCCTTGGCAATAGAGTCTATAAAATCATAATTTTTTACACAAGCATTAGATATTTCTCCAGATATTTCTTTTCCATAAGTATCGATCAAACTTTGTTTTGTGTTTTCTTTTATAGTTTTTGCTACATTTTCTTTTTTCTTTGGAGTTTTTATTTTTACTGATTTTTTAGGATTTTCTTTTTCAGCTTTTTCTATATAGGCGACTAGACTATTTTTGATTAGTTTCAAAAAATATATAGTTCTTTCATTTTCTCTATTTGCTTCTATATATTTATTAATTTGATTTTTGATAACTTTTATTCTGCTTAATCATTTATTTTTATAAATGCTATCTATTTTTGTTTGTATAGTTTGCAATTTTATATTCTCTTCTTGACTAGGGAAATAAGTAGCATAAGAACTACTAGTTAATATAATGCTAGACACCAAAATGCAGGCAATTATTTTTCTCATGAATTATTTTTTTATTTATAATGTTGCCTGATTTTAAGTATAAATTGTTTTTTTCCAAACTTTTTGCTCTTGACTCTTTTAATTTACTTGATTTTTGCCAATCTTTTATTATTATGCATTTATAGTTTTATATAATAATTTTTCGCTTTTATGAAAACTACTTTTTATATGCTAGTTATAGTAATAGTTTCGTATATTTTGCTTGTATTTATTTCTCCTAGTGTAGCTGATAATATATGAGATAAGCTTGGGATAAAAGATACAAATGAACAAATTAGAAATTTTAAATCAGGTTTAGATATTTTCTCTACAAATACTTCAACGTGAACTAGTGCGGAGAATAGCTGAACTAGTGCAACAAATACAAGTACCTGAGTAAACCCATTAGAACAGGTTACAGATTTACAATGATGAGTTATGCAAGCTAGAGATATTATCACAAATAAAATTTCAGAAACAAAAACTGATCTAGATGATACTAGAAAAGCAGTTGATGAAACGAATAAAAATATTCAAAAAACTCAAGATTCAATAAATGCTACTCTTGATTCTGTAAATCAAGTACAAACTTCTTTGTGAAAAATAGTTAAATAATTATTAATAATAAAATAGTAATATGATATTAGCCGATAGCGAAATAATAAAGAGATTGGAATCAGGAAATATAGAACTTACTCCAACTAATGGAATAATTTATGATAATAGACAAGTTGGTCCAGCAAGTCTTGATTTTAGATTAGGAAATGTTTTCAAATCTTATAAAAGAGATAATTTAACAGTTATTGATCCAAAAATTGGAGTAGATGAAAAACATGTGGAAACTATTAGAGTTGCAGATTGAGAACCATTTATACTACATCCTAGACAATTTGTACTTTGAGTTACTCGAGAAAAAATTAAACTTCCAAATGATTTGGTTGCTAGATGCGAGGGAAGAAGCTCTATTGGTAGACTGGGAGTTATTATACATTCTACAGCAGGATTTATTGACCCAGGATTCGAAGGGACAATTACACTTGAAATAACAAATATAAATGAAGTACCAATTGCTCTTTATCCTGGAATGAGAATAGGACAATTTGCATTTGAACTTTTGGAATGAGAAGTTATAAACTCTTATGATAAAAGAACAGGGAGTAAATATATGTGACAAATAGAACCAGAAATAAGCAGAATAGCTCTAGATATATACTAGGGCTATTTTTTTTTAAATGTCTATATTAATTATTAAAAAAATATTAATTTTTTTTGCAAAAAAACATTTTTTCAGTTAGAATGCATCACGTTAATTTATTTATTAATTTTTTAAAACACTTATGTTTACAAAAAATAAAAGTTTAGCAGTTTTGGCTGCTATGATATTATCTACAGCTAGCTTAGCTTCTGCTGCTACTGGAGATATGATGACTACAGGTGCTATGTCTGGAACTACTATGGATTCAGGAACTACTATGATGGATTCTGGTTCTACTTTAAAAATAGATAAAGTTGATGCATCAGTTGCAAAAACAATTACTGCAACTTTTTCAAAAGAAGTTTCAAAAGATGGTGCTGTAATGAAAGTTATGGAAGATAATAGAGTTTCTTCTTCTATTCCTGATACTACTGATACTAAAAAAGTTACTTTAGTTTTGAATGATGATGTTCAAACTGGATCTACTTATAGCCTTTTCTTAGTTTCTGGACAAGAAGGATCTATGGATTTTACTATAGGAGATACACTTCCTACAGATTCTATAGCTAATACTGAAACTACTGGAACTCAAAATATTGCATCTATTAAAATTGTAGATTCAAAAACTATTGAAGTTACATTTAAAGCTGATATTGCTGGAGATTCAGAATTTAAATTATTAAAAGAAGTAAAAGTTGCTTCTACTGATATAACTGGTAACAATGTTACTATGACTACAGAAAATGATTTATCTACTGCAAAAACTTATACTCTTACTATTGTTACTCTAAATGATTCTACTGGAAATCCTATATCTGCAGATGATAGTTTATATGATTTTAATTATACTGGAACAGATTCTACAGATACTGCTTCTGGAACAACTGATTTAAATGCTGCAACTGGTGCTACTGCATCTGGAGTTGAAGCTGCTGCTGCTCAAGCAAAAGAATTACCAGGAACTGGTCCAAAAGAAACAATGTTGTTTTTCGCAGCTATGTTACTTGCACTATTCACTGTATTATATTACAGAAAAAAAATAGCTAGATAGTTCTAGCATTATTTAAAGCCTTAATAAAAAAATCTCTAGAGAAGTCTAGAGATTTTTTTGCTTATAATTTTTTAATTTCTTTCTTCGAAAACTAAATATTTCAATCTATTTATATGAGTTCTTAATTTAGAATAAGAATCATTTATAAGTTTCAAAACATTTGTATCTTTTTTTAAATATGGATATTTTTCTACTTTTCTATTCCATTCTAAATATTTATTTAAATTATATGCAACATATTCATATTCAGTTATTATTCCAGACATTTTTGTATAAGAAAATTCTCAAGAATTATATCTTTGAATAATTCCATATTTTAATTTTTTATCATAAGTGATCATAGTAGATTGCATATTTTTGAAATTTTCTGAATTGAAATTATAACTATTTATTTTTATATTTTCTAATTTTGTAATTTCAGGTCAATTAGTAAGATGTAGAATTTGATCTATTTCTCATTCAGAGTATCCTTCTTCCAAAGCAAAAGTATTATTTAAAGTTGAAAAAACAAGAGCTGTAGATATAATGAAGGCAAATATTACTTTTTTCATATTAGTAAAAAATTAAAAGATAAGATTTATTTATAATTATAAATTTCAATATGTCAAATAAAAATTATTATGATGTTCTATGAGTTTCAAAAACTGCAAGTACTGATGAAATAAAAAAGGCTTATAGAAAGCAAGCTATGAAGCATCATCCTGATAGAAATAAATGAGAAAAAACAGATGAAAGCAAAATCAAAGAAATAAATGAAGCTTATGAAGTACTGTCAGATAAAGAAAAGAAAAAACAATATGATACTTTTGGTTCAACTTGAAATTTTTCTGGATGAGCTGGAGGATTTTCATGATATGAAGATATTTTTGGCTGAGCAAGTAGATGATGATCTAGACAACAAACTGGATGATTTGATTTTGATTTAGGAGATATTTTTTCTCAGTTTGGATGATGAAGTTCTAAAAAACAAAAAAGACAAACTAGCTATGATTATGATGATATGTTTTCGTCTCAGCAAACTAAGAAAGAAGAAGTGAATTTAGACTTAGAAAAAACTTACGAAGTAGCTGTTTTTGATTTGATTTTATGAACAAAAATAGATGTAGAATGAGCAGATAAACAAAAAGCAAAATTAAAAATTCCAGAAGGAACTAAGCCTGGAACAAAGTTTAAAGTAAAAGAATTTGGAAAAAGTTTAGGATGAAAAAAATGAAATTTAATAGTGAAAATAGAAGCAAAAATGCCAAAACATATTAGTGATTTGGACAAAAGCTTACTTGAGAGTATAAAAAATAATATAGCCTACTAAAAAATAGAAAATAACAATGTCTAAAAAATACATATTACTAGAATCAATTCGCTCTATGCAAAATGTTGGAGCAATATTTAGAAATGCTGACTGAGCAGGTTATCACAAGCTTTTACTTACAGGCCACACTCCAACTCCACCGAGATCTGATATTTCAAAAACGGCTTTATGAGCAGAAGAAACAATAGACTGGGAATATGCAGAGGATGCTATTGCTACCGTGAAAGACTTGAAAACAAAATGATTTAAAATTTTTGCTGTAGAATTAAATGATACATCAGTTGATTACAGAGATTTTTATAAAACAGATGTTTGAGATATATGCCTTATCATGTGAAATGAAGTTAAATGAGTAACTCAGGAAATGCTTGAATTAGCTGATTACACAGTTCATATTCCAATGCTCGGGAATAAGTCATCACTGAATGTTTCAGTTGCTGCAGGTATTGTTATGTACTGATTTGTAGAATAAAAGAAAAAATCCGATTTATATAATCGGATTTTTTAGTGGTTCTCATATTCTTCTAGGATAATACTTCGGAGTACTTGATACTTTTTTCACAAAAACTAGTATTCTAGTTTGACCTTCTATTTCATATTTTTCTATTTTTTCTATGATTCACCCAAGCTCTGAAAGGGCTTTTTTTCATTCTTTTAATTCTTCAGGATTATCAAGTTTGTAAGCGATAAAATATCATCATACTTTGACTAAAGGAAGAGAAAACTCAAGTAGTGCAGGGAAATAGGCCATAGCTCTTGAAACAACAAAGTCATATTTTTCTCTTTGATTTCTATCATGTCAGATTTCTTCAGCTCTTCCAGCTAATCAGCTAGTTTTTGATAAACCAAGTTCATTTGCAAATTCTTCACTTGCTCTTACTTTTTTAGCTACACTATCTATCATAGTTAAATCTATTTCTGGGTAGAAAATTTTTAGAGGAATTCCTGGAAATCATCAACCACTTCAAATATCAGCTACTTTTCCAGATAGAGAAGTGAATTTTGTCAGCATCAAACTATCAATGAAATGTTTCACAATAATTCCTTCATTATCTCTAATTGCAGACAGGTTCATCACAGAATTTTTTAGAGCAAAAAGCTCTAAGAATTTCTCAAAGAGGCTTATTTGTTGTTCATTTAGATTTATATCGTATTTTTTGAAAAGTTCTATCATTTTAAAAGTTTTATTTATATATTTTTATTATTATATATAAAAAATAATATATCAAAGAAATATATTATTTTTAGTTCATAAACCAAGGTTTATTATTAAGTCATTTTTTTATTGGATACCAATGTAATATAGGTAAATTTTCTCAAAAAAGATTATCAAATTTATTATCATTAAAACTAAGGAAAATTTTTCATTTAAATTTTTCATTTAATACTTCCTTTTCTAGCATATTTGCCGTCCAATATTCTAAAGCGGAAATTTCATAATCACTTCTTTGTTTAGATGATGCTGATTTTAATAGTTCAGCTTTTAATTCATCAGGAATAGGATAAGTATATATGTTTTCTTGTATTTTTTTATAAAAATTTTCTGGAGAAATTCAAAGTATTTTGGACATATATGAAATATTCCAATTATGTTCTTTGAACATTCATTTTATTGATTCTAAATACTTCTCGCGATGAGATTTTCAAAATCAATTTAACTCCATATGAGTATCACAAAAAATAAGATCAAGAGAAACTCAAGGCGAATAGATCTTTTCTATTTCACTAAAAGTATTATTTAAATTTTCTAAACATCGTTTTTCATTTTCTCAAGCTTGTTCACGAGTTCATACTCACCAATATTGAAATATAGGAATAGCTTGTTTTGTTTTTAAAGCATTACTTATTATTTTTTTTAATATTTCAGGTCTTGTTGCTGCTTTTCTTTTTACTAAACTACTTCAATTTATTAATTTAAATAATTTCTCAGCTATTATTTGAATTTCTATAAAGTTTTCATGAGTTTTTAATGGAATAGATTTTCAATATTGTTCTAGTTCTTCTTGAGTTTTTATTCAAGCAAGAAAAATAGGAATTCTATTTCTTATTGTTAATATTCAAGTAGCTTCTCTTGGCGGGATTTGTTCTGATTTTTCTAATTTTTTAGGATTTAAGACTTTTAAATGAATTATGTCATCACTATTTTTATCTATTATTTGAAGTAATTCTCATTTAAAATTTCTTATTTCATCATTTAGAATATTTCATCACATTAATTTGTAATCAGGAACTCAACAACGAACTAGTCAATCACTTGTAAAATCTGAAATAGCTGTATATTTGGGTTCTATTATAAACTCATTATTCTCATCTATAAATCAACATCATCACCAAAATCTCCTTCAATAAGGAGTTAATCAAAAATCATTTTTTTCTCAAATTTGTATATAAAAAATTTTTGTTTTTAATTCTTTTATTAAAGTTGATATTTTTGATATTTTTTCACTTTTGTTAGGTTTTTCTTTAAGTTTCTCCATCAAAAAAACATTATAAATAAGAATTATTTATAATGTTTTTTATCGGTTAGTCAAATTTTATTCTACAGTTACTGATTTTGCTAGATTTCTTGGTTTATCTATTTCTCTATCAAGTTCTCTTGCTGCATAATATGCAAAAAGTTGAAGAGCAACAGAAACAGGGAATATAGATAATTCTTCGATTGTATGAGGAATTTCAATAATATCATCATACAAATCCTTGTTTTTATCTCATTTTGTGATTAGTCAGATTACAAGACCATCTCTAGCTTTGATTTCTTTTAGAGTAGAAACATTTTTATCTGTAAATCTTCCTTCTGGATTTATCAAAATTGTAGGGAAACTTGGTTCAATAAGACTTAATGGACCGTGTTTTAATTCTCAAGCTGAGTAGGCTTCTGTATGATTGTAAGTGATTTCTTTACATTTCAAACTTCATTCCATAGCCATTGGATACTGAATATTTCTTCATAAGAAAAACATATCTTTGTAATGTGCATATTTTTTTGCTACTTTTTGGATTTTTTGAGATTCAAGTAAAACTAGAGAAACATTATCTCTAAGTTTTTGCATACAAGATAAAATTTCTTTGTATTTAGTATATTCTAAATCTTTTTTATTTCCCAAGTATAATGCCATAATTAGAAGCACTCAGATTTGTCAGATGAAACTTTTTGTTGCAGCAACTCATACTTCTCTTCAAGAGTGAGTATAAAGCCCTAAATCGCTTAATCTTGCGATACTAGAACCAACTACATTTACTATTCAAAATGTAAAACCTCATTTATTTTTTACTACTTTCAAGCTTTCTAAACTATCTGCCGTTTCTCCAGATTGAGAAATGAAAATATATAGAGTATCAGAATTTATAAATTTTTTCTTGTATTTAAATTCTGTACTTACATAAACTGTTGTTGGTATAGAAGCCAATTCTTCAAATAAATAACTTGCAGTCATTCAAGCATTATAACTAGTTCAACTAGCTATTATTTCAATTCTTTTGAAATCTTTTGCGGCTAATTCTTCAAGCGTATTTGATTTGATTTCTAGCGTTTCAAAATCAATTCTTCATTTGATGAAATTATCTATGATTTCTGGAACTTGAAAAATTTCTTTTTCCATAAAATGAGAAAAATCTCAAAGAGCATAATTATCTTCGTTATAATTTATATCTTCAGATTGTTTATCTAGAGTAAGACCACTATCTAAACTTATTATTTTATGAGAATTTCCTTTTATAACTACCATTTCTCAGTCATCTAGATTTATATAAGTTTTTGCAAATCTAGCCAAAGCATTAACATCAGATGATAAGAAATATTCTCATTCAGCTAAACCTAAAACCAAAGGACTTCCAATTTTTACTCAAATCAGAGTATCAGGTTCTTGTCTATCAATAACTCAAAGAGCATAAGCTCAAGTTAGTCTTCTAAAAACTTTTTTGATTGTAGTTTCTATATCAGTATCAAACATATCTTCTATAAGTTTTGCCACGATTTCTGTATCAGTTTCACCATAAAAAGTATATCATCTCACTTCTAATTCTTTTTTCAGTTCTATATAGTTTTCAATAATTCCATTATGAACTATGAAAAATCTCTCATTTTTTGAATAATGAGGATGAGTATTTTCCATAGTTACTTTTCCATGAGTAGCCCATCTAGTATGAGCTATTCAAGTATTATATCATTCTAGATCTTTATCATTATTTTCTACTTTTGCACTCAAATTTGATACTTTCCCAACAGCTTTTTCTATATAGAATTCACCAAATTTATTTATTTCACAGATTCCAGCAGAGTCATAACCTCTATATTCCAAGTTTTTAAGTCATTCCAGCAAAAAAGGACTAGCCTCTTTATCTCATTTATAAGCAAATATTCAACACATAGGCAGG
>JAVHPF010000058.1:0-3178 GCA_036170435.1 Patescibacteria group bacterium
ATATACCTTTTCTTTACTTTTGTTACTTATTAATTTAAAAATAAAAAAATCACATATAAAATCGTGATTTTTTTTGCTTTTTAAAAGCTTTTATAGTAAAATTTCTGAAAGAGTTTTAGATAAGAAAAATACTTTTTTGCAAAATAAATTTGACAAAAAAAACTATTTGACTAAAACTTGTCAGCTTCGAGTTTGAAACCACCGAAGAAAAAAAATATTTATTAAAGTGACATAGGTCGCTAAATAAGTGAAATCCGTATGAATACAATTGATAATAGTTTAAATTTTAGATCTGCAGAATGATCTGAATTATTAGAATTAAGAGGTAATTGATCTGATTTAATGTCAGATATTTGATGTAATTGAGAATGACTTTCTGAAGAAGAACTTACTGAAATGAAAGTTGCTTGAGAAGTTTTTGTTTCATTACATAGAAATGATGAAAAAAATGAAATAAATTATAAAAAAGATTTAAAAGAAATTTTTGAGAATTGAAAATTACAAATTGATGAGAAAAAAGCTGTAGAACACATAGTTGAACAAATCGGTAGATTGGATAGTCTTTTTGGAAATAAAAGATATGAAAAGAGCATGACAAAAGAAAATGCTTGAATTCTAAGAGCGATAGAAAAAACAGGAATAATTGATATCCAAGATAATTGTTATTTTGTTCCAGGAAGCCTTTCTAGCCTTAGAAAATTAGTACAATTTTGAATTTTGAGATGAAAAGATGTGGTAATTAAATTATGAAAATGAGTTAATTTACAAGAATGAATTAGATTTGTATTGCTTGAACAAAATTGACATGAAAATGCTCTTAGGCATTTTAGACCAGAAACTAAATTAGAAAAATTAGAATTAGATATTTGAGATGATTCTTCAATGGCACATAGTGCATCATTTCATCCTAAGAAATTAGAAAATTGAAATTATGAAATTACAATAAAATCAGGAAAAAATGTTTTTTTCTGAATAAATTCAGTTATTGGCTCTGGTGCAGAATTTTGAGATAATACTGTTATTTGGTGGAATTCTTTACTAGGTACAGATGTTAAAATAGGAAAAGATTCATTGGTTTGAACTTCTGTAGAAATAGATGATTCAGCCATAATTCCTGATAATTCTTTAATTCCAAATTTCTGACATATATCAAAAAATATAATAGAATTTGATAGAAAAAAATACAAAACATTTTCTAGAATTGTTGAACAAGCTGAAAAAAATCCTTTAATAAAAGATGATAAATTAGAAAAAGCTCGTGGTTTTTTATCAAAATCTTATATAGTTTCTGCTTCTGATTATATAGAAGACCAATTATTTTTTGATAGTGAACTTGTCTGAGAAGATGGAGCTAGAAAATTTATAGTAAAATTTGAATCTAGAGAAAATTTAATAAGTTGAGTAAAAAAAATAAATCCAGATTATGAAGGAATGTTAAATTTTAATTCTCATCATGTTACTCCTGAAAATAAAATATTTTCAGCTATAACTAGTATGTTTGATTATTTAGAGAAAAATGTTTCATCATTTGAATCAGCAAAAGAGTTTAGATTCAGAAATACTAGATCTATATCTGAATTAACATCATTACTTGGATGAAAAATTTCTGAGTCAATTTTACAAAATGAATTAAATACTGATACAATAGCAACTCTTAGACCATATCCTAAAAATACAGAAAGGTTTATAACTCATACTTTCCCATATATACTAAACTTATTAGAGAATAATGTTTCGGCTTCGGAAATACAAAAAATTCTAGATGAAGAATTAGAATGGCCAAAAATGACTGAAGAATATATGAAAAAAGTATGTCTATGAAGAGTTGTTATAACTTGAAAATGTGATGTAATTTGAGATAATTCACTTTTATATGATGCGCTTATTAGATCAGATGAAGTTAACTATTCAAAAGACGAGGTTATTATAGAAAATTCTGTTTTTGCAAAAGTTATAATGCATTGAGGATGAACAAAAGAATCAAAAGATGTAATGGTGTTAAATACTGTATTTCATTGAAAAACATCAATTATAAATGAGAATATGGACTCCATGATTGTTTGAGATTTTGAACACCCATCTACTTATAATAATACTCAAATTTTTAATTCTAATATTGAAGAATGAGATATTACTTGTAATAATATTATTATAGAAAATTCATATTTATGAAATTGAGTTTCAATAGCTGGTTGAGCAAACGATTGAATGGTTATAATTAAAAATTCAAAACTAGCAGATAATGTTTCTATTGCTCCTTGAGTAACATTAAATTGAGTTGAAATAAAAGAAAAATGATATTATGTATGAAAATGACAAGTTTTTAATAATATTGTTATAAGTTGAAAAGGTATATATTCAAAGAAAAAAATATAATAAAAAGCCACTTTTTAAAGCAAAAGGTGGCTTTTTATTTTTTATATCAAAAATACCCAAAAATAAACTTGACTTAATAAAAAAAAAGCTAAAATACCCTTTGTTTTTACTTATTTAATAACAATTTTTATGTTTTTTTATAATCTTTTTAAAGAGATAATAAATAAGATTTTGCAAAAAAGAGTTAAGGCAGACAAGATAGAGCTTTCTAACTTTGCTCCAGATATACTTTGCAAATCTTTGAAACTTAGAGTTATTGACTCTTGAGATGACGAATCTACTATGGCTGAATTATATGCCTTAGAAGGACCAGCTTACTCTGTACAATCTTATGGTATAGATTTCGTAGCTTCTCCAAAACATGCTGATTGAGTTGTAATAGTTGGTTCTATTCCACAAAATATGCAAAATGCTGTAAGAGATGCTTACAAAGTGATTCAAGAACCAAAAGTAATTATAGCACTTTGAGATGGAGCTATAAATGGTGATTCTAGATTTACAAATTGTTTGAGTGCCAAAGAAGTACTTGGAAGAGTAGATTTAGAAATTCCTGGAAATCCAGCTACAGCAAAAGAAATACTTTCTTACTTAGCAAGTTTTACCAAAAAAATTTAAGAAATCCCCCGGCTTTCAGCCACCCCCTTGATAAGGGGGACAGGGAAAAATAAAAAAGTCCCCCTTATTAAGGGGGATGTCCGATAGGACAGGGGGATTTCTAGAAGATAAATTTATTATTAATTAACAATTTATGTTTTCATTAGCATTGATTATACTAACTCTTTCAGTTGTTTACAGTATGTTT
>JAVHPF010000058.1:3278-5247 GCA_036170435.1 Patescibacteria group bacterium
TATGTTTTCATTAGCATTGATTATACTAACTCTTTCAGTTGTTTACAGTATGTTTTTTCGCATGACTGAAGGGAAACTTAAAATTCTTAACTATAAGATGATTGTAGCATTTATGCTTCTTTTAGCTAAATCAATTACTCTACTTTTTGGTATAATAACACCAGAATTTTTAAATAGTAGTTTGATGCATTTAGGGAATTTAGAAGCTTTTTTTATGCTTATTTTTTCTATAGTTTCTATTGCAATTTTGTTTTATTCAAATTATTATACTAGTTTTTTAAATAGAAATAAATTAAATTACTATACTATTTTTACAACACTATTTTTGACTTCAATGCTTGGAGTAATAGTTTCAGCTGAAGCTTTTACATTTTTAGTATTTTGGGAAATAATGTCACTATCTAGTTATTTTCTTATAATTCATGAGTCAGAAAATAATGAATCTAGAATTTGAGGAATTTGGTATTTAATTTTCACTCATATAGGAATGTTTTTTATAGTAGCTTCATTTTTAGCTTTTATAATTGCAAGTGGTTCAAGTTTTTTTGCTGATTGGAATCATACAACTTTATCATCTTCTTCATTAATTTTAGTTTTCGTAACAAGCTTGATTTGATTTGGTGCTAAATCATGAGTATTTCCATTTCATATCCGGATGTCTAAAGCTTATACTTTTATTCCATCTCATATAGCAGCTTTGATGTCTGGTTTCATGGTTAAGCTTCCTGTTTTGATGCTTTTAAAATTCTACTTATTTTTTATGTCTGGTTTAGATATAAGATTTGCTTATGTATTACTTATCCTATGAGCAATTACTGCTTTTTGGGGAATATTTAATGGACTATTACAAAATAATATCAAAAAATTTCTTGCTTATTCAACTATAGAAAATATGGGACTTATATATGTAGGCCTTGGTGTAGTTGTTGCTGGAGTAAGTATGCACAATAACACAATTTTATCTCTTTGAGTTATTGCTACTTTATTCCATACTTTCAATCATTCTATTTATAAAACAATGATGTTCTCTCTAGCAGGTTCATTAATTGAAAGAACTCACCATAATTATGATTATTCTAAACTTTGAGGAATAGCTAAAATATTTCCAATATTTTCTCTATTTTTCTTAATTGCTACTTTAGCTATAGCAGGTATTCCACCTCTAAATGGTTTTAATTCTGAATTAACTGTTTATTCAGCAATAATAAATATAATAACTTGAAATACAGATAAAATTTTATCTTTAGTTTCTTTATTTTCTCTAGTTTTAGTTGGTATGATGAGTGTTTTAGCTTTCATCTGATTTACTAAACTTTATACTATCATATTTGCCTGAAATGCTAGAGATTCTCACATAGTTGTAGAAACAAAATCAAATGCAAGTGAATATATTTCATATTCTATTTTAAGTGTTTCTATTTTAGTTTTATCTTTTGTTCCTGGTATTATTAATTTGCTTGCTTCAAAAATATTTTCTTTTGTGGATGCTCCAAAAAATATATTTATTATACAAATAGGTGATATGAATTATATGCCACTTTTAATAGTTTCATTACTTCTTGCTTTATGATATTTTTCATATTTAGCTTACAAAAAAATGGCCGGAAAAGAAGAAAAAATGGATGTATGGAATTGTGGATATCCTTATCTAGTTACAAAAAGTCAATACAAAGCTGAAAGTCTTATTCAAGCTATCAGAAGATTATATAGAGGACTTTACAGTGAAAAAAATACAACTACTTATACTTCAAAAGTAGAAGGTAAAACTTATTATAAAAAATATTTAACTAGTATAGATTATAATAGAACTTATTTCTTGAAAGTTACTTACTTATTTGAAAAAGTAATTTCTTTTGTTACTTATATATCTGCAAAATTAAAATCTATGCAAAATTGAGTTTTACAAAATTATGTTTCATATATACTTTTTACTCTTATTGCTGCAATTATTTATATAATTGTATTTTAA
>JAVHPF010000058.1:5347-11500 GCA_036170435.1 Patescibacteria group bacterium
CAAATGCTAGCTTTGGCTTTGGTTCCATTTTTTGATAGTCTTATCAAAAATACAAAAGCTTTCTTTAATGGTAGAAGATGACCTGCACTAATGCAAACTTATTATGATTTTTATAAATTGTTTACAAAAGAGGGACAATTTGTATCTAAATTTACAAGTTATTTAAGTATTCTAGCAATATTTGTTATATTTGCCGTATCACTTTTTCTTTTCTTCTTTATTCCAGTTTGAGGGAATAACGCAATATTTGATTTAAGTTTTTTCGTATTTTTTTATTTATGAGCATTAGCTACATTTTTTATGATAACTTATGCTATGGATAATGCGACTTATTTCGGATGACTTTGAGCTGAAAGAGAATTTTTCGTAATGGCTTTAGTTGAACCAATACTTATTTTAGTTATTGCAACTTTGGCTTTCTTATTTGGTACAACGGATGTAACAAATATACATACTCAAATTTTAAGTTTAAATTTTCCATTTATAGTTGGATTTATGGTAATGATTTTAGCAATAATTGCATTTTATGTAATGCTTGCTGAAAACAAAAGATTTCCTTTTGATAATCCAGCAACTCATTTAGAACTTACTATGATTCATGAGGCTATGCTTCTTGAAACAAATGCTAAACATTTAGCATTTATGGAAATTGCTTCAAAAATCAAGTTAGTTACTTTTTTCTCATTATTTATATACATATTTTTTCCATTTACTTTTGGAATAACTTCTATAGTTTGATTATTTGTTTTATGGTTTTTTAAAGCTGTTATTTTATCTATTATTATAGGGGCTTGGGAAATATTTATAGTAAAAATTCGTATTTTTAAATATCAAAATGTATTTATCTTCTTATTTTTGTTAAATATATTTTTACTTATATTTTATATCTTAAAATAATAAAAACCAATGAAAGAATATTTTGATATAGTTATTTATGCAATAGTATTTGCAACTTTACTTATTTCTACAACAAACAATTATATAAGCTTACTTAGATATTATGTATTACAAGTAGCTTTGATTTTGGTAATGTTTTTTATGCTTTATTCTGCTCATTTTGCTGACGATAAAGTTCTTCTTGTTTCTTTTGTATTTGCAATAGTTATAAGACTTATTGTGGTTCCTACTTATATAAATTATTTCATCAAAGAATTTTATGTAAAAAAATTACAAATGAGAATCACAGACAGAGTTTTTAGAATTCCACAAACTTTGATTTTCCTTATTTTAATAGGATTTTTCTCATTGTCTTATTATTTAGCTATTTTTATATTTGGACAAGCAAATCTTATTTTTACAGCTAGTTTCTTTATATTTTTAGCTTGAATGCTAAATTTCGTAAATCATAGAAAACTAGTTTGAGATATTATGTCTTTCTTGGCTGTTGAAAATGCTGTATTTCTAGCTTGATTATTAATACTTGAGAAAGTACCTTTTTACATAGAATTTGGTATTATAGTTGATATACTTCTTGTTTTACTAATACTTCTAATTCTTGTTTACAATATTAAACAAGTAGCTGGAGATACTCAAATTTCTCATATGAATGAATTAAAAGATTAAGATAAATTAATAATTAACAATTAATAAATAAAATTATGGAAATATTATTTTATACGAGTTTAGTTGCTCCACTTATCCTGGCTTTATGAGCAATATTTACTCCTAAAAATTTTGCAAGAAAATATCTTCAAATAAATAGATTCGCTTATTTAGCTTTAGCTATATTGGCAGGATTTTTCTATATAAAAGGGATTACTATAGATACTACATTTTTTACTATTGATAAAATAAATATAGTTTTTTACTCAATTATATTTTTTCTTTCATTTTTGATTTCAGCTTATGCGGTATCATACTTTGGAACTGAAATAGACCACAAAGAAATTGGTAGAGGTAGATTGAAACAATATAATATGATGATAAATTTTTTCATATTAGCTATGCTTTTTGTTGCTGTTTCAAAAAATCTTATGGTAATGTGGATAGCACTTGAAGCTACTACTATTTTTACTACTTTCCTTATAAGTTTTTATGGAACTAAATCTAGTTGGGAAGCAGCTTGGAAATATGTAATTTTATGTTGAATCTGAGTAACTATAGGTCTTCTTGGACTTTTTATGATGATGATGGCTTGAGTACATAATCTTGATTTTACTGCTATTACAAAAGAAGCTGTAATAAATAAAAACTTACTTGAACTTGCTTTTGTTTTTATACTTGTTTGATTTGGTACAAAAGTATGATTTTTCCCATTAAATAGCTGGCTTCCAGATGCTCATGGTAAATGATCTACTCCAATCTCAGCTTTCATGTCTTCTATACTTTTGCCTTTGGCTTTTTATATGATTATTAGATCTCAAGCAATAATTGATTTTCACTTGAATTCTGATTTTACATCTAAAATGATGATTTTCTTTGCTCTTGTAACTATAGTTTATTCAGGTTTTGTTATGATTATTCAACATCATTATAAAAGAGCTTTGGCTTATTCTAGTAGTGAAAATATGTGAATAATTGCTTTTTCTTGGGCTCTTGGATGACTTGGTGCTCCTCTTGCTCAAATGTTTTCTTTGCTTCATGTTGTTGGGCATTCTTTCTTGAAAACTGCATCATTCATGTCTGCTTGAAATATACTTCTTCATACTCATACTGGGCAATTTGAAAAAATAGGAGAAATAGCTAAATATATGAGAAATTCTAGTATTTTACTTGTTATTTCACTTTTTATGCTAGTTGGGCTTCCACCATCTCCATTATTTATCAGTGAACTTGGTATTATTTGGCAAGCTTATCTAGTTAATCCTCTTTATGCACTTGTATTTGTTGTTTGAATAGTTTTAGCTTTCACAGGATTACTATATAATTTCTCAGGACTTTTCGCAAAAAAAGAAAATACTGATAATCTTAAAAAAATCGACAAAGATTTCAAAATCGGATGTATGCATATGCCTATAATTATGGCTTTAGTTTTAGCTATAGTTGTATCAGTTGTATTTGTGATGAACTTTAGGTTTTAATTATAATTAAAAAAAGAATTTATGTTAGAAATTAAAAAAATGGATAATTTTGCATCACTAGTTGATGCTGTAAGTAAATATAAAACTTCTGAGTATGTTGGATCTTTTTTGAGAGAAGTTGATGCTAAAAATGATGAATTTTTTGCGGTATTTAAAAAAGAAGGGAAAACTCATATTTACTCTGTTGTTTCAGACAATCAAGTTGCTCTTCCTGATTTAAGTAAACTTTTTTATGCAGCTCATTTATATCAAAATGAAATTTATGATTATTTTGGTAGAACAACTGAAAATTTTGCAAATCATACTTTGAGATTACATACTCATCCTAAAGATTTCTTTCCTTTAAGAAAATTAGGTAAAGCTATGATAAAAGAAAGACAAGATTTCATTTTTACTACTATAAATGGTGAATGACTTGTAGAAGTTCCAGTTTGACCAATTCATGCTGGTATTATTCCTCCAGGACATTTTAGATTTACAGTTGACGGGGAAGATACTCTGAATCTTGATACTCAAATGGGATGGAAACATAAAGGTGTTGAAAAATATTTTTACACTGAGAAAGATTTAAATAAATTACTTGCCGCTTCTCAAGATATTGCTTGAGATTCAGCCGTGTCTTATGCTTGGACTTTTGCTAGACTTATTGAAGATGCTGCTTGAATTAAAATTTCTAAAACTACAGGATTAAATAGAATTTTAGCTTTAGAATTAGAAAGAATTTACAATCATATGTGGACTATCGGGGCTCTAGGAAATGATGTTGGACAAAGTTTCTTACTTAACTGATATTTAAGTATAAGAGAAGATTTACTAGAAGTACAAGCACAAGTTTTTGGATCAAGAACTTTGAAATGAGTAATAAATTTCTGAAATTCAGCTAAAAAATTATCTAAAGAAGACTTTGGAAAAATAGAAGAAATCCTTAAAAAAATAGAAAAAAGAGTTTCTACTCTAGCTTATATAGAAGAATATTCATCAGGTGTTTATGATAGATTCAAAGATACTTGAATAGTTACTTTAGAAACAACAAGTCTGCATTCTGGACTTGGTCTTGGTGCAAAAGCTTCACTTTTGCCTATGGATGAAAGAGTTTATGATAAAGATTATTTAGAAAACAAAGTTATTGTAAAACCAATTTTGGGAATACAATGAGATAGTTTTGATAGATTTCAAGTTAGAGCAAAAGAAATTTTCCAATCTATTGCTTTAGTTAGAGAAGTTATGGAAAAACTTGCAACTTCAAAAT
This sequence comes from Patescibacteria group bacterium, assembly GCA_036170435.1. Classification (GTDB taxonomy): domain Bacteria; phylum Patescibacteriota; class Gracilibacteria; order BD1-5; family UBA6164; genus JAQVPN01. The sequence continues at coordinate 9,617 of JAVHPF010000058.1, forward strand.
CGGAAAAAGAAGAAGAGTTAAAAGAAATAAAATTAAAAGACTGACTATATACTTCTTTTGTAGAAGGGCATAGATGAGAAATATTTCAAATGATGCTTGTTTCCAATTGAGAAATATCATATTTCAAAGCAAAAGATCCATCTTTTGTAAACTGGACTTTGATAGAATATGCAGTTTTGAAAAATATAATTGCAGATTTCCCAATTTGTAACAAATCTTATGATTTGAGTTATAGTGGAACTGATATGTAAGAGAAAAATAAAAGGCTGTCATTCAATGACAGCCAATTTTTTTGTGATTTCTTCACAGACTGGATTACTCCAACCGAAAAGATAACCATTTTCAGCAAGTTCAGCAAGAGCAGGAATTAATCGGCTCTTTATCATTGTAATAGAAAATGTATCAACTATCATTAATTTTTTTCTAAAAAAACCTTTTTTTTCATAGATTTGTAGAAAAAAACCTTTATCCATTGGAGTTTTTAAAAACACTATTTTTGGAGACCCATAACAATCATCTTCATAATAAGAAAAATATACATATTCCATATTATACCCAATTGATTTTAGCAGATTTGTTATTTCTACAGGTTGTCCTAAATATTTTGTACTACCAGCTACCATTTCCTTACCCTCGCTTTCTTTGTATTTTTGTTTTAGTTAATTATTTATAATTATTTTAAATAATTTGTCAAACTTTTTCTATTTTATTATTAATTTGATTTAAATTTATAATAGTTTAGAATGAATTTATATTTTAATTATTTACTTTAATCTAATTATGAAACTAAATAAATTAATATTTTCATTTTCTGTATTTTTTATATTAACTTGAATAAGCTCAGCTAATTATTCTATATATTATGGTGCAAATAAAAATTATGCGATAAAAACTTTTACAAGTTCTGATATGATGATTATACAACCATATAATTTTAATTTATATAAAAATTATACTTGAAAAAAAGTTTGTTATCTTTCTGTTTGAGAATTTGCTGGAACAGCGTCATGAATTACTAATTTATGATTAGATGAAGCTGTTGTTTGAACTAATCCTAATTGGAATAGTATAATTATGGATATGTGAAATCTAAAATGGCAAAATTATCTTGTATGAGAAGAAATAAAATTGAAAAATATGTGATGTAATTGATTGTTTTTGGATACTATTTCGAATGATTCACAAAAAAGTGGAGCTATAGAAATAGTTAAAAAAATGAGAGCAAATTGGAAGGACTCATATATTGTTCCTAATAATGCACACAATATAAAGAATGATATAAATGATTTAGTTGATGGATATATGTTTGAAGATTTGTGGTCTTTTTGAACAAAAGTTTGATCTGCTGATGCTATTTGGTATGAACAGTTATCTTCTGAATATGCTAAACTTGTAGCAGGATGAAAAAAAGTTTATGCTCTTTCATATAATGATCCTTTTGTAAATACAAACAAAATAAAATGGTGAAATCAAGTTTTAGCTTTAGCTAATAAATATAATTTTGAACTTGTTTTTTGAAATTCTGATTTAAGTAAAATATTTGCTTATAAATCAGGGAATAAATTAGTACAGTTTAAATAGGCTAAAACAAAAATTCATATAATACAAAAAACTAATTACAAACTATGACTCAAAAACAAAAAATAGAATTTTTTATAGAAACACTCGAAAAAATGTTTCCAAATGCTAGATGTGAGCTAGATTTTAGGACTCCATTTCAGCTACTTGTAGCTGTTATTTTGAGTGCTCAAACTACTGATAAACAGGTTAATAAAGTAAATAAAAAATTCTTTGAATTGTTGAAGAATCCAGAAGATGTAGCTAAAATCTGACTTGCAGAAATAGAAAAAAATATTAAATCTATAGGTCTTTATAAAAATAAAG
>JAVHPF010000059.1:0-27901 GCA_036170435.1 Patescibacteria group bacterium
CTGATTTTTTAATTCTCTTTTTTACAAAAATACGAGAGATGTTATCATCGCAAATTGTGTAGGAAACCCCTCCCAGCCTCCCCTTGTCAGGGGAGGAGTTAGAGTTCTCCCCCTGATAAGGGGGAGTTAGAGGGGGTTTTTGTTCTATCTCATAACTCTTTAAATTATTTAATTTCGTTTCAAAAACTGAAACACTTGGTATTTCATTATATTTTAGGAAATTTTCTATAGCTTTTTTATTTTTCGTATAAATTGTTACATTTTTTGCTTGGAGTAATAACCTAAATTGGTCTAAATTCTCTATAAATAAGTCTTTTATTCACATATCGATTTGAAAAATTTTTGGACTATTTATAGAATCAAAAGCTATAAAATTCTTATTACTTTGCAAAAAATCATCATAATTTGATGAAAAATCTAGATTATCTAGAATTGTAGTAATTCACAAATTATTTATTTCTTGGAATAATTCTTTATTTAAATAACTTGTATTTTCTAGAATTATTTCCTTATTTTTTCAGATAAAACATGAATTTATTTTCTTTGAGAAAGCTTTATTTGATTTATTTACATGTAAAATTTCCTCAATAGAATCTCACCAAAGGCTTATAATATAGGAATATTTTGGAAAACTTATAGTTATAGTATCTCAAGTTTTCTTGTATGAATAATCAGCTTCATATTCTGAGAAACTATAATTTAGCTCTATTAATTTTTTAAAAAAAACATCTGTATCAAGTAAAATTCAAACTTCTAAATGTCGGGAAATTTTATTTTTTAGTTCATAAATATTTTCTTTTATACTTGAAAAAATTTCGTTTGAGGCCAAAAAAAATCCAGATTTATTTAAAATCAGATTTTGAAGTTCTGCGTAATTATTTATATCCAAAAAATCTAATCAAAATTCATTAAATATTTTTACATACTCTTTTTTTGATATTTCATTTTCGCACACAAATAAAAGATTTTCTTCTAATTTTAAGAAATCTTTTAATAAATTTGTTTTATACAGAGCGTTTCCGATATTTTTGTAATGAGTATTTTTTTCTAGCATATTTTTTAAAAAATCATTTATTTATGGACGCATTATAATTAAAAAAAGAAGATTTAAAAATCTTCTTTTTTTAATTTCTATTTTCACATTATTTTAAGTAAGTTCACAACTATCTTACTAGTTTCAGCTCTTGTTATATTAGAATTTGGTTTAAAATAAGCTTTACCATTTATATCCTGTCATTTAATAAGTCACATGGATTTCGCTTTGATAGTATATTTTGTCATCCAAGTCTCTAAATCAGAATCTTTAAAAGTATTTGAAGAATTTGTTTGTAAACTTAATTTAGATATCTTAAATAACATTGCCAAAGCTTCAGCTCTTGTAATAAAATCATTTGGTCTAAATTTGTCAGATTTTGCAGATATATCAAAATCAGTTTTTGCTTTTTCAGTATATTTAACAATCCAAGATCAAGATTCAATATCAGAATAACTTGATTTAACTAAACTAGAATCAACTGATATATTTAGAGCTTTCATTAAAATTGATAAATATTCTGCTCTAGTTATTGCATTATCTGGTCTAAAAGTATTATCAGAGTAGCCTTTTATAACTTTTCTAGAAATAAGTTCATCTACATATTTTTTTGAAAAATGATTTGATAAATCTTTCAAATTAGTACTTTGTATAGTATAAGTTTTATCTAAACTCGGATTTACTTTGATTTGTTCAAGTAAATTTTTTAAATTATTATCTACAATCATATTTGTATTTGTGCTTCCTGTATTTGTAGTTCCTGTAGAACTTACAATACAAGCTTTTCATAAATTTCAATCATTACAAGAAATTCAAGATTGTCTATAATAAATTCAATTAGTACAAACAAGTTGTGTATCTAAACAAGTAGGAGTGATAGATCATCCACCACCGCCTCCACCTCAAGAAGAAACTACTGGTGCAGATTTAGTTGTAACAGAATAATTAGAAGAAATTCATCAAATACTTACAGTAGATGAAACTCGACTAGAATAAGATGATGAAGAAGTTAATTTAACAGCTAGAGTTGTTCAGCTAGAAACAGTTCCTGAAGTTCCAGAATCAATTCAATTTATAACTAAAGATCCTGCGCTTGCTGTTATTCAAGTAGAAGTATTCATTCAAGTTACAGTTACAGTATTTGAAGTATAGACTGTATTTAATTCAGCAGAATTAACTCGAGTAAATGAAAAATTATCTGGAACAGAATCTGCAGGTCCTGGTATAAGTAAAGCAAAATCTGAAAAGTGAGTTGTTTCAAAAGAACAAATTCATGATGAAACCAAACATTCTCCATGGTAAACAAAACTAGCTTGTCTATCTTCACTTCTATATATTTTTAAAGTTTTTCAATCATAGGTATTCCCTACATTTAAACTAACTGACACATTTCATCATGAGAAAGTCAAAGAATCTGAGTCAGAACCCATTTTGAAAGTTAAATCTGTATTTCTAATATATCAGTCCAAATTTATAGTTCAACTAGACATAACTTGATGAGGAGCTTGAATTACTTTATCCCAAGTTCCAGAAGCTGTAATTACTTCTACTCATCTAGGAATAGAAATCAAATTAGAACCAGTCTCACTATGTAAAATTATAGTTCCAGTTCAATCAATATTTACTCAAGTTGAGCTTGCATTAGTTAAATTCAAAGTTCAAGTAGATTCTAAACTTCCAGTATTTGAAAGCAAATCTGTAGAATTTGGAGTTTTTATAAATCAAAGTTCTGAAATTAAAGAAGAATGTCAATCTCTCAAATAATAAGCTTTATAATAATAAATTTCATCATTGTTTATATAAGGAATTTCAAAACTATGATAAGTTAAATAATTTCAAGTAAAACTATTATCTAAATTTCCTCAAGTTCCATACATAAAAACTCAAGTTCAAGCAAAATCACTATTAAATTCAAGTTTTATATTTCAAGTAGTTGTAATACTTGAATATACTTTTGGAGATGTTCAAATTCTAATTAAATCTATTCAAGTTCCAGTAGTATTCCCTGCTTTATCACTTACTGACAAACTTATATGATTTATTCCTGGAACTAAATCTATAGATTTTGAAAATATTCATGAAGAATTAAGAGAAACTCAAGTTCAATTAACAAGCAAAGTTCAAGATAAATTAGCATCGTTTATAGTTCAAGTTAAAACTATAGAAGAATTTGTAGTTTCTTGATTATTTATATAATTTAAATTAGAAAAAACAGGAGCAATATTATCATAAACCAGATTTAATTCCCTAGATTGTCATTCTCTTCCATCATATAAAATTGGAGTGACTACATATTTCAAACTTGTTCAAGTATATCCCGAAGCTAAAACTCAAGTTCAAAGCATAATATTTGAAGAATTCAGAGTATTTCCAGAACTATAAGATTCTGTTTCAAGTAAATTTCAAGAATTATCTTTTATTTGAATTTTATATTTATCTATAGCTCAAGCATTTGTAGAATCAAGCCATTCTAAGTACAAACTTGGATTAGCAGTAATAGTTCAAGAAGATAATTCTGTAGTTTTTCCAGAATTAAAGTAAGCTTTTAATTGTGTAATAGCTCAAGTATCAGTAATAGAAAGGAGTGTTTTAAACGCATTTATTCTTTTTCAGCTTGTTGTTTTACCAGATAATGAAAGAGTAGAATCTCAATTATCAAGTATTGCATTTTTTATACTAGTTCCTGATAAATTTGATTTATATGACCAAACAAGAGAAGCAAGTCAAGCAACTTGTGGTGAAGCCATAGAAGTTCAATCTAAAAATGCATATCAATTATTTAAGCCATCGTCAGTTCAATCAAGAGATATACTATAAATAAAACATCAATTTTCAGAATTTTGGAAATTATCAGTATGCCAATTAAATCTAAATTTGAAATTTGAAGACATGTAATTATTTAAAGGAACTGAAATATCTCAGTAATATCCGCCTCAAGATATATGATTTAATGAATTTGAGGTAAAATTATATTTATCATATTCTACAAAACTTCATCAAGTAGAAAAAGACAAACTAGTATAATCAGTAGAATAATTATTAAATCAACTTCAGGTACTTCCTGCATCGCACCATATCCTGAAATTTAGATTTGGATTATTTAAAGCAGAAATATTTGCTTGTTTTTCTATATATGTATCAGCTCATGTAGCATAAGGATAGGCTAAAGCTGTCCATAAAACTCAAGTTGAAGAAAAATTTCACCAATTATTATTTATTCATCAAGTAGTAAAATTTGATACATTTACTCAAGAAAAAGCATTCACTTGTGATAAAACGCTAGAATAAATTGAAACTCAAGGAGCTCAAACGTTTACAGTACTTGCTCCATAATTTGAAAAAGAAGCTAAAGCATCTTTATTATCTGTAGCAGCGACTGATATAAGATTTATAATTCAAGTATAAGCATATATCCCGGATCAAGAAGTTGTTCAAGTCAGATATCAAAGCGAATCTGCATAATTATTTATTCAAAAAGATGCTGGGAAAAATCTATCACTTATATTATCATTATTTCAAGAATTATTTCAGGCTGCCGCAATAAAAAGTCCCCCAGCATCTGTGAAATCTTTTATAGCTTGATATTCTAATTCATCAAATGAAGAAATTCAAGACGCTCAAAAAGAAGCATTTATTATTTTTGCCCCATTTTCTTTCGCAAAATATATAGATTTTAATATTGTAGTTGTAGTAAAACTAGAATCTCACATTCTAAGAGCCATTATTTTAGCTTTTGGATTTACTCAAATTATTCATTTTGAATTATTCATTTCAGCTGCAATAATTCAAGCAACATGAGTTCAATGAGTTTCGTTTACTGCTTTTGGGTCTTTATCATTTGAAGCAAAATCATAACCATGTATACATCATCAAAGATAAGCTCAATTTTCATTTTTACAAGAAGTTCAATCCCACATTTGATTTATTAAATCTGGATGATTATAAGCCACTCCAGAATCCAAAACCGCAACTATTACTCAAGTATTTGCTGTATTTGTAGTTCATGAAAATATAGCACTAGCTTTATTCCAAGACATATCAGCTCAAATAACTCAAGTTTGAGATTCAATACTTTGTCCCGCATTATCAAGTGCCCATAAATTATCACGATTAGTATCATTTGAATTTATAGAATTTGTTTGATAAACATAATTTGGCTGAACTATGTCAACATAATCTTCTCATTTTAAATTATTTATTAATTTATCAATAGATTGAGTTTTATCCTTTATTTCAAATGATGAAATATTTCTATCACTTATAGAATTAAGTAATTTTAATCATTTTGCATTAGCTATAGTATTCAAAGATTGGATAGAAACTGAATTTTTTAGATTTAATTTCGAAGCCTTGAACTTTATTATAATTCCAGCTGTTTTAGATAAACTATCCTTATTATTTTTTAATTTATTTGAATCTATTATTCAATTATTCAGAATTCATTGTAGCGATTTATCTTTAGAATTATTTGTTGCAAAAGAATAGTTTATTTGCATAAAATTAAAATTACTAACAAGTAGTCCTGTTAGTAAAATATATGAGATTTGTTTTTTCAGTTTTTTCATAAAAAATAAATGAGTTAATAAATACTTTTGCATATTAACTCATTATTCTAATATTTCAAATTTAAAAAATTGACAAAACTAAACTTTATTTCTGGCTTTTTAATATAAATTTAAGATTACTATTTTATTATCATTCAGCTTGTCCAAACTCAATGATTATTACATCTAGATCTAATTTCAAATTCATCAAAATCACTTATATTGAAATTTGCTACTGGCTCATCTTCAAAAGTAAGTAATTTTTCTTCAACTAAATCTCAGTATTCATCATAAAGTCATATAGAATAAACATAATGCTCTTCAATCATAGGATGTAAATCATAACCAACTTCAACTAAGCATTCTTCTCATTTTATTTCTATTTTTGGAATATGTGCTTTCTCTAAATATGATAGATTATTTTTATCATTTGCTTCTAAAACTTCTTCTTTTATAGAAAGAAAGAAATCTTTTGAAGCACCACAAGTAGGACAAGTAAAATCGAAATCAATATCATCAAACAAAGTTCAGGCAGCAAGTCATTCAGCTTTATCTCATCTTGATTCATCATAAGAATAGTTAGAACAATGTGTACAAATATAAATCATATTTACTTTTTATCAATTAAAAAAATCTATTTCCATATTACTCAAGGAAATAGATTTTTCAATTGTTTTTTATATTAACTATTACTTACAGTATCAGCTAAGTTCATTATAGGCTGCATTATAGATATAGCAATAAATCAAACTATAATAGCTAAAGTAACTATAATAATCGGTTCAAGTAATTTATTTATAACTGAAACTTTGTTATCTACTTGTTCATCATAGAAATCTGCAATTTTTATAATTATTGTATCAAGTTTTGCTGTTTGCTCTCAAACTTGTATCATTTGAACCATCATATCTGGGAAAAGTTTATCTCATTCCATAGATTCAAATATTTTTAATCATTGTCTTATATCATCTCTTATAAGCATTATTCTTTGTTTATATACTTCATTTCATACTGCATCAGATGTTATTCTAAGAGCCTCCACTATTGAAACCCCTGAAGTAAGAAGTCATGATAAAGTTCTCGCAAATTTTGATAATATCATTTTAACTATTATATCTCAAAAAACTGGTAATTTAAGCATAAATAAATCATATTTATATTTTCATATTTCTGTTTTTTTCCAAATACTTACAAATATAGTTCATCAAATAGCTACAATCAACATAAGCCACCAGTAATTTACAAATGCATTAGATATAGACATAAGTAATTGAGTTGATGCTGGAAGTTTTGATTTATCTTCAAAAATCTCTAAAAGTTTTGGGACAACCATAGTCATCATAACTCAGATAACTCAAATAACTACAACTATTATCATAGCTGGATACATAAGTGCTGATTTAATTTTCCCATTAATACTATCAATCTTTTCTATTTGATCAGATAAATTTAATAATGCTGTATTAAGTCTTCATGTTTTTTCTCATGATTCTACCATACCTGTTTCGGAATCTCAAAAAGATGCTGGAAATAAACTCATACAATAAGAAAGAGTTTTTCATGATTTTAATTCATCAGAAAATTTTGATAAAATATTTTTAACTACTGGATTTTTTTCTTGTTTTTCTAAAATTGAAATAGCTTTCATCAAAGATAATCAAGCATCTACCATGGTAGCTAGCAATCTAAAAACAACTACTTTTTCCTTTGTTTTCATTGATTGAGATCACACTAAATGATCATTTAATTTTTCAATTAAACTTTTTTGTGGTCAATATTTTAGTCATCCGTCTGTAGATTCAATATTTTCATTTTCTAATATTAATAAATCTGACATATAAAATTAATTAATAATTAATAATTATCCATTTTGTGTTTTTGCTACGCTATACACCTCTTCTATAGAAGTATCTCAATTTAAAGCTTTTATTATTCAATCTTGTTCAAGAGAAATCATTCAATCCTTTATTGCTTGTTTGTTTATATTAAAAGCTGATTGCCCATCAAGAACCATTTGTTTAACTCAATCTGTAATTTCTAAAACTTCATACAATCACACTCTTCATTTATATCAAGTATTATCACAATGTTCACAACCTACATGAGTATAAAGAGTTGGAGATTTAAGTTTTTCTGCTCAAACTCTATCCATTAATTCTTTTTTATCAGTATGAGATAAAGCATTTTTTATATCCGCTAAAGTATCTTTATCAAGTTCACTTAATGTAATTTCTTTTTTACAATGAGGACAAAGTCTCCTTATAAGTCTTTGAGCAATAACTATATTAAAAGAAGCTGGTATTAAAAAAGCTTGAACTCACATTTGGATTACTCTAGTAAGAGTTTCTGCTGCAGAATTAGTATGTATAGTTGATAATACCAAATGCCCAGTAAGAGATGCTTCAACTGCAATTTCAACAGTTTCTTTATCTCTTATTTCTCATACCATTATTATATCTGGATCTTGTCTAAGAGCAGTTCTAAGTCAATTTGCAAAATTATAACCAATATCTGGTCTAACCTGACTTTGATTTATTCAATCAACTTGGTTTTCTACTGGATCTTCCAAAGTCATTATATTAACATCATCTTTATTTAACATAGTTAAACAAGAATATAATGTTGTAGATTTACCTGATCCAGTTGGTCCTGAAGTCAAAACAATACCATTTGGTAAATTAATTCATTTTTCTATTAAAACTCTATTTTTACCTACTATTCATAACATATCAAGTGTTGGTATTTTCTTTGATTTATCAACAATTCTCATAACTAATTTCTCTCAATGAACTGTTGGAAGAGATGAAACTCTCAGGTCAAGTGGTTTTTGTTCAATGGTTTTGCTTATTCTTCAATCTTGAGGAATTCTAGATTCATCTATTTTTAAATCTGCCATTATTTTGAATCTAGCAATTATTTGTCAGTGTAAAAAAGATTGATATTCTAAAATTTCTCTTAAATCACCATCAATTCTATATCTAAGTCTAACAAAGCCTGATAGTGGTTCTATATGTATATCAGAAGCTCATCACATAACTGCTCAAAGAACTATAAGGTCACATATAGATTGTATATCATCTCATTTAAATATAATATTTTTTAGACTATCTACAACTTCTTTATAATTACTCATAATTTTATTTTTTATTAATTTTTAATGAATCTATAATTTTCTTTTGTTCTTCTAACAAAGAAGTCAAATTTGTTATTGTACTAGAAAATTTATAAGCTCGATTATAAACTGAACCTAAATCATCAGATTTATTAGCTGAAATAACTAAGTCAGAAATATCTTTTTTAGTAGTATCTAAATATCTCTTAATAGAATTTAATTTATTAAAAACAATAATTAAATCTGGATTTTGTTGATCTATTCTAGATATCAAAGTTTGTGTATCTTTAGTTAATTTAGAATAATTAATATTTAAAGTTTTCACATACTCTTGTACTTTATATGAAGCCAATCATTTAACATAAAAATTCAAAGTTAGGTCAATATCTAATTTTTCAGTTCACTGAGTATTTTTAACAAATGATATCATATCTTGCCCAGAAACTATAGTAGAATTATCTGAATCAAGGTAAGAAGATATTTTTATAGAATCAATATCTGCCAATTCTCAATTATAATTAGCTGATATTTTTTCTCAATTTAATGTTATAGATCAAACATTTTCTATATAAGTTATAAAATCTATAATATCTTTTTTAGTTCCTGTTAATTTCAGTGGAATTGAAAAATAATATATTGATGAGTCAAGTTGTGATTTTATAGTTTTTTTTGTATTATTAGCAACATCTTCTGCTGATATAATATTTGAAACTGATATAGTATCGCTTGAACTTAAATTAAATTTTTCAATTAAATTTTCTACATTATTTATAAACATAGAATCCGTAATTGTTCCAGAAAAAGAAGCTGAATTTGAATATATTGGTAATATATTTGATATTAAATTTTGTTTATCTGTAAATTCTTTAGATGATAATTTTTGGTTTACTGATATATTAAGTTTATCCAAAAAATTTTTGTAATCATCTTGTCAATTATTTATAAAATGTTTATTATAAAAATTAGAATCCATATTAGATAAAATAGTTCTTTTATAAACATCTGAATCTGTAATAGAAGATTTTTCTAATGTAAAATCATTAAAACTAATTCATGATTTCATATTTTTGTTATAATCATCCACTAATAAATTTGTAGAATCTTTTTTTTCTGATATTTCATCTAAACTAGGCAGTAATAAAAATATCAATGTAATAAATACAAGTACAAATACAGAATTTATTATAAGTCAGTTAATCAACTGATATTTAATTTTATTTTTTGTTTTTTCGTTTTCTAACATATTTTTAAAAGTTATTTATATTATTTTTATAATATTTAAGTTTCAGATTAAAATCTGTTTTTTTAGTATAATATCAAACTCAAGAATATACTTCAGATGAAAAACTCTTAGGTTTATCTAGTATTTCAAAACTCTTTCCATTTTTTTCTATATAACTTATAAAACTAGCAGCCAGACTTATACTTGTACCTGATATTTTTTTACCCGGTTCACTTGATGGAATAGAATTATTCCAATCTGAAGAATAAGCTGTACAAGACATAGAAAAATTTGAATCTTTATCTATTTCTAAATTAGAACATTTTATTTGTCCTTTATCTCAAGCGACGAAAGAATTTTTTAACTTATCAAAATCTGACATTATATCTAATGGTTTTAATCTATCATCAGTTTTTTCAACTAAAAATTTAACATCTTTTGAAAGAGAAAAATTTTCTATTGCATAAACTCAAGGTAATATATCAGAAATTGTTTTTGTGTATGTATTTTTTGCATTTTCACTTAAAGACGAATAATTGTTATATAAGGCATAAATTGATGAACAATCTCAAGAAACTTTAGATGAAAGATCCCCTCCAAGTAAAATAGAACAAAATGGATTTAATAATGCACTATTTAACATTGATTCACTTTTTTGTATAGATGTATAAGAAAAAAGTAAAACAATTACAGAAAATAAAAATATATTAAAATAAAACATTCATTTAGATGTAATTTTCATATAATATATAGAATCTTTTATAATCTCAACTTTTTCAGACTCTTGTTTTATATCTCCAAAATCCAAATCTCAAGAGAGCTCTTTAAAGATATTTGACTCATTTATATCGTTATTTGACATAAAATTAATTAAATTAAATTATAAACTGCAAATATTTTAACATACTAATATTTTATTTGCAAAAAAAATGAGCTTTACTAAACTCATTTTTTATCTTTAAGTAAAAAAGAACCCATCCCCCTTTGGGGACTTCCCTTAGAAAGGGAAGAAATAGAACATAAGTTACTTTAATTTCTTCCCTTTTCAAGGGAAGTCCCGAGGAACGAGGGGATGGGTTTATTTTTTAGCTAAAACTTCTAAAAAATTATCACTATTTCCTACCTTTCTATTTATATTTTCTGGAAATGCTAAAAACATCTTTTCTCCCCATTTTGTAGAGAAAATTCTATTATCTAAAAGTATAACAATTCACTTGTCATTTTTTGTTCTAATAAGTCTACCAAATCATTGTTTTAATTTAATTATTGCTTTTGGAATAGCATAATCTGAAAAACTGTCCGCAAATAATTTACTTCTAGCTAGAAATATTGGATCAGTTGGTGGAGCAAATGGAAATTTATAAATAACCAAAGTTTCTAAATCCTTCCCCGCAATATCAATTCATTCCCAAAAACTATCAGTTCAAAAAAGTATTGATGACGCTGCTTTTTTTCTAAATTGTTCAAGTAATTTATGTTTAGAACCTCAAATATTCTGAGCATAAACATCTATTCCCTCTTTTTTAAGTGGATTATGAAGTCCAACATAAGAATCTTTTATACTTTGATATGATGTAAACAAGACCAAACTTCTTCATTTTACAATTTTAAATAATTTTTCTAAAAATTCTAAAATCATATTATTATTTCCATACTTTATATTTCAAAGATTATTTGGAATAAATAGAAGAGCTTGCGTTGAATAATCAAAGTCACTTTGAAGATAAGAATATGTGAAAATATCATTTAATTTCAGGATTTTTTCTATATATGAAAAATCTTCTCAAATTCTAAGGGTTGCACTAGTAAGAATACAAGAATCTAGTTTATACCATAGATTATCTCTCAAATAATCCCCCGGATTAAGTAATGTATGATAACAGTAAATTCAAGTTCTATCATTTAATCAAACTACTTTTATATATTTAGTATTTGAAATTATATCATCCGCTAAAATAATTTTTAATGAATCTATTATTTCTCTTATTATAGCAATTTCTTGTTCTATTGAAGCATAAACCTTATCTTCTAAATCAAGAGCATTTTTGAGCAAAGACTCTCATTTAGAATTCATATTTTTGATTAATATTTCAATGTCTGAACTTTCAATGAAAAAATCGTTTCATATAAGAAATTCTCTATTTTGATTTCAAAATTGTTTTTTATAAAAATATGCAGAGAAATCTTCAAAAATCATATTAAAATTAAGCAAAAGTGATTCTTTTATATCATGAAAATCTTTGATTGAATTGTTGGGTTTTGCTTGAATTTTTTCTATATAAGCCAAAGTTTCCTCAAAATATTTCGTATTTACAGTTTTTTTGAAAGAGTCAGTTGCCGTATCTTCCAAATTATGTCGTTCATCAACAATTAGATTAGAAATATTTCCAAAAATCGCATTATCATTTACTAAATCTCAAAGAAGCAGTGCATGATTTATAACAACTATATTTGATTTTGTAGCTTTAGTTCTAGCTTTTAGAATAAATTCGTAAATTTTATACGGATTTTGATCTTTTAAAACAAAACTATTATCAGCACTAATTTTTTTAAGTAAATTAAATTCTCAAGGATAAAAATTAAGTTCATCTAATTCTCCTTCTTTTGTATCAAAAAGCCACAAAATAAGTTTAGAAAAAAATCAAACTTCATCAGAGAGTAAAAATTCATTTTGATGTAGCGTATCGAAAAAAGAAAAAACACTCATATAATTTCTTCTTCATTTTAACTTACAGTAAGAGAAATCTATTCACAAATTCTTAGCAAAATAATCCAAATCTTTATAAATAATTTGGTCTTGAAGAGCTTTTGAACTCGTTGAAATAAATACTTTTTCTCATGTTTTCACTGAATAAAGTATACTTGGAAGTAAATAAGCAAAAGTTTTTCATACTCAAGTTGGAGCTTCTATAACTATTTTTTTATTCTTATCTAAACTTTCGATAACAGAACCCGCCATTATTTTCTGATTTTCTCTTATTTCAAAATTTGAAAAACTTGAAAAATAATTCTCGTCAAAATCTATTTTTATAGATTCATCAAGTTTAATATCATCTGTTTTATCAAATTTCCCTATAATTTTAAGTAAGTCTTTTATAAAAGATTCTTCATCAAGTGAAGAATTTAAATCTAAATAATTTTTTAACCAAACTATATTTTTATCTCATGATTTAGCAAAAATTGTAGAAAGAAAAGACCTTTTTATTTTTGATTTATTTTTTAGTTTTAAGACTAGTTTTTCGAAAAGTTTAATAGTATTTATTACATCATTTTTAGCTCTATGAGCTCCATAATCTCAAAGTTCTAGATAATCACTAAGAGATTCTAAACTCAAAGATTTTTCTCCTCTAACTGCAATATTTGCCAAGAAAAATGTATCGAGTACTATATTTTTTTCTATTTTAACTCAATTATTTATAAGAAAATCCCTATCAAAATTTGTATTGTGTCCAAGAATTGGAGCATCTCAAATAAACTCAGTAATTTTATCTACTAAATCTGTTATTTTAGGAGCATTTTGCACCATATCATCAGTAATACCCGTTATATTTGAACTTATATCAGGAATTGGAATAATTGGATTTACAAAACTCTCAAAGACTTCAATTATTTCAAAAGTTTTTTCATCAAATTTGATAAGTGCTACTTCTATAATTTTATCTTTATCTTTTGATAATCAAGTTGTTTCTAGGTCTAATGCTACAATCATTTATTTTATTTTTTTATTTACTATGAATTTTTCTCTATTATAAAAAGACTTCTGGATTTTCCAAAAGTCTTTTTATTTTTAAATTGAATAATTATTTTCAAGTGCTTTTATTTTCTATAAATCTTATCCAAATAATGAAATTTGAGAAAGTTCTTCTTTTTTTACTTCTGTCTTCCCACTTGATTTAAAATAAGATTCTATAACTTCTAAATCATATTTTATATTATGCCCAACTATTGTTATATCCATGTTAAAAATATCATCTAAAAAATCTTTTAAATCTGTGAAACTTACTTGTGGTCCTCTGTGGGCATGATTTATATAGTAAATATTTTCATCATCCAAATAAATAGAAACTCAAACTATCTCAGCGATAAGTGTATTCAAATTTGTAGTTTCTGTATCAAAAACTATTTCTGTGTAATTTTTAATTTTATTTTTTAATTCATCTAAACCTTGTTTATCTCAAACTATTTTCACTTTCAATCATAAATCTTCCCATTTTTTTAGATTCACATTTTCTTCTCAAATAAGAGAGAAAAACTCATGAGCTCTAAAATATTCTTTTATATCATCATTTAGTATGTTTTTTGTCAGAAAATTGTTTGATTCCAAAGCAAAATTTCCTAGATTCACTTGTCTATCAATAGTTGCAAGTTTCTTAGATAATTCAGCCAAATCCTTTTTTTGGGTAAGTGTTTCTTTAGTTTTTCCAGTGATTTTATCTAAATTTTCGTAAATTCATTCAACACTTCCATAAAGACTTATAAGTTCTATAGCTTTTTTCGGTCAGAAACCTGGAATCCCTGGAATATTATCAGAAGTATCACCTACTATTGCTAAATAATCTGAAATATATTGAGGTTCTACTCAAAATTTTTCTATTGTATCATCCGGTCCATAAATCTTTTTTTTCATAGTATCATACATTTTCACATTTTCAGTAATAAGTGAAAACAGATCTTTATCTCCGGATAATATATAAATATCATTTTCAGGATTTTTTCATAAATCTACGGCCAAAGTTGCAATAACATCATCAGCTTCAAAACCTGGAATTTCAATGATTTCTATTCACATTTTCCCTATCATTTCATCAATACTAGATAACTGAATTTTTAAATTATCAGGCATTCTATCTCTTGTAGCTTTATAATCAGCATAAATTTCATGACGGAAATTATCTCATTTAGCATCTCTTACAAAAATAAGGTAATCTGGCTTATCCTTAAGGCTTAAATTTACGAAAAATTTTGCCATACCAAAAATAGCATTTACAAGTTTTCCATCACTAGTAGAAAATTCTGGTAATGCATAAAACATACGATAGATAAAGGAATTTCAATCAATTATATAGATTTTTTTCATAAGTTTTTTATTAATTTATGACTTCATTTTATGAATTTTGACAGCAAAGTAAAGATAAAAACTTGAAAATAAAAACTTTCCCTTATAATAATCAAAATAAATTTTAAAATACAAAAAAATGTGATTTTCAAACTATAAATTACTCGCAAAAGAAAAATTAACTCCTGACGTTTATGAAATGGTTTTTTCAGACTGAAATGAAACTACAAATAAACCAGGTCAATTTATGACTTTTATGCTTCCAAAAACTAAATTTGGTAGAGCTTATTCTATTTGTGAAATATCAAATGATAAATATATTTTCATTATAAAAAGAGTAGAAAACGGTAGATGATGAAGTATAGAAATAACAGATTTAGAAGTATGAGAAGAGCTTAAGGCTGTTTGACCAAGCTGACATTTTATACTTAGAGAAAACGATAAGGCTAAAATGTTTTTAGCTACTTGAGTAGGACTTGCTCCTTTATATAATCAATTAAAAGCCGTTGCAGATTTGTGATTAAATTACAAAACTAAGTTAATTTTTGGACTTAGAGAAAAAGCTGATTTATTCTACGCAGAAAAATTTGAAGAACTAAAAAAACAAATTGATTTTGATTATGAGATTTATTTCAGTAAAGATGAAGTAAAATGATATAAACATTGACATATTACTGAATATTTAAAAAACGAAAATATAGAATGATTTGAAGAGTTTTATATGTGCTGAAGCCCTTATATGATGGATGAAGCAATAGAAAAACTAGAAAATTTATGAATTCCTAGAGAAAATATACATAATGAAAAATTTTAAATTTGACAAGTTATTAAATATCATTATAAATCAACTACCTCAAACAAAAACCAAAAGGAGTTTACTATGACTACCGTTAATCAACAAAACTTAGTTAGTCCAGGACATATTTCTCTTGCAGAAAAAATCCGAGATTCGAAAGCTGTAATGCTTAGTCCGCTACATAATGCAGAAAATAAAGTTGTAGTGAACGCTGGAGAATTCTTCATCATTCTTTCTGGTAAAGGAAAAATTCAATTAAATTTAAAAGCTGGTCAAGCGGTTCCTTATAAAACTGAAATTACATTTGATGAAGATTCTTTACCACTTATTGTTGAAGGAAGTGCAAAAATCTTTCCTGATAACAATGAAAATGAATGTACATACAAAATCATCTCCGGTGCAACTATTGCAAAACTGGAAGATGAAGATATGTTTATTCTAGGAAAGTTATGCCTTTGTGCATAACAAAATAAGCGACACCTACGGTGTCGCTCTTTATTTTTTAATTAAGTAATTCTTCTATTTTTTTTAATACTTCCCAATTTTTCTGATTTTCAGATTTTGCTTTTTCTTTTCTACAGACTTTAGAACAAGTTCTAGGATCTTCTAAATTATGACAATATCATTGGCATTTAATAACTTCAGTAGTTCAATCATCCTTCTTTAAAATAGGCATAATTTTAAAATTTAAAAATTAAATTCATTGTAAGTAACGCAGGCCTGCATTCCCTACTTTTTTAAATTCCAAGTTTCTTTCTTTTTTCCTCTGCTTTTTCTTCTTGTTTTTTTCTTGAAGATTCTTCTTCTAAATCCCCTACTTTAATATATTTAGCAAAAAGCGGTGACATTTTCTTAAATTGAACAAAAGTTTCTATAAAAAGTCTTCTGTATGAATGATGCCCCCAAGGAGTAGTTCTCATTTCAAGGACATAAGCCAATTGTCCTGGTGACATTTCAAAAGTTGTTCTAACTAAATGCCCTAAAGCTGTAACATATTCAGATAAGAAGTCATCTTCTTTTACCATTTCCTTAGCAAAAAGAGTTACCTCAGTTAGAAGTTCATCATAAGATTTCTTAAATTCTTCCATTCCTGGTAAATCCATAAATTCTGGATAATCATAACCATGAATTGCTGAAGCTCCTTGCCATAATTGTGCTGAAGCTCTATGTCTTTGAATATCTCTATAAGCTCCAAAATCAACTAAATATTCCATCATAATTGTAGAATGTTGAAGAGCTCTAGGCATTCTATCAAAATCTCATCTGTCTTCTAAATAAACTTTCATTATTTCAGATTTTGTCATATTATCCATATCTTCTACAAGATCCATACATTCTTCATAAGAAAGTCCTTCGGCTCTAGAATTTTCGAATAAGATTGAAGCCAAAATATGACCATCTAAATCTCATTCAAATACAATATTTACTCTTTCTTTATCTGAAATTCATTTATGATATCCAGTTTCATCATCTCAAGCAGAAGTCATTTTGAAAAAGTCTCAAAGATATGAATTTATTTTTTTTCTTCTAGTTTCATCATATTTTACTGGAGCAACACGAGACAATAATCCTGGAGATAAAAGTAATGCTTCTTTATGCATAGCTTCAGCTATCATTCTCACTTCTTGCAAAGGATGAGCAAGCATATATGAAAGGTGAGATTCCAAAGTTCTTGTAGAAAATGAAGCACCAAGAGATGTAGCAACATTTGATGGTAATAAATATCTCAAAATATCAAAAGCCTTAGCATTTAGTGTATTTTCATAAGCTCTATCACTTGTAAAATCAGCTTTGTTTATAACTTCATTTGCGGCCAAAGCTTCTTTTACAACCGGTGTAAATTTCAAATAAGTATCAATCAATTTTTTTGTTAATTCAGTAGCTTTCCCTCAAAATTTAGAATTTTTTAAATCATCCGGATAAATAAGACTTTCTGCCCCGAAATGCAAATATCTAGTAGATTTTTCTTGAAAATCTCATAAAGCAGGAAATGGACTTTCTATAACTTTTGTGAATACTTGACTTACTCATTCTATAGCAAATCTTATTCTATCAGCATCTTTTAAACTATTATGACCATAATCTACTCCCCATTTTTTCAGGAAATCGCTTGCTTTTGATTCAAAAAAATCTAGAGAAAAACTTTTAAAGTCTTGTATACTTTTAGCTAAATCATCAAGTGAAATAAATTCTTCTTTTGTGATAATTCCTTTATCCAAAGCAGTTTTGCTGTCATCAAAAAGTTGTAAGAATCTATCTCTCATAGAAGATTCACTTCTAGAATATTGCCCTACTAAAAATGCCCACAATTGGTTTGATAGAGCATTTTTCGCACAATAAATATTTTTATCAGTGTTCGTAAAAAAATAATCAAGTACTATCTTTTCATTAGTAGTATAAGTTCTTTTGTTTTGCAAAGGAGCAAAAGTAGAAGTAGAAGTCATAAAAATTTTCTTAAAAAATAATTAAAAATATAATAAAACTTTTATATATAAAATCAAAGAAATATAAAAAATGATGTGAAAAACAAAAATAGCTTAGTAATAGGAACTAAGCTTATTTTTTATCATTTTTATAATATGTAGATAAAAATTTTATAATTTATTTTTATTCACAATTAGGACAATTAAGAGTTATTCAAGTAGATTCTGTTTCTATCATAAAATCTGATGTTCCACTAGAAGAATTATCAATATATCAAGCATTTCTATTATTTATTGGGTATGGTGTAATAGTGCCTAATTGCTCTAATGTAATAGTTCATGATCATATCATAAAATCACTTCATGAAAAACTTCAAATATTTAAATCATTTTTAGGAAAAACAAATTGAGCTCCTGATTGCGTCATAAAAACTATATGATCTGTATAATATCAATTATTTACATCTTTTTTATAATTTCACTCTATATATGTAAAATCTCATGTTGTTCAAACATCTGTTGCAAATGTTTTTGATAGAATATTAGATTTGTATGTTACTTGTTTATCTGGATATTGTTCTAATGTACAAGCCAATTCATAAAATTTACCGTCAACAGTTATTGCGTAAAAATAATTATCTCCTGTTGTTGGATCAATTGGTACTTTATTAAATGATAATCAAACATTATCTTTTATATATCAAAGGTAAGAATAAGGTGTGTTACTTCAATCAGATCAAGTATATGATGTTATTATGAAACTAGATGGTTTTGGATAAATTCCATTATTCTTTTTATAATAAACTTCTAATGCTGTAGACACACTTTTAATATCAACAATCCTTTTTGAATCTCTACTTCAAGATACATAAGATGTAAAATAAATAAAAGAAATTGTTCGTAATATTGACATTATTGTTACAACAGTCAATAATTCAACTAATGTAAATCAAAAATTATTTTTTATTTTTAACATAATATAAAAGTTTAAAAAGTATTAATTTTTTCAAGTATATTTATACTACCTGTATAATAGAATTCACTATTTTTATCAAGATTACCTTGTAAATTATTATCATAAATAATATCTATCCTTAATAATTTTCAATTTTCAAGCAAATTATACTTAAATTGTAATATATTCAAATTATTATTTATATACTTATTAGAAATAACATCATATATTCAAGTCATAGTATTTCAAGTATACTGAGAGATTGAAAATATTCATGAATCATCTGATTCGACCGGAATTATTTTTTTTGTAGAATTATTTACTATTCACATAAAATATATTCCTGTTGATGTATTATTAGAGTATTCAATAACTATTGTATCTTTATAAATAGGATTAGGAAAATCTACAACATTATCCTTTATTGAATATAATCCAGAATAATCTGGTGTATTTTTTTCTAATACTTTAATATTATTATTTATAAAAATATTAGAAATTTCTTGTTTTATAAATGATGTTTCATTTAAAATAGCAACTTGGTCTTTGGAATAATTTATAAACAGTAATGATTGTCTTACAATAACTCAAAAAACAAGCATAATAACAATTACTAATAGTGTTCAAATAATCATTTCGACCAAAGTAAATCATTTATTATTCATATTTAGTATTAGATAAAATAATAAAATCTTTTTTTATACAAGCCTCTCAAGAAAAATCACATCATTCATACCAAATATAAATTGATATTCTTTTAAATTTAGATCCTAAAAATACTTCATCTTCAGGATATACTCTTATTATTCTTTTATATACTCAATTAAGTTTATTAGGATCATAGTCTACCTTATATCACATTTTATCTATATATTTTCAATCTTCATAAGATGAATTATTATAATTAACCGGGTTTAAAACATAATCTCCATAATTAATATCATTATCTTGAAAAAATAATCAATAATCTCAATCAACAATATTATTATAATCTTTTCGTGATATATAAGCCATAGACTCTTCAAGTAAATTATTTGCAATAAATTCTTTAGAAATATCATTATAATTTTTATTTTGTATATTATAATAATTATATGATCAAAATAAAAATACAACTAGCAATAATCCTGATATAATAATTTCAACTAAAGAAAATCACAATTTATTAATATTTTTCATAATTTATTTAATTATATTTATTATATTACTATTAGTACTTAATTTTCATACATCTGTAAATCAAGTTCATCCTAATGTATTGGATCAACATATAGTATAATAAAAACTACCTGGAATATTAAAATTTCACGAAAATGTATTTTCTTTGAATCAATTATCTATTTTAGCCAAAAAATATTCTTCATTACAAGTAACAGCATCATCTTTTCATCTAAAAAGATAATATGAACCTGTATTATTTAAATCATTTATTTCCCAATTTAAATGCAAAGTACTTCAAGTTCAATATCATTGCAAATATGAAGGTGCTATAGGTCTTTTTCATCAATCTAATAAATCATTATAAATTTTTGAAAATAATAAAAATAGTCAATTTTTATCTTTTATAATAGTAGAAGTATATAATGCAAAATTTTTAGATGTTGATATAACAGGAATAAAATAATTAATATCAGTTCCAGCTAATCATATTCATTTAATTTTATATGATAATGATTCATCTGTATAATTATCCAAATATGTAGATAATAAATCATTTGCATTAAGATCTAAAGTTGATGTAGATATAATATTTTCTCCTGGAGACACTGTTCATAAAATAGATTTTTTTAATTTTAAAATTCATTGTTCTGAATATATATTTCAATCAAAAATATTTACTTTATAACTTGCTGATTTATCTGAATATATAGAAATTCAACTTAAAGTAGCATAATTAAAATTAACATAATTAAAATAATTTTGATCAATAAGTAATATATTTTTATTTTCTCATGGAGGAATCAGTCAAATTTTATATTTAAATGCATCTCAATCATCATCAGAAATTCAATCAGTATCATTATACAATCAATTAAAATCATCATCATCATTATTTATATCTGCTCTATCTGGAATATTAGCTAAATATCCTAATCAATCTGTATTAGTATATATTATATATTGTTTAAAAAATTTAAATTGGTTATCTAAATCAATATTTGCTTCTATTTGCATATCTCAAATTTCTTGATTATTCAAAAACCCATTAAATATATTAACAGATCCTAATATAACTAAAAGCGATATTGTTATAAATAATATAACCAAAAGCAAAATATATCATCTTCTATTTAAAATCATCTAAATAATAATAATAATTAAAATCAATTAAGAAGCCCTAGTATATTAAACTGGACTTCTTAATTTTTTATTTTTGAACATTAACTTCAAGCAATTTAGCTTTAGTAACAGTTCAATTAGAAACATTAACATTAAATTTATAATTTCAAGAAACAATAGGTTCAAACTTAAGTTTAGATGTTCATTGTCATATTATATATCAATATGTTTTAGTTCCCGAAACTAAACAATGTGTATATCTCATATAATCAGATGCAGCAGAGCATTGAGCTATAGGTTTAAAGTCTCCTGGAGTTCAATTTGGAAGAGTATCTGATGTCCAATTATATGTCATATTATTTGTATTTCAAATAATATTTAATGATAAATTGGCTACACTTCTTATATTTCAATAAAACATAGATGATGTAGGAATTTTATCAATATAGAATTTTTTTATTCCTGATGAATCAGACCAAGTATTATATTCATCCATATGTCTTTCCCTAACTAAATAAGTTCATTTAAGACCTAGTATATTATATGGAATAGAATAATTTAATAAACAAACTCATCCCACATTTCCTTCATTTTCAGGAACAGCACAGTTTTGTCTTATTTTTCTATATTTTTTAGCTGTTGAAAAATTAACATTAGCTAATACTGAATCTGTAATAAATCAGTCTGTATCTGTTGTTAAAGTTGTATCTGTATTATTATAATACAATACTTCCCATTCAACAGCTCATAATTTATCTTCAGATCATGATAGGCTGTCAATATTTGAATCTGTATAAGAGTTAGATGCTAGATTTACAGTATAAGAACTATTATCAAGAGTAACTCAAAATCAAGATGGTTTATTTGGTTTATCATAAACAATAGGAGCTATTGTATATGTTCCAGATGTGTTCGTATTATTAGTTGCTGTAGGTGGTGGAGTTGCTCGAGTTGTTCAAGCTGTTGCAAAACAGGTTTCAGGACTATAATTTGAAGCTAATCATTCTCAATCTGTATAGTTAACTCTCCAACAATACCAAGTTGAATCTTGAAGTACTCAATTAGGAACTGCAAAATTAGAAAAATCTGAACTTTTTGTTTGAGATAATACAGCATAAGAATAAGAAGATGATAATTTTCTTATTTGCCAAAAAGATGATGATTGAGCTGTTTGTTTTGCAGGATCCGTGTCTCAATCTTGATAAGCTGATGCTGATAAATTAAGCCCCGTTACCGTAACTCAAGTAGAATTATTTACTGGAGAAATATTAGTTGGAGTATTTGGTGCCATATTTCAAGCTACTATTGAAGTAGTATCTGTAGTAAATCACCGAACATCACTCCAGTCACTCCAATTTGATTTATTATCTTGAAATCTAACTTTCCACAAATATGACTTACCTTTATATAATTTTCAAGATGGTACCGTAATTTGAGTAAGATTATAAGTGTCAGCCGGAGTATGAAATACTTCACTACTACTATTTCGGTCAATAACAACCCACTCAGATGCTTGTTGTGAATTATTATCTATATTATAATATGCATTTGTAAGTAATGTTGGAGTAATTGAAACTGCCGTAGTTAAATTTCCTGGAGACTTAAGAATAGGTTTAGCTGGCGGTCTTCAATTAAGTATAGATATATTATAAGTATAAGAACCATACTGAGTTGTTACTTTAATATTTCAAGTAACTGCTTCTGTTGGAACAGTTACATTTATAGAATTATCTGCCCAAGAATTTATTGTCATAAGTTTATATCATACAGTAGTAGCTCAACTGTAAGTTATTTCTACTTTAGAAGATGCATTTTTTACTCAGAAATAATCTCATGTAATAATTATTCAATCTCACACATGAAAACTATAAGGACTTATATCAAATATAGTTGGAGGATTTGATATTGCAAAATTTATTGAATTACTCATTCAAGATGGAGTTTTTATTATCATTTTACCATCCTTAACTCAATATGGAACTTTTACTTTTATTTCATTATCAGTCCAATATAGTATATCACTATAAGCTAATCTTATATCACCCATTAATATATAAAAATTTCAATTTTGTACTTCAGACATAGGCAAACTTCCTGATCAGTATCATATTTCTATAAGATAAGATCCTGTTATTGTTATTTGGTCTCAAGTTTTAAAAGATGTTGATGATAATCAAGAAATTGTTGGAGCATATGTAGAATTAAGTTCTACAGTTCTAAATTTTCATGCATCATTTACATATAATCTAGAATTCATAGGGTCCCTTATCATAGCTGTAATTGATGTAAATTTTGAATAATCTTTAGGTCATTCAAAATATCAACTAGTTCATGCTCAAGTAATTTTTGATTTAATAATAGTATTTGATGATAATTGTTGTAAAGATACATTCCGTATTACACCTCATTCATAAGTATAATAATATGCTTCTTCTGAATCAATAGTATCATTTATACATGTAAACCCACCTGTGACAGCAGTATATCATTTTGTTGCAGTAGATAATTTTCAACCATTTACATATAACCAATTTGTATCTTTTGTTTGATATAAACAATCAAATCAAGTTCAAATATACCAATCTTCAACCCAACCATTATCAGTACCATCATTAACAAGTCATTTACAACTAGATGGAGTTCAACTTATTGGAAATATTTTAACTTTATTATTTCATTTATCAGTGACAAGCATACATCTAGTATCTCATCATTTATTTAATTGTGTAACATCAGTAATATTAGAAAATGATGAAGCTGAAGGAACTCAATTAACATCTCAAGAAGTACTTCAAGCTAATAAAGTAAAATCTTTTGAAGTTAAATCAAGTTGATAAACCTTCAATGCGCTATGTAAATACATTTTAGTTTTATCAATAGAAAATTTTAATTTTCAATTAATTGTAGATATCGTAGAATTACAGAAGAAATCTGTAGTATAATTAGTGTATGAATAATTATATCTATTAGCAGAAAATTGTTTATAATCGAAATATCTTATACAATTTCAAGCAACATAATAAAATCATTTTACAGATCAATCTAAAGCATTATCTACAAGAGAATAGTTAAATGACTCTAATGTATTAAGAGGTATTTTTCTTACTTCTCATGGAAGTCTTACTGGAACTATATTAGTTTGTCATACTTTAACTCATCATACAACGAAGTCAGCTTGTCATTCAGAATTATTAAATGCGTTGTACCAATCCGAAATATTTCAATATGAATCGACTGTTCTAACTCTCCAATGATAGTTTTTATATTGTTGTATATCATCATTTGTAAGAAATGCTTGCATTGTTTTTGCTCCAGCATCATAAAATTGCCAATCTCATTCTATCAAACCAGTTCCATTAAAATCAACTCATAATTCTTTTATTTCAATTTGTGTCTTTAAGTGGAATTGATATGGATATGTATAATTTGCTAACAAATACATTGTTTGAGACTGTGTAGTAGCTCATGTTGATATAGGCGTAGCATTATCTGATTCTCTTTGGATAATAGAGCTTACAACTCATCATATACTACGAGTTCATCAAGTATATTTATAATTAATTTTTCTTATTTTAGAATAATTATCTACAAAGAATAATGTATCTCAATCAAAGTAATAATCACTATAAGCAGTTAATTTTCAGTTTACTCATTCTTGATATGCTGCATGTTTTGATAATATCTTAATTTGAGACGGTAAATTTATATCAGTAGACATTTTATATATTTCTCAAGATATCATAAAATATACATATTTATCATCTGTTCACCAGTTTCTAAATCAAGATATTCAAGGAATATTAGTTCTAATTATATTTCAATAATTACTTGCAATATCAAGTTTATATATTTTAGCATAAGTAGCATCATTTGATGATACAAATAAATAATTACTTCATGCTGAAACAAAAACATTATAAGGATGATATATATTTGCAAGTATTCATGTTCATGAAACATCTTTTGTAGAATCTGCTAATCAAGATCATAAAACTAATGAAGTTGATAAATAAGTTGCAGATGAGATATCTAGATCTAATTTTCTTATTCTATTATTATTAGTATCAGCTATATATAAACTTTTTCAATTTTCAGATAAAGATATGCTACTTATTAAATTAAATTGAGCAACTCAAGGAGATCATTCAATATATCATGTTGTTGATAAAGTTCATGTTAATTTAGTATGAGTTTTAGCAATAATATCATATCTAAATATAGAAGTTTTATCAGTCCAGTAAATATAATTATTAGTTTTGTCAATAGTATAACTATATAAACTTGGAAAATTACTTATATAATACATATCTCCTGAAGTCTTATCTATTTTATAAAACAATCATCAGTTAAAAAAGTACACATATTGATTATCTGTATATAAATTTGTTATATTAGATCAAACATAGTTATATGCCTTATATGATACCTTAGTATCTGGAGCATAAACATATACACCATTTGAATATGAATTATTATTAGAATCAGCAACTCATAATATATATCAATATTGATTATCTAAGTTGAAATTACCTATAGTAATATCTTCATCTGAAACTGTATTTCAGTTTACTCATACATCATTATTTCATAAATAATATTTCCAATCTCATGTATTTCAGTTTACATCTACTGGCCTTATTCTTATATGATATGATTTTCAAGCTATAACTTGGCTTTCTCAAACTGTATAATATATATCAGTATTAACTCATTTTGTAGTATAATAATAAGGAGTCTGGAATGTTCCTGATCAATTAAATGGAGTATATATATCTTTCATCTCTATTTCTACTCTATTACTATCGACTGCATCTGCATCAGATATTCTAGTCATTATTCTAAATGCATTACCCTTTGGAGTAATAGCTGCCCCTCCTAATGTTGTACCATCTATATCATAAAGTTGCATAGCTACATTAATTGGTGCTTCATAAGTTCTAGTATTAATTTCTCTAATAAGTCTATTTTCATAGTCAGAAACTAATATTTTTTTAGAATCTGAATCATATGTTATAGAATTTGGAGTATAATACAATGAAGTAGTTCCATATCATTCTCTATATCAATAGTAATTACAAGTAGAATAATTCCGTTGATTAGAACATCCAGGGTTATATCAATTAGATGATATTGTTGAACCAACCATTCACACTGTATCTATCTTTTCTATAAAAAATGTTGTCCGTGATCACCGAGGATTTCAACTTACTCATACATATGTAGAATATATTGATTTTGTTACACTATCATAATATATATCCATTGGTGAATAATTCCAAAATCGAAGAACTTTTCTATATACCATTGAAAATTGATTCTTTCATATATCATATGATCTTATTCATAGAGTTGATACTCATGATGTATTCCGATTTCATCAATCAAGCCATCACCGATATGTATCAGTAAAATACAATATATTATTATCTTTATCTAAAGTAACTCAATATGGGTTATATGTTGTTGTATATAATGTACTTACATTATTATTTGTTAAATCTATTTTCTTTAGTTTCTTATTTGTATAATCTGTAAAATATAAAATACTATTATCTTTTGATAATTCTAATTTAAATGGATTATTTAGTCTTGCATCTGTTCATATATTATCTACATCTCATGCTATTCATGTTACACTTCATGCCACAAGAGTAACTATTCATGATGTTAAATCAATTCTTTTAATTTCATTGTTTCCCCAATCTGCTATATATAAATATTTGTTTGTTTCATCTATTGCTAATCATCTCGGATCATTAAATAAGGCCCTTTCTTTAGTTGTATTATATAAATTTCAATAAGTATTTATATTTCAAGAAAGTAAAAATTTACGATTAAAATCACTCATAGTTGAGCTTCATAAAAATTGAGCTTGCATATCTTTTGGTACTTTATATATAGCTCATGCATTTGAACTTATATATACATATCATGATGATATTAAAACATCATTATATTTACTTTGAGTAAAATTGTTTGTGAAATATGAATTTGTATTCATAGTATATGAACTAGTAACAACTATATCAGCCACTGATTCATCATTTCATCATATATTTTTCCAATCAGTTGTAAGAGAAGATCATATAGTATCATCTCATATATCAGTAATTCTATATCTAATATGATATGAACCATTAGAAAGTGATCATATTACTATATCAGTAGGAGATTTTGTTATATTACTACTAGTTATAATAGTTCAACTTCAATCAAAATTAGTTCAAATTGGTTTTAATTCTACTTCATATTTTAGTGTTATATTTTGATTAGAATCTTCCAAAATATTTGTATAATCAAAATTTAATTTAAAAGCAGAATTTGTAATCCCTGAACCATAAGATAAAACATTGCTATTTATATCTTTTAATCAAACATTAGATGTTAATAATTTATTAAATAAAACAGATGATTTTGTTCATGAGATTTCTCTAATAAGTCTATTTTCATAGTCAGAAACTAATATTTTTTTAGAATCTG
>JAVHPF010000059.1:28001-37485 GCA_036170435.1 Patescibacteria group bacterium
TTCATCAATCAAGCCATCACCGATATGTATCAGTAAAATACAATATATTATTATCCTTATCTAAAGTAACTCAATATGGATTATATGTTGTTGTATATAATGTACTTACATTGTTGTTTGTTAAATCTACTTTCTTTAGTTTCTTATTTGTATAATCTGTAAAATACAAAATACTATTATCTTTTGATAATTCTAATTTAAATGGATTATTTAATCTTGCATCTATACCATATAAATCAATATCTCAAGCTACTCATGATATACTTCATGCTAATATAGTAACATTTCAAGATATTAAATCTATTCTTTTTATAGAATTATTTCAATAATCTGCTACATATAGATAATTATTTGTCTCATCTATTGCTAATCATTGTGGATTATTAAATCTCGCACTTAATCATCAAGTATTAAATATATTTCAAGCAGTACTACAATTTCAAGCTATAATAAAACCTGTCCCACTGTAATCATCTGATCACAAATTTTTGTTATATCTAAGTACACAATTTCAAATAGATGTGTACATATAATTAGTTGAATAAAGTACATCTTTAGGGTACAAAGAACCTAAATTCTGAGTATAATCAAAAGATGTTGTAGAATTATAATCATATATTCACATTGGAGGTATAATAATATCATCTGATGTAGTAGCATTCATACCATATTCTTGCCATCATTGAGTAGTTCAATCTACTCACCTAATTCTATATCTCCAATGATAAGAATTCCCGTTTTCTATAATTCATTGTCATACAAAAACTCTCTTTTCATATACAGTTCCATTAACTCGTCAAAAATGTGGCACAGAAATAATATTTGTTGTTCCATCAAAATTATCTGAAGTTTTTTTAATTTCTACATCAATGAAATCATCTTTTAGATCATTATCTTGAAATTTTAAATAAACATACATACCATTAAATGTTGTAGTTCATTTAGGTAAAATTTCTGTAGTATTATATATATCGTATTGTTTAACTCATTGAATTATTATAGGTTGATAATAATTAACATCTATCTTTCTTATTAAGTTATTTAAAGAATCTCATACATATAAAATTCTAGAAATATTATCAAAATATATCATTGATTGTCTTTTGAATTTAGCAAAAGTAGTCATTCATTCTAAATAACCATCTCCACTTCAAACAAAATCTGCTGATATATTATTTACTAAATTAATAACCCTTACCCTACTATTATCTTTATCAGAAATATATAATTGGTTTATATATTTATCATATGAAATTCCTTGTATATTATTAAATTGTGCGGCTGCTCATGCTCAGTTGGCAGTTCATGCTATAGATCCAGCAATAAGTGATGTCACATTTGTTGATAAATCTATTTTACGAACTTTATACATTTCTCAAACATATAAAATTCCACTAGCTGTATTTATATCTAATGAAGTAGGATATGAAAATTTAGCTATAGAACCTGTTCATTCTGAATATCAATCAACAGATCAGGCTATTAATGATGTAGTATTTGTAATTAAATCAATTGCACGAATTTTATGATTTTGTTTATCTGCAACATATAATTTAGAATTATAATAAACCATACCATATGGATAGTTAAATTGAGCTGATCATGATATTCATTCTGCATATCATACTGTAGAACCAGCAATAAGAGATGTAGTATTTGTAGTTAAATCAATTGCACGAATTTTATTATTTCCAGTATCTGAAACATACAAAACTGTTCAATCAGATTTAATAGCTAATCAAGTCGGAGTATTAAATCTTGCTCCAGTTCAAGTTCATTCTTGATATCCATAATTAGTATCTCAACATAATCATGCTAAACTTGTAATAATTCAAGTAGATGATACTTGTCTTATACAATTATTCATTGAATCTGAAATGTATAAAACTCAAGAGTATGATAACACTTGAGTAGGTTTATTGAATAATGTTTTATCTCAAACTTGAAAAGAGTCTCAAGTATATCAAAGAGTTTGGGTTGCTGTATCTCATCAAATTGGAGAAGTTTCTCAATATATTGCTGAAGCAATGTTTATATAAGAGAAAAATATAATCGCTCAAATCCATAAGATAAGATTTATTTTTTTTGTAGTTTTCATAAAATGAAAATTAATAAATATTTTTTGTTTTTATTTTTTTATAGAACTTTTTACATTTGTAGGATCGATAATTCATGAAAGAGTTGATCATGTTTGATTTTTTGCAATATTTGCTCTATCAATATCTTGTATACATAAATCTTTTTTATTTTTATCTGTTACTTTTTCACAAAAAGATTTATCAGATTTAGTAGAAGCAAACATAAGATTAAGAGCATCTTTACATATATTTACATTTCCTTCATATTTATCACATTTTTTTAAGTCTCTTGAATAATAAACTTCGTTCATAACTATAGAGTTTTTACATTCTGTAATGTATGATTTAGTAGATAATTTATCACACATTTTCATATTTTTATTTCATATAGCTGAACTAAATATTATTTCGCTATTACAATTTGATTTAATTTTATCATTTCATATATTTTCACAAAAAGACGACTCTTGAGAAGTTCTCGCTTTGTCATAGTAAAGATTATCTTTACAAGTATTTATTTTTTTTTCATCTCAAAGTTGATTGCAATTTTCAGGATCTCAAGATCTAAGTATTCAAACTGTATTAATTTCTTTGTTCAGATTATCTTTATGATTTCAAAATAAAAAAAATGATAAAATAGAAATTAATATAACTCATAAAACCGCTATTCAAACAGTTTTTTTATTCTCTATAAAAAAAGTAGTATCCATATAAAAAAATATTACATATATAATAATCTCAGTATATCACAATAAAAAAAATAAGTCAAATTTTTAAATAATCTCTCTCACTATAAAATCAGCTAAACTATAAGATTTTCTAGTCAAAATTAGCTTATCATTTTTCATTTCCAGAAATCAAGTTTCAAGAAATTCATCAATTTTATTCTTATTTAATTTTTCTGTTTGATTTACAGAAATTCAATCAGTTCTAATATCAAACATTATTTTTTCCAAGATTTTATCATTTTCATTTAATTTTTCTTCCTCAATTTTCCCATCATAGTATCATTTAAAACTTTCAGAATTGGAATATCTAGTGTTTCATGTAAATCAGTGTGCTCAGAGTCAAAATGCTAGCATTTCTGAATGTTTCCAGTAGGCTATATTATGTTTGCATTCATATCAATCTTTGGCTGAATTTGATAATTCATAAAAATTAAATCACATAGTATTTAAAAAATCTCTAACTTCATTGTATTCTTGCAAATAATCATCTTCAGACAATATTGTTTCAAAATTATAATAATGATCTTCCAGCATATAAACTGAAATATGTTTCACAAATGGATAATTATCCAAAATAAATTCTATATCTTTTTTAGTTTCTCACTTTTTTGTATGTGGAAGTCAAATTATAAAATCTAAAGAAATATTAAGCTCCCCCTCAGTCCCCCTCATTGAGGGGGAAGTTTGAGCGACAGCGAAAACAGGGGGAGTTTGTTCTAAAAACTTCTTTATCTCATCCAAGGCTCTAATTATAACTTTTCTTTCATCTCTTCATATTTCTTTAAGAGATTCTTCATTCAGAGTTTGAACTCACATAGAGAGTCTATTTATTCAAGCGTTCTTCCAAGCAATTAGATTTTCTTTGCTAATATTTTGAGGAGTTGATTCAAGTGTGATTTCGATATTTTCCTCAAATCAAAATTTGGTTTTTAGAGTTTTTAGAATTTTAGAAATCTGATTTTCTTGTAAAACACTTGGAGTTCATCAACCAAAATAAACAGATTTAAGACCGCTTTCTTGCGAAAGCGGTCTATTAAAATTTTCTATTTCGTTTATAAGTTTTTCCGTGTAAGTCTGAATCTTTAATTTATCCAAACTTGCGGTAGAAGCAAAACGACAATATTTACATTTAGATGAGCAAAATGGAATATGAATGTATGAAAACATCTACATTTTATTTTTATAAATATAATCTCTAATTGCTAATTTAATAAGACTTAATTGATATTTATTTTTTACAGATATTTTAGGATTAGCTAAAGCTGTATCAATTCTATCAAAAACAATATTCATTTTTGAGCTGAAATCATCTCATAATTTAGCATCAAGTGTTTGCAAAGCAGTATTAATTTGTTCTTCATAATTGGTTTTATTTCTTGCGTAATATTTATATTTTCCTAAAGATAATTCACGAACAAGGTAAGAACTTTCAAGTGAATAACTTATTTTAGCAATTTTATTTCTAATACTAGCATTTCAAGTATCTGAATATTTTGCCAAAAATGATTTTAACTCATTTATTTTAGAATTGAAATTTGTATCACTAGAATCATCTGCTAGTGAAGCTTGATAAGTCGAATATTTTGTATCAACTAAATCATTTACAACAGATAAATCATCTAATTTTTCTTTTAATTTAGTAAGTAAATCTGATTTATAAGTATTAAATTCCCCATTATAAAATACTATTATTTGATTTTCTAAAGTTATTTTTACATTTGCTATATTAATTGAACCACTAACTGATAAATTTGCTAATTTTGCATTCAAAGCAGAAACATCACTAGTCAAAGAATCAGCTGAAGATATAGCCCCAGAATAATCAGCAAGTACAGCATTTGCTTTAACTGTAGAATTTAAATCAACATACTTTGCTTTGAAATCATTATAAGAAGTATTCAAATTATCCATTTTTGTTTGAGAATAAATAATTGAATAATTATCATCAAGATTTTTTTGTAAATCTAAATCAAATTTACTTGAAAGAAATGAAATATAATCTGTTAGTTCTTTATTATAATCTCAAAGTCCAGGATTAGCTGTTATATTAGCATCAAGCATTTTACTAAGTTGAGATTTCATCAAAGTAGAATAATTTGTCTTTCTATCTCACAAAAAATTTGTTAATTCTGTTACATTTCATCCTAGATAATAGGATTTAAAATTTGCATAATTTGCATTTAATGATTCTTTTAAAGAAGATAAATTATTAAACTCAGAATTAAAAATATTAACTTTTCATAAATCACTAGAATTAGCTGTATACAAATTTGTTAGAGTAGAAGTCATTGTACTCAGGTAATTTGTATATTTAGTTTTTAAAACTGCTGTTTTTGTAACTGCATAAGCATTTATTGCTAATAAATCAGCATTTATTGTATCTATTTTTGCTTGATATAGAGCCTTTTGATCACTCGATAAATTAGTATGAGATAAATTAATTTCATCTTTCATAGCATTTAAGCTTTGAGAATCTTTTGAATATTTATTTTCAAGTTCAGTTTTTAATGCCGAATATTCTGTTATTAAATCTTTTTTATAATCAGTAGTTAATTTTCCAAGAGAAACTAAGTAAGTTATAGTATTATCATTTAATCCTAAAGAAGTATAAAGTGATGAAAAACTAGAAGACAAACTATAAACAGTATTTTGTAAATTAAGCATTTCCCCACTTCCTGTTTTTGATGTATCAATAGAAGAAATAGATGAATTAATATTTGCAAGAATTGTATCTTTATTTGCATCAGCAAAACTTAGTGGAGCATTAATTAAAAGTATACTAGACAATGCTAGTGTAGCTAAAAATTTATTTTTTGTGTTAGCCATAAGAAAAAAATTAAAAAATTAAAAACCCATCCCCCTTCGGGGACTTCCCTTGAAAAGGGAAGATTTAAATGTATTTTACTCACAAATTTGTGAAAAATTTGTAAGATTTATATATTTATCGTATTTACATGATATATTTTTTGTAAAATTATCAAATAAAAAACTATAATTAAGAGAATTATCCAAAATATCAGAAAGTCATTTATCATAAACAACTTTTAATTTTTTGTTAAATGAAGAAAGTTCTACATTTGGGTTTTGGAAATCTTTTATTTTTAGAGAATATCAATCTTTTATATTATCATCCTCTGTCTCACGAGCAACATTTGGCATAGCTGGGATATAGTATGGGAAAGCTTTGTGATAATCTTGTTCTCATTTATCTGAAGCGAAATATTTCATCAAAGATAGAGATAAATCTTGTTTTTTAGTATTTTTATTTACAACAAAATAATTATAATTCACTAGAGACAATGGATTTGT
This sequence comes from Patescibacteria group bacterium, assembly GCA_036170435.1. Taxonomy (GTDB): domain Bacteria; phylum Patescibacteriota; class Gracilibacteria; order BD1-5; family UBA6164; genus JAQVPN01. Next base: position 34,117 of record JAVHPF010000059.1, read on the forward strand.
ATTTGTCATTTGAGGAATAGGCGAAGCTCTTAAAAAAGCTTTTTGGAATCAAGTTGAATCTATATCATTAACAAGTCTAGGATATCAAATAATCATAGAAACTTGTCCTTCTGAAAATAATTGCAAAGCTGTTTTATTTAAATTAGTCTGATCATCAAATTTCATCAAATACGCATTATCTCCTGATTTATCTCAATACATAAAATATCTAGAAAATGCTTGTTTTACTATATTATCTTTTACATCATCCAATCACTTAGCTCACTCTTGCATAAAAAATTCTGTCATAATATCAGATGAATCTTTTATACTTTTACCATCTCAAAGAGCTATCGGAAGGGATTCTCATTTTGAAGTTTTTATATAGCTTATAGCATCATTAACAGAAGCCCAAGTACTTAAATCTTTTGCTCTCAAAACTCTCATATCATAAAATACTCACATAGTCTCATATCCAAGAGGAATTCATTTTAAAAATTCTGTTTTTTTAGCTGTTCCAGAAGTATCAGTAGAAGCAACTGAACTAATTAAATCATTTGAGAAAACTGCTTCATAATTTTTTCTAAAAGCATCTGGATCAACTACTGATGGATTTATTCAAAGAATTTGGTTTTCAAAAATTGAAGTTTCATTATTATTTACTACAAAAATATCTGGAGCTTTGTCATTCAAAAAAGCTCGTGATAAAGCCGAAGAATAATCTTCATAGCTAGGAAAAGATTCAACTGTAATATTTGCATTTTTATATTCTGGAAATGATGATTTAAATCATTCTAGAAATAAAGAAAAATTAGAAGAATTATCTCAAACTGTCCATATAGAAAAATCTGATGGAGCTTTTGTATTTGTCTTATTTTTTCAAGCTGAATTTAAGTTCGAAACAACAAAAACTATAAGAGATAAAAATACAAGACCTATTATCAAAAAGATTATTTTGTTTTTATTCATGGGAAATTAATTTAAAATTTATTATAAATCGCTCATTAAGTGCAGATGAATATGCATAACTTCTTGTCATCATTTTGGTCCAACATTAAAGTGAAGTTGATACCCCTCTGTTATTTGCAAATCTTGTGCTAATTTTTTAGCTACAAAAAACATATCAGATAATAGCATTTTATCTTCTTCTTGCAAATCATTTATTGTTGCTATTTCTTTTTTTGGAATTATAAGTAAATGAATTTTAGCTTTTGGAAATATATCCTTTATAACAATAATGCTTTCATTTTCAAAAACTATATCACTTGGGATTTCCCTATTTATTATTTTCGTAAATATTGATGACATAAAATGTAATTAATTAATAATTTTCTTGACTCACATTATCTGCACTAATATTGCTTATTTTTGTAGTATATAAACTTCATCTATAATTAAAAAGCAATATAAATCCTAATAAAGATAATATAAAAAGAAGAATTCCTAATAATTTTGTTATTTTTTCTATATTTGGAGAAAAATCTTTAAATTTATAAGCATGAATTTTTGCAACTATGAAAAATCCCCATATAAGAGCCAAAAACATCAAATATATCCCCAAAAATACTATAATCATAACATAATTTTATTAAAAATCTATTACTTATTATTATATTTTTTTATTTTTTTTTGCAAATTTTATAATTTTGTATTAAAATGTAGAGGAATTTATATATTTTTAAATAAAATAATATGGCTGAAATAAAACACAATTCTAAAACATTTTACGTTTCTGATGAAATTCAACTACAATATGGAGAGCTTATCAAACTTATTCTAAATACTGAAAGTATGGATGATGAAGAAAGACAATATTGGTTTGATATTATGCCTTCAATGAATGAAGAACAAGTTGATAGATTATTTAATATTCTAGAAACTGAAAGAAAAAAATTAGAAGAATTAGAAACAAAATATCAAGATGAAATTAAAACTCTAAATGATAAACATCTAATCGAATGGCAAGAATTCCAAATGAAAGATTCTAAGAAAAAAATCAAAGCTGAAGAAGCTCGAGATGATGAAGAAGATCCAGATGCACTTCTTAAAATGTTAAATGATATGTAAAACAAAAAAACTCGTGAAAATTTCACGAGTTTTTTATAGTTTTATTTCTTTCAGTGCCCTATTTTTTAGTTCTATATGTTTATCATATGAGAAATACTTACTAATAATATCATCTGTTTTATGATTTCTTTCTCATTTTACAAAATGGTTTTTTCAAGTCATATAATCAAGAATATTATTTAGTATTCATTTAAGAATTTTTTCATCAATATTTTGTAAAACTTTTGGTACTTTATCTAAATTGAATTCATAATTATAAAGTTCTTCTATAATTTCTTTATTTGAGAGATTTTCAAAATCTATTTGAGCATTTAATTTCCTAGAAATTTGAAAAGCATTCCGGACTTCATCATCCGTATATATTTCACTTATTTCATTCCCTAACCGAAATTTATCTAAAAGTAGGTGATAATAATATCCAAATTTCAAGTAATTATTATTATTATTATTATTATTCAATTCTTGATTATAAAAATTATTTGGAAAATCTGCCACAAAATAATCTTCTTCTGGATGATAATGAGTATCTGGTCTAGATGATTCAATACCAAAAATTTCTAAATCATAAGAAGAGTCTACCAAAATATTTCACACTAAAAAATCTAGCAAGTCTTGTCTTTCTAATTTCAATTCTTCGTTTTTTTGCAAAGCTAAATCTATATGAACTATTGAATATGGCATAAAAATGGTAAAAAATATTTTTAAATTAGTATTAAAATACAAAAAAATATTGCTTTTTCAAGCTTTTTTCAGAAAATATCATAGAAAAACCCATCCCCTCGTTCCTCGGGACTTCCCTTGGTAAGGGAAGAAATTAGAGCAATTATGTTCTATTTCCTCCCTTACCAAGGGAGGTGGCTGAAAGCCGGAGGGTTTAATTAAATAAAAAAAACACTCATGAAAAATATCAAATTAATACTTAAATATAAAAAATTTTTGAAATTCTTATTTATGTGACTTCTTACTTATAGTCTCAGTATGGGAATAACTTACTTTTTGAGAGAAAAAATGGGCGTTTCTATTTTTTGTTCTTATTTAGTTGCACTTTTTTTTATGAATTCTATAAATTTCGCAATTAGTTTAAATATGATTTTTAAAAATCATTATTCTCACAAAACTCTTTATAAATATAGTATTTCAGTTCTAATAATAGCAAGTATAAATTATTCTATAGTAACTTATTTAAGTACAATATTCCCTAGCTATTATTTACTTATAATTTTTATTGTTACAACTATGCTTTTTTTCGTGAAATTTTTTGTTTATGATAAATTTGTTTTCACTCATAAAAAAGCTCAAATAGAAGAAGATATTTATTAAAAA
>JAVHPF010000060.1:0-11266 GCA_036170435.1 Patescibacteria group bacterium
CTGGATTTTCATGTAATTCAGCAAATTCTTCAAATCTAGAATTTAGAATATCTTTGATATGAACAAGTTTATTTTTAATAAATGTTTGAGTAACTCCAAAAAGTGATTTTTCTGATTTTTCTAGAAGTTCATTTATATTTTTTTCTTCATCATAACCTAGAGAAATTATTTCATTACCTGATTTTATAAGTCTTCTTAGAACTGCTTTATTTTTTACAATCATAGCATATTCATAGATATTTGCACTTGTTGGAACAACTTCTGTAAGTTCAACTAAATAATTTACTCAACCAACTTTATCAAGCAAGTTTTTGTCTTCTAGTCTTTGTTTTACAGTTAAAATATCTATTGGTTTATTTTTTTCATAAAGTTCAAAAATAACATCAAAAACAGAAGCATTTGCTTCATCATAAAAGTCTTCTTTTGTAACTACATCTCAAACTAATATAAATCAGTCCTTGTCTATCAGAAGACTTCAAAGAACTGATTTTTCTGCTTCAATTGAATTTGGTGGAATTTTTAACATATTTTATTTACTTTTTTATTCATTTATAATTCAAGAATTTTCAATCATTTCTAATTCTTTTTTGATAGTTTCATTATATGGGTCAAGCTCTAATATTCTTCTTAAAACATTTGCTGCATCTTCTAATTTACCGATATTTTTATAAGATGCTGCTAGTAAATATAAATTATCTTTGTCTTTTCCTCTTTCTTTTAGACATCTTCTAAGATAATCTATAGACTCTAGATAATTTGAATTATAATAAGTTAGAGAACCAAGCATATTTGTTATATCGTAATCTGATCCATTTTTTTCTAAAGCTTTTTTATAAATTTCTATAGCTAAATCATATTTTTCTTGCATACTAAGAGCATAAGCAAGTTTTTTTAATACATCAAAATCATCATCATGAACAAGAAGTAAATCCTTGTAAATATATTCAGCTTTTAGGTAATTATTTTCAAGAACATAAAGCGAAGCTAGTTCTAAATTCAATTCTTTATTAAATTTGTCAATAAGCATTCATTCAATAACAAGAGATTTCGCTATATCATAATCTCATTTACCAATACAAACTTTAACTTTTCTAGTTAATTCTGCTAGTTTTTGTTTTTCTTCTAATCATATATCATCCTTTTCATAAGTATCTATATGATGATTTTTCATTTCATTATCTATTTGAACTGTTTCTATTTTAACTTCTCACTCAACTTCTTCACCTGAAATTATTTTTTTTGGGAATAAATAATTTCTAAAATGAGTATAAGAAATATATGCTTTTTCTCATAAATAGAACAAAACATATAAAAAGAAAACAAAGAAAGATATTATTTCTGCCTTAAAAAGGAAATCAATCATAATTTAAAAATTTTAAAATTTAGATTATTTATCTAAACTGATAATATGAAAAAATATTTATTTTTCAATTTTTTTTGTAATTTTCAAAAAAGAAGTAAAATCAAATAATAAAAACATTCCTAAATATGAGAAAAACCCTCACCCTAACCCTCTTCCAAAGGGAGAGGGAAGAAAAGGAATTTTAATTTTTAATTACAAATTTATGTACAAATGTAATTCTTGCTCATATGAGACTTTGAAATGGACTGGGCAATGTCCTAGTTGCAAAGAATGGAACACAATGCTTGAAAAAATAGAAGAAGTAGAATACAAGAAACCTGGGGCAAAAAATAATTTAAAATGAGAAACCCAAATTTTAACAAAACTTGGAAAAGCATCATTTGAAGAAAATAGAATAATCACAGAATCAAAAGAATTAAATAATTTACTTGGAAACTGAATCATTGAATGAAGTGTAATTTTGCTTTCTGGAGAACCTTGAATTGGTAAATCTACTCTTTCTTTGCAACTTGCAAATTGGATAAAAGATAAAAATATCACTTATGTATCAGGAGAAGAAACTATAGAACAATTATCAAGTAGAGCAAATAGACTAGGAATTAAGTGAGATAATATTTCAGTTTTGGCTGAAAATAATTTCGAAAACATCCTGCAAACTCTAAAAAATATAAATTCTGATATTATAATTCTTGATTCAATAAGTGTAATAGTATCAAATAATACAACTTGAGCTTCTGGTTCTATAAATCAAATAAGATATATAACTGAAGAACTTATAGGATTTGCTAAAAAAACAAATACTACAGTTTTCATAATCTGACATGTAACAAAAGATTGAAGCATCAGCTGACCAAAAACTCTTGAACATATGGTTGATACTGTTTTGTTTTTTGAATGAGATAGATTTGATAATATTAGATTGCTTAGAAGTTTGAAAAACAGATTTTGAAATACAAATGAAATAGCAATTTTCAAAATGTGAGAAACTGGTTTAACAGATTTATCTGACCCAAGTTTAGAATTTGTAACAAATGATAAAGAAGATACTATTGGCTCTTCCCTAAGTATGACAGTAGAAGGTTCTAGAGCATTTCTCGTTGAAACTGAAAGTCTTATAACTTACACAAAATTCGGCTATCCAAAAAGAAACTGTAAATGAATAAACAATTCAAGACTAGATATGATAATCGCAAGTCTAGCTAAATATACAAAAGTGAATCTAGATTCATACGATGTTTATATAAATATTGTAAGATGACTAAAAATTGAAGAACCTGGAATTGATTTAGCTATTGCTGCGTCTATAATTTCTAGTAAAACAAACAAAGCAATTCCTAAAAATTCAGTTTTTATCTGAGAAATTTCTCTAACTGGTAGAATTACAAATGTAGTAAATATAGAAAAAAGAGTCAAAGAAGCCCAAAAATACAATTTTGAAAAAATTTATATCCCTGCAAATTCAGATGTAAAAGACTGAAAAAATATAATTAAACTGAAAAATTTGGAAGATTTAGTAAAAGTAATAATTTAGCAAATTTGCTTTTTTATAAAAAAATCTATAATAAAAAATATAAATTGTAATTTTTAATTTTATCACTCATGTTAAGTCAAGAAGCAATTGAAGATTTAAAAAAAGACTGTACTTTTGAGGAAATTCAAAGTATACAAAATGGTTTAAAAGATATTGAAAATTGAGATACAGTTACACATGCACAAGTAAGAGCTTATATAGACAATGAAATATTTGGTAAATATAAAATTCATGCATAGTATTATATATTCTAAAGATTCAATAAAAAATTTGAATGAAATTGCAAATTATATTTCTTTAGATAATCCTTTTCAAGCAAAATCAGTTCTTGAAAATATTTATACAAGTATTGATTATTTATTATTATTTCCTCTTATTTGAAAAGAAAGAAAAGATTGAATCAGAGAAATTGTAGAAAAAAAGTATAAATATAGAATTTTCTATAAAATAATAAATCAAACTGTTTACATTATCTCAATTTTCAAATACAAAGATTTTATTTAGAAGCATTTGTTAACAAATGCTTTTTAGTCTTTTATAAATATTATGCCTTCAAAAGAAAGAAACTTATCGCTTGACCTATTTAGAACTATATGACTTTTGTGTATAGTTCTAGCTCATGTTAATCCTCCTGATTTTTTATTCCAAATCAGGAATTTTGATGTGCCTTTTATGGTGATAATTTCTGGATATCTTTATGCAAATTTGGATATGAAAAAGCCCGAATGAAATTTCTGGCCATATATATATAAAAGATTTATTAGATTAATTTTGCCTGTTTGGATATTTTTATCTATATTTTTTGCTTATTTCTGGTGATTATCACATTTTACTGGAAATATTTTCCCTTTTTCTTTCAGAGAAATTTGGTGATCATATTTGCTTTGGGATGGGATTTGATATGTTTGGATAATAAGAATATTTTTTATAATTGCCCTAATTTGACCACTAAGCGTAAAATTATTAAACAAAAGCAGACATAAATACAAAATACTAATTTTCATATATCTGGCTTATGAATTCATTTATTACTTTTTTTCAAAATTAGATATAAACGACTCAGAAAAAAATATAATAACTAAAACAATTTTTTATATAATTCCCTACTTGCTTCTATTTTTTTACTGAAGAATGATTTCCAGAACAAAAAGAAAATGAGTGGAACTCATTGCCTATCTAACATTTGCAATAATTGTAGCCTGAGAAATATATTCCTATATGCAAACTTGAAACATAATGAATATTCAAGCCTACAAATATCCTCCAACTTTCTTCTATCTAGTTTACGCGATTTTTATATCTAGTATGATTTTCATCTACATAGAAGAATTCAAAGATATCAAAAATAAAAAAGCTATTTCAACAATAAAATTCATCGGTTCTTCAACAATGTGGATTTACCTTTGGCATATTCCAGCAGTTTACTATTTCCAAAATTATACTGCCTGAATTTATTATCTATGGAAATATCTCCTAGTTCTAGCCTTTGCAATCACTCTAACTCTAATTCAACAAAAGATTTTCAAGCAAGTTTTGAAACAAACTTGGATAAAAGATAAAAACAAGAAAATTATAAGAGCTGTATTTATGGGATAACAAAAAAAGATTGTTTTAAAAACAATCTTTTTTTTCTTTTAAACATTAAATTTGAATAACATTATATCACCATCTTGAACAATATATTCTTTTCATTCTAGTCTAACTTTTGCATGTTCTTTTGCTCCAGCCCATCCTCAGAATTCTACTAAATCTTTCCAGTTAACAACATCAGCTTTAATAAATCATTTTTCAAAATCTGTGTGTATTTCTCCGGCAGCTTGTGGAGCTGTTGAACCTTTTTTGATAGTCCAAGCTCTTACTTCTTTTTCTCAAGCTGTGAAATAATATTGAAGACCAAGTGCATCAAAACAAGTTTTTATAAGATTATCTAGACCTGTTGAGATAAGTCCCATTTCAGCAAGAAAATCTACTTTTTCTTCGTTAGTCATTTCTATCATATCTTCTTCAAGTTTAGCACAAATTGGCACTACTCTGATTTCAGCATCTGTAATTCCTAGAATATTTTTTAATTCTCGCTCTGGAGTATCCATCATATCTTCAGATACATTTGCAGCATAAACAAATTTTTTAGCTGTAAGCAAGAATAAATCCTTAGTTTTTGCTTTTGTTTCTTCATCCATTTGGTAAGTACAAGCAAGTTTTCCTTCCATTAAATGTTTCATAATTCATTCATAAACTTCTTGTAATCCTGCCAATTCTTTATCAGATTTTGCTTTTCTAGCATTGTTTATAATTCTTTTTTCTAATGATTCTACATCAGCTAGGATAAGTTCTGAATTGATTATTTCAATATCATATCTTGGGTCAACTTTACCATGAACATGGATAATATTATCATCAGAAAATACTCTAACAACTTGTAAAATAGTATCTGTTTCTCTAATATTAGCCAAGAATTTATTTCCAAGTCCTTCTCAAGAAGAAGCTCATTTTACGATACCTGCAATATCTGTAAATTCGACAACTGCTGGAATTACTTTTTGTCCATTTACTGTATCTTTGATTTTTTCAAGTCTTACATCATTTACATTAACTATCCCAGAATTTGGTTCAATAGTACAAAATGGGAAATTTGCAGCTTCTGCTCAGTAATTTTTAGTAAGTGCATTAAAAAGTGTAGATTTTCAAACATTTGGTAATCATACGATTCAAACTTTCATGTGTGTTTTTGTTATTTAATAAAAAAATTTAGCCTATTATATTGCATAGGCTAAATTTTCAAAATTTGATTTATATTTAATTATTTTATTATGTTTTCTTTTGGAATTATTCATCTTTTTATAGTACTATTTATAGAATAAATAATTTTATTCCCAACTAATTTTCATATTAATGAAATTTCTGTATTATTTGGAAGATAATAATAAGATATTCTTATATCTCAAATTTCTGGTTTTTTAATGTTTCAATTTCATACATAAATGTATCCTGAATCAAGTTTAGCATTTTTTATTAAGTTTCTAATTTTAAATACTGTTAGATCTTTATTTGTTAATAAAATTATATCCTTATTTTTTATTTCTAATAAATATTTATAATCTAAGTCATATTCTCATAACTTAATTTTATTAGCTAAGCTTGTTCAAGCAGACTTAACAAATTTTGGATAAATTCATTCTGGTAAATTTATCTTATTTTTATCTAACCAGGAAATATTTGCATTTTTAGACTTATCTAAGTTATTATTAGTATATATTTCAATTTTATTTTCTAGAATTACTCAAGTTACACTAATATTTGATAAATATTCTTTTAATAAAATTCAAGAAGAACCAGAAATATATCAAGTTGCATAAATAATTTTTCAATCCAAGTTAGATTTTATACTATTTACATCCATGGTTTGAACATTTCAAATATCTTCCTTAATATTTTCTCTACTTATAATTGGAATTAAAAATATAACCCCAAAATATATTATTATTGGTAAAAAAAAGATTATCCAATATTTTATTTTTAAAAATCAATTTATATATGTTTTATTAGTATAATTAGTATCATTTAAAAAATTTGAATCTATATTACTATTTATATTGTTATTATCTATAACACTTTTTGATAAATACATTATTTTCATATCTTCAATAAATGACAGTATTCACTTCATCTCTGTATACCAATCTATAAAAACTCCTATATTTCTAAGTATGTTTTTCCAAGTATTTATTTCTAAATAATTATCATAAACATCCCACTTTACATAGAATGTATTTCATGTGAAAAATAATGAGTATGATTTTCCTGTTCTATTAGTAAGTTTGATTAAACGATCCATAAAAGCAGGAGTAATAATCATACGACTTGTAATTTGATCATCACATTTAACATCGAATATTTTTTCAAATTCTAAATTTTCTAATTTTATACGATTTCTATTTATTAACTTCTTTTGTAGAAAATAAATTAACAAAAATATAATAAATAATAATGGGAAGCTGTAAATATATAGTAGATTAAACCATTTAATGATAAATATTATTGGTGCAATTGTGAATAATGTAAAAAATATAGACCTAAATATTTGCTTAGTTAATGAATCTGAAAGATCTTTTTTTATTAATATATTCTTATTTACATTTATACGTGACTCTGGAAAGTTCACTTTCATCATATAACAATGATTTGTAACTACAGAATTATTTTTTCTTCATTTTCTTGCTGTAATAAATTCATATCATTCAATATATGCTATTTTTGAGTCCTGTTCAAATTTTAAAGCAATAGAATCCTCTATTTTTTCTATAAAAGAAAAAGAGTTTAAAAATCATTCTTTTTCAAGGTTCTTTAATTCTAAAGCGTATTCACTCTTATAAATAGAATTTAAATTATCAATTTCTTGTTTTACTAAATTAATTCAAGAAGTTGTAATATTTTTTGCTAGAGTAAATACATTAGATATTGAACCACCAAGATTAGAATTTTTATATAAAAATATTTTTTCAGGATTATAAATAAGTAACGGATGTAGTATTTTTGCTAATCAGGTTAATATCTTTGTTTTGATATTTCGTTCTATTTTATTTCTAAAAATTTGAGTTACAAAACTTATAATTATAAAAACTAGAGGAATAAAATAAATTGACCTAGTTAAAAAAGCTTCTAATAAAGTCATTTCCCTAGATAATCAATTAGTTGTTACTGTTCAGTACTTTCAAAAAAATAATGAAAAATAAAATAATATTCAAATTATAACTATAAATATAATTATAACTGTTTGTCTCTTTTTACGGTTTTTTTCAACTTCATATAAAGTATTTTTAATTTCTGCTTCATCAAAAAAATCAATTATTTCACTAACTTCTTTTTCATTATTTATTCACTTTTCTCCTAAATATTCTTTTATATTGTACATAATTATTAAATTACTATGAATTAAAGATAGCTTTTGCATCTATTTTTTCTACTTTTGCAGCAGTTTCAGCTTCAAACATTTTATAATCATCTATACTCATCATTGAGGCAACTATACTAGAAGGAAACATTTGTTTTTTATTATTAAGTTCCTTAACTGATGAATTATAAGCTCTACGAGCTCATTGTAAACGGTCCTCTATCTCTGACCATTGAGTTTGTAATTCTAAGAAATTTGTACTAGCTTTTAAATCTGGATAATTTTCAGATAAAGCAAAAATAGATTTCATTCAAGACTGAAGTTCATTTTCTTTTTCGAATCTTTCTGAACCTGACTTATTTGTAGAATTAAGTAAGCTAGCTCTAAGCTCAGCAACTTTAGTCATAATTCAAGATTCGTGCTTCATATATCATTTAACTATTTCAATAAGATTAGGAATAAGATTATATCTATTTTGTAAAACTGTATCTATAGAAGAAAAAGATTCCATTACAGTATTTTTTAAACTAATAATTGAATTATAAGTCATAATTCAATATAAAATAAGAACAACTAAAATAATAATAAATATATTTCAAAATTCCATAAATTAATAATTAAGTAATAAAACAATTAAATTTTACTATAAAAGCTTATATTTATCAAATTTTTAATCAAAAAAATACACTAAATATTAGTGTATTTTTTTGATTATTAACTCATCTTCTCTAATTTCTCTTCCAATTTAATAAGTCTTTCTTTTGCTTCTTCTTTTTTTACCATTTCAGCTCTAACTAAGTCAGCTGGAGCTCTTTTTACAAAAGATTCATTTAATAATTTTTTGTCTAAAATAGCAACATATTCTTTTGTATCAGCAATTTGTTCTTTTAATCTAGAAATTTCTCATTCCATATCAAGAGCATTTGAAGTGTCAACATAAATATCAACTCAAGATTTAATTGTAGCATAAACTAGATTATCATCTTTTGGTTTTTTTGTAATGATTTCTGTATGTTCTGATTTTACAATTCATGAAATTATATCAAGAGATTGTTCAATAGCATCAGCTACTTTAGCTTTTGCTTGAAGATATACTTTGATTGTTTTATCTGGCATAACAGAATTTTCAGCTCTGATATTTCTTATAGCTTTTATAGTTTCTATAATTGTATCTTTTGCTTTTTCTACTTCTTCATTACGAGCAAATACTACTTTTGACCAGTCTGAATCTATAAGTAATCAGTCAAATCCAAGTTTATCATAAAGCTCTTCTGTAACGAAAGGAATATATGGATGCCATAATTTCAAAATATGATTTATAGTGTAAATAATTACATCATTCCCAAATTTTGATTTATCTTTTAGTATTTTAAATTCTTCTATGTAATAATCACAAAATTCATTTCTAGTAAAGGCTTGAAGTTCTATACCACTTTCTGAAAAATTGTTTTCTAGCATTGCAGTAGTAGTCAAATCAGAAACTCATTTTAATCTTGATAAAATCCATTTTTCATGAATCATCAAAGAATCATAATTTTTTGCTAATCTTTTTTCAATTTCAGCTATGCAGTCAAGTTTGTAATCACCTTTTTCAAATAAGTTTGTATGTACGAATCTTACTGCATTCCATAATTTATTAATGAAAAGTTTGTTATTTTCTACATTATCTTCATCAAATTTTATATCATTTCCTGGAGTATTTCAGATACTTAAAGTTAATCTAAGAGCATCAGTACCATATTTTTCTATCATATCAAGAGGATCTATTCAGTTCCCTAAAGATTTACTCATTTTTTTACCATTTTTATCTCTAACAAGTCCATGTAAGTAAACTTGTTTAAATGGAGTTTGATCAGTTAAATGATATCAGAATAAAAGCATTCTAATAACCCAAAAGAAAATAATATCATAACCAGTTTCAAGCATAGAAGCTGGATAAAATTTCTTGTATAAATCACCATGATTTCCATTTGCTTCATCATAATCAAGAACTGAAAATGGCCAAAGACCTGATGAAAACCAAGTATCAAGTACATCATTATCTCTTTCCCAAAGTTCAGGATTAGTTTTATCTAATTCTTCCTCAGTCACCACCATTTCTCCAGTTAGTTTATTGTAATAAGCTGGAATTTGATGCCCCCACCATAATTGTCTAGAAATACACCAATCTCTTAGATTATAAATCCAATCTTCAAAAGTTTTATTAAATCTTTTTGGAATTATTTCAAATTCTTTTTTCTCATAACCTTTTTGTACTTTTTTCGCTAATTCTTCAACTTTTACAAACCATTGAGTAGAAATAATTGTTTCTACTTTGCATCCAGATCTAGAACAATAACCTACTCTAGAAGTATATTCTTCAATTTTTTCTAAGTTTCATTTTGATTTTAAAAGTTCAACTATATTAGCTCTTGCAGTTTTAAAATCTTGACCAGCAAAAATACCGGCTTCTTTTGTCATTTTTCAGTCTTTACCTAAAACTACTTGATCCATAGGTAAGCCATGTCTTTTTGCTACTTCAAAATCGTTTGGATCATGAGCTGGAGTAATTTTAACTACTCAAGTACCAAATTCTGTATCTACAAAGTCATCAGCAATAATAGGAATTTCTTTGTTTAAAATTGGAAGAATTACTTTTTTCCCTAATTTTAATAATTTTTTATATCTTTTATCTTTTGGATTTACCGCAACAGCAACATCTCAAAGTAAAGTCTCTGGTCTAGTTGTAGCAACAGTTAATTCCCCATCAGTTCCAGAAATAAAATAAGTTATATAATATAGTTTTTGTTGTTCTTCTTTATAATCTACTTCAATATCTGATAAAACAGTATTCAAAACAGGTGAATAATTTACCATATATTCTCCTTTATAAATAAGACCTTGATTGTACATATCTACAAAAGTCTTAGTAACAATTTTATTTAATTTTGGGTCTAGAGTAAAAGCTTCTTTTGACCAATCAGCTGAAGCTCACATTTTTTTAACTTGCCCTGTAATATTGTCATGATATTCGTCTTTCCATTTCCAAACTTCTTGCAAAAATTTATCTCTTCCTAAATCAAATTTAGTTATTCAATCACGAGCTAATTTTTGTTCTACTTTTGCTTGAGTTGCAATTCAAGCATGATCAGTACCAGGAACCCAAAGAGTAGAATCCCCTATCATTCTATGATATCTAGTCATAATATCTTCCAAAGTCAAAGTAAGAGCATGACCTAAGTGAAGCTTACCAGTTACATTTGGAGGTGGCATAGGAATATAGTAAGAATTCCCTGTTTTACTATTTTTTGGAGCAAAACTATTTGCTTCTTCCCAAGTTTTATAAAGTGTGTTTTCAAAATTTTTTGGTTCGTATCTTTTAGAAAATTCGCTCATAGATTTTTGTTTTAAAAAGTATGTTTGAAGCATTATATTTCTAAGAGCTTAAAAATCAATTTTGTTTTGATAAAATAAAAAACTCCCGCAAAATGCGAGAGTTTTT
>JAVHPF010000061.1:0-2313 GCA_036170435.1 Patescibacteria group bacterium
GTATGAAAGCTTCAGCTTGAGCTGGTAATCCAAAGATATTCAATGATATTTTAAAAAATAAATTGGGATAATATGAAAGATTTAAAAGATTTTGATAATTGGAATAATCTTAAAAAGGATATAGAATTTAATAAAAATGAAATTTTATATCCAAAGCATAAAGAGATTTGGTATGCAAATTTATGAGAAAATATTTGATTTGAATCAAATTGAAAATGAGATGATTTTAAAAGACCAGTTTTAATTATAAAAAGACTAGGTTCTATGTATTTTGTAATATCTATGACTACAAAATGAAAAGATGATAATGAATTTTACTATAAAATAGATGATAGATATTTTGATACAAAATCATTCTTAACTTTATCTCAATTTAAAACTATAGATAAAAAAAGGTTTATAGAAAAAATATGAAAGTTGGAAAAAGAAGAGTTTACAGAAATAAAAAATCACATTAAAAATTTTATTTTTTAATGTGATTTTTTATTATTCTCCACTTCTTGTGAGAAGTGGGAGGATCCTTTTTAAAAGGACTTTGTAATTTAATTATATAGAAATTTAAATTTAAAACAAATTTTTTATATTAAAAACTATTTTTTCTAACTTTTTATTTTGTTTTAAATCAAAAATATATAAAATAAAAGAGCTAAAATATTATGTAAATATCTACGAAAGTAGTTTGTTATAGAGATGTAAAAGGGTAACTTAAGTTACTCGCCCTTTTGTTGATTTCTATAATAAACAAAATCATAATGTTTTAGCGAACAATAGAGGACTTAAGTTACCCTTTTTTGTTTGCTAAAATTAGAAAAAAGTTTATATTATTTTAGAAATATTATATTTTTAATTTTCGCATTTATGAAACAACATAAAACAAAAGCCTTCACATTAGTAGAATTAATAATAGTAATCACAATTCTAGCAATACTCTCAACTATAGGTTTTATGAGTCTTAGTTCATATACTGCGGATGCAAGAGACACAAATAGAATAACATCACTAAAAACTTTTAGTGATGGGTTAAATATCTATCAAACTAGAAATTCTACTTACCCAATGCCTGATGATTATGTAACAATTACAGCAAGCTGAACAGATATTTCATATCAATGATATGCAGGAGCAAGTATGCTTTCAACAATAAAAGCAAGTGATACAAAAGATCCAATAGATAATTCATATTATACATATTTGGTAAATGTAAATAAAAACAAATTTCAAATAATGTGATATCTAGAAAATAATTTAGCTTATAACCAAGTTGATTGAATAAATCAAACATATGCAACAGATTATACAAATAGAATTATATATACTATTTGAGATAAACTGTGAATGCTTGTAAGTACTTGAACTAATGCGCCAGTGCAAGATTTGAAATCAGCTAGTTTTACTGGAGTAGATTTGTTTACACAAGTTTTTACATTAACTGCTTATAAATTTGCTTGAGATTGAAATAATATTCCACGAAGTTGTAATGATTGGTTAAAAACTTATCCAGATTTAAAATGAAAAGACTGATTATATAAAATAAATGTTTCTTGAGCAATAACTCAAGTTTATTGTGATATGACTTGGGATAATTGAGGTCGGACAAGAATAAATGATAAACTTGCTACTTTTTCAGCTTATACTTGAAATATAACTTATTCTTGATGATTTACAGCTTCTTGAGATATTATAAGTGGTAATAATTTACCAAATCAATGATTGTGTTGAAATCCATCTACAGGATGATATAATTTCAAGATTTTTAATTTAAAATATACATGATATAAAGAATTAAGAGAAGACCTAGAAAGAACAACAACTGTTTTACAATGTACTAAATTTATTAAATCTGATTTATCTGAGAGTATTTCTCGAGGTAGTAATGATAAATGATTAATATCATACTATCTAAAAAATTGAATTTGGACAAAATTTGTAAGTCCTTCTTGATCTAGTGCTTGGCAATGTACACGGGGATCTACTAGTGATATTTTATGATACTGGGCAATTTCTTGAAGTAATACAATACAATCTTACAATTTATTATATTGGAAACAAATACAACCTACTGACAATATGACAGATAAATCATTATTTTATTATGGGTCCTCTTGTTCTAGTTCATCAGATAATTGAATATATAAAGTTCAGGCATATTTTAGATAAGTATACTATTACTAAATAAAATAATTTAGACAAAAACAATCTTTTTTATATAATAGAACTTGCATATTTTAGTTCTATTATTTTTTTATGGCACAAATAATAGAGAGAAATATCTCAATACTTAAAATAATAGTTGAAGAATTCCTACAAACTGGT
>JAVHPF010000062.1:0-2285 GCA_036170435.1 Patescibacteria group bacterium
ATTTTAAACTCCTTCTATTTCCATTCAAATCAACACATTCATCTCACTTGCATATTCTAGTGGTAACTCTTTCAAAATTGGACTTACAAATCAGTTAACTATAAGAGTCGAAGCTTGTTTTTCATCTATTCATCTAGATTGCAAGTAAAACAAGAAATCTTCATTTATTCTTCAGGCTGATGCTTCGTGCACTACTGTGGAATCTGCATTTCAAACTGAAATTGTAGGAATTGCATCAGATATTGAAATATCGTCCAGTATTAATCAATCACATTCTACTTTTGAAACTGATCATGTTGCTGAAGATTTTATATCTACAAGTCATCTATAAGTGGAAATTCAACCAGATTTTGAAATAGATTTTGAAATAATTTCACTTGTTGTATTCTTCCCTATATGAATAACTTTTGAGCCCACATCTTGATTTTGTCATTCTCAAGCCATTGCTACTCAAAGATGACTTGCTTTGGCATTATCTCATTTCAAAATACTACAAGGATAAAGCATAGTAACTCAGCTTCACATATTTCCTCAAACCCATTCTATAAAAGCATCTTGCTCTAAAATTGCTCTTTTAGTATTTAGATTATAAGTGTCAGTTGACCAATTTTCTACTGAAGAATATCTCATTTTTGCTCAAACTCACACAAATATTTCTACTCATCCAGCATGAAGAGAATTTTCGTTGTATTTTGGGGCACTACATCATTCTATATAATGAGCTTCTCGCTCATCTTCAAGTATTATTATTGTATGTTCAAATTGTCATCCAGCTTTCATATTCATCCTAAAATATGATTGAAGTGGTTTCTCTATTTTTACACCTTTTGGTACATACATAAAAGTTCATCCAGACCAAACCGCATAATGAAGAGATGCAAATTTATGATCTGATATGGGAATACATTTTGAAAAATATTTCTTGATAATTTCAGGATACTTTTGTAAAGCATGCCCCATATCATCAAATATTACTCCCAAATCTACAAGTTTTTGTTCCAAAGAATGGTAAACAGTTTCACTATCATATTGCGCTCAAACTCAAGCTAAATATGCTTTTTCAGCTTCTGGGATACCTAATTTATCAAAAGTATTTTTGATATTTTCCGGAACATCATCCCAAGTTTTATTGTCTCCAGCACCTTCAGGTTTCGCAAAATAATAAATACTCTGTAAATCTAAATCTGATAAATCTGGTCAATAATTTGGCATAGGCTTTTCTAAAAAATATTTCAAAGCCTTAAGTCTAATCTCAAGCATCCAGTCAGGGTCATTATTTGAAAGACTTATTTGTCTAATCAAATCTTCATCAATTCCAGGTCTTGCTATATTTTTGTATCCAATTTCATCTATGGTGGAATGAAGTGAGTAGTTTATATTTTCTTTCATATTATTATTAAGTTTATTTTCCTAAAATCCTTTTTCTTTTATTTCCTCAACTATTTCCATTCATCATTCTTTTTTTACAAGTCCATCTTCTAGTAAATAAACTTTATCAATTTTAAAATAATCAACTATTTTGAAATAGTGAGTAATTATAATAAAAGTATTACTTGGACTATCAAGTTTTGCTAGAAGTTCAGCTACAGTTTTGAAAGCATCAATATCAAGTCCTGAATCTATTTCATCAAGAATTATGTATTTTGGTCAAATAAGCTTTACTTGAAGCATTTCTATTTTTCTTTTTTCTCATCCTGAAAATCCTACATTCAAATCTCTAGATAAAAAAGCTTCATCTATTTTAAATTCCTCAAGATATTGTTTGATAAATCTTTTGAAAATAAAAGGAGTAATTTCTTTGAAATCTTCATCTTTGAGACCGGTCTCTCGAGAGACCGGTCTCTTTGAATTCTTCAGGTGAATATTATAAATAATTCTTAAATATTCTCATAAATTGATTCACTTAATTTCTGGAACATTTTGAAAACTCAGAAAAATTCCAGATTTACTTCTCTCATCAGGAGTCATTTCTAGAAGATTTTGGGTAGACACAAGGTCTACCCCTACATTTTGTTCCTGTAGGGGCAATCCTTGTGATTGCCCTATATTTTTAATCTCAATTTTCCCACCAACTACTTCATATTTAGGATTCCCTGCAATAACTCGTGATAAACTAGATTTACCACTTCAATTTTTTCCAAGAAGTAAATAGTTTTTTCCAATTTCAAAATCCAAACTAATTCACTTAAGTATATCTTTTTCCCCTACATTAACTTTTAAATTTTTAACACTAATCATAAAACAAAATAAAATATTACTAAATTAGTAATATTTTATTTAAAATA
>JAVHPF010000063.1:0-35483 GCA_036170435.1 Patescibacteria group bacterium
ATAAACTAAAAAGTTAAGTATTATTAATATTTTATTATAGCTTTTTTAGAAAAAAGTAAAATAAAAAAACTAGTTTAAGCTATAAACTAGTTTTTTTATTTAGTTTTAAATTTTATTTATTTTATCTTCAGCTACATAGAAAATAGAATCCTTTTCACAAATTATATACTTTGAATCATATATAGTAGATTTTAATGATGAACTACTTATTCCTAAGATTGAAACATCTGTATCTATAAAAAACTTCTTTAATTCCGCAAAGGTTCTTCAAATCCATTTTGTAGATAATTCTTGTTTATATATTTCATATCAATCTCAAGAAGATAATATATCATTCATTATTTCATCAACATCATATTTAATACTTCTCATCATAAGATTTTTTCATAGAGAGCCTGTATCAATTATCTTATTTGCTCAAGCCATTTCAAAACTTTTATGAAAATTTGGAGTATCAACAATTTCAGCAACTATAAAAATATCTGGTTTCTGTATTTTTATATTCATAATGTATGAAACCATAAGAGCATCTTCTTCAGAATTTAACAATACAAAAGTTTTTGCGTCTTTTAATCAAGCCAGCTCAAGTACATCATTATCATTTGGTTTTCATTTAATAAATTCTACGAAACATTTTTTTTCTCTAAGTCTTAATATTTCATTTGGAATACTTTCTAATTCAGAAATATAAACTATTTCTACAAATTTATCTTCAATAAAAAATTGTTCTATCATTTCTGATGCTTCATCAATCTTATTTCAATAGATGATAATATGATTTTTATATTTTGTTTTTAATATTCAATTCATTCTTTTTTGATTAGTGCTAAATATATTTTCATTAATTTTTGTTAGTAAATTACCTAAAAGTCCTATTGTAATTAAAATATAGAATACAGCTAAGACCTTTCAGGGGACAGTTATAGGAAATTTATCTCAATATCAAACTGTTGTAGAAGTTATTATACCCCACCATAAAGCATCAAAAAAATTAGAAAACTGCATCGTATCTCAAGCTTTTAGTGCTGGGTTATAATGTTCAAAAAAATATACTCAGTATAAAATTAACATAAGTAATCATAAAACCAAGTATAATCTTGTTTTTTCTATTAGTATTTTTCAAAATTTAGTTATAAAAAATATCATATTAGTATTTTTATTTTAATAATTTATGTTTCAATTTTATCATATTAAAAAAATAAAATCAATTTTTTGGATGTTTTACAAACAAAAAAGAGCAAAATTTTGCTCTTTTTTGTTTTAATAATGTTTTAATTGAATAAATTTGATATATATTCCTTCAATGCATTATAAATATTTAATGTTTTTTCTTTGATTTTAGCAGCCATACCGGTGTTATTTTCAACTTTTTTTATTGAGGCATCAATATTAGAATCAAGTTTTTGTAATTTATCATCTGATAATTTTTCCAAAGTTTTTCCATATTTATCTCAAATTTGATTTTTCATATTTTCTCTATCTTTTATTTGAGATGGAATAGAAACTCATTCGCTTGCTAAAACATCAGCTAATTTATTTTTTAAGCTTCATCTAGAATTTACTTCATCTTGGCTTAAATAAGAGCTGAAATCTACATTAGTACTAAGTCCATTATTCTTTAATGCTTTTGAAAATCATCTAAGGTGATTATATGAAGCTCATCAGATATTTGTAAAAACTATTTTTAAATCATTATTATCAGTAGATTTAATAGTTTTTTTTATATCATCTATATCAAGCATTTCTACTTTTAAACCAACTTCCAAAGCGCTTTGTAAAGATTTTTCTCACTCAGCCTTAAGTGTATCAAAAGTAGATTGTAAAAGCCCATAATCAGTCGGAGTAGCTAGAGAATATCTATCAAGCAAAGTTTTCACCGCTGCCATATGTTGACTTTCAGAATTTGCTATATTTTGGAAAGTTTGAGTTCCATAAAGCGAATAGAAATAAGTGTATAAATCATGTGCTAGTTTTTCTTCACTATATCCATAGTATAATTCTTGTTTTTCAGTATCTGACAAAGTTCAAGTCGCTACTCAAGTTAAGATATTTGCAGAATTTTCTCATTTTTTATCTCATCCCTTTCATTCATGCATATCTTGTCATTTTCACATTCATTGTCCATTTCCATTTCCCATTGCATAAGTAGAAACTGTTCCACTTATAATTATTGCACTAGCTACAATTGCAGCTAAAATTTTTCTAGTAGTTTTCATATTTTTGTAATTATATATTAATTGTAATCCCTCTTTGAGATTAAATTCATAATAATACACAGGTGTTAAACTTCTGTAAGAATTTAAAAAGAAAAACTAGTTTTTTTCAAAAAAAATACTATATTCTCTATAAAATACTTAAATTAAAAAATATAAATGTCTAAATACTACAATTCAGAATTTTATTCTAAAGCAATAGAAGTAGCAAATATAGAATGAGAAATTCTTGTGATAATCACAGATGATAAATGAAGGGAAATTATCTATACTTGGTATGATATAGAGGAAAAAACTTCACAGAGCAGTTACATAAATAAATGTTTACTTGGATGATTTATAAAAAAAATTCCAGAAAATGTCTTGATAATATGATTCTGATGAGGAGCATTCGCAAAATACTTAGAAGACCATATAAAAAATATCAACATAACTTGAATCGACATAGATAAAACTATGTTTGAAATAGCAAAAAAAGAATTATTTGTTAAAAGTGATAATTTTATTGTTTCTGATGCTTTTATTGCATTAAAAGAATTAGTCAAAAATAACTTAAAATATGATTTAGTTTTACTAGATATTTACGGGGGAGACGGTGAAGTTCCTGATTACTTAAAGGACGCAGAATTTTTTGAATACATAAAAGAAGCATTAACAGATGATTGACTTGTTTCTGTAAATTTCGCTGATTATTATATTTGAAATCTAAAACATGATAAAACTCACGAAAATTTAGTAAATATTTTTGGAAAAAATTTCTCTCAATTTTTAGCTTGAATAAATGATAGATGAAATGTTATATGAATTTATAATCTAGACAAGAAATATTCAAGTGATGACTACATAAATAAGTACACAGAACATGTACAAAAGTGAAGAATAAGTTTTGATGAAAATATTATTGCCGGATTTTAAAATAAAAAGAAGCTTTTAAAAACTTCTTTTTATTTTATCCTCTTTTTAAATAAACTTTCACGAAATTACTCTTTAATTCTGCAGCCTTTGCTGACATTTCATCAATTTTTCAAGATTCTGCTAAAGACTTTAAATCATCTAAACTTTTTCTAATTGCTTTTATCTCATTATCATTAGCTTCTGCTTCAACTGCTTTAAGTTTTGCATCGGCTTCTACGTAAGCAATTTGCACTCAAGAAGAGTCTTTTTTATCTGCTGCATCTATTACTTTTTCCATAACATCATGAAAATCAACTAGGCTTACAGCTAACATTGAAAAATTATTTCTTTTCAAAATATCTTGAAAAATAGGACGAATCTTTTCAAATTCTAAATGAACTTTTGGTAAATCTCAAGTATAAACTTGTTCTTTAAGCTCATTTATTATAGTTCCCATATTTGCTAAATCTGAATTTAATTTAGCGTCATTTTTCAAAACATAAGGATGATGGACTGTATATTTATCTGCAAAAATTTTATATTCTGAAACCAACATATCATAATTTGAAATTGATTCTGCTCTTTTATCTTTTCCAGTATTAAAAAGTGTTTGTTTATAGTAATTATTCATTTTATTGTAATCTTCTAAAAAGAATTTCTTCGTAAAAAAATTACTATAATAAGATCAAAATCAAGCTATAAGCAAAGCTAATATTATAAATCAAATTTTATAAATTTTTCTGAGTACTTTTTCATTTTTCAAAGTATTAAATCAAAATGGTTTATACAATGGACAAAACCCAATAATTCAAGTAATTAAAAATATTATAGCAAATAACAAAATAAGTATCTGAATTGCTCATCAAAACCAAAAGCACCCAATAATAAATAATATTTCTGCTAAAACTATTCTTAGTAGTCTATCAAGTAGTCCAAGATTTTTTAAATTTTTCATAATTTTATAAAATTAAATAATAAAATGATAACTATTATCATAGCCTTTTATTTTCTAAGTCAAGAAAAAAGAGGCTTTTTTTAAAAACTTCTTCTTATATCATCATATCTGAATCATTTTGCGAGTAATTTCTGGATTATTTTTTCTTTGCTATACTTTCCTTCAAGTTTAGAAATTTCTTTTTGAATGCTTTCTAAATCTCTTTCTTCACCAAAAACTTCCTCTATAATTTTGTCTATAATTTCTTTGTCTTCTTGTCTGTCTACAAGTTTCTGTTTTATGTAAGTTATAGATTTATTTTTTCACTTATAATTTTGAACTTTTATTCTAATTGAGTTTTCATTTAATAAACTTTCTCACTCTAAGAAAAAATCTTTTTCTAAAATTTCCTTAACAAGTGTTTTATCAAACAGCTTTTCAGCTAGCTTGTTTTTGATATAAGTATAGTTTTTATTTGCAAGTAAGTATAATCTGATTTTATCTGAAATAACTTGTTTTTCATCAATTAAGTGTGTTATATTTTCAAATACTTTTTCTGGCAAGTCTGTATCTTTTGACTTCTCTTTTAGCTTTTGCATAAGTCTTTTTGGAGAAACAAAATATTTGAAATAATACCAAAGTGCATAATTTTTCAGCGAATCAAAAGTATATGTTTTCATTTTTTAAAACTTACCGAATAATTTTATATCACTAAATTCAATTTTAAATCCTTTTGGAATTCCTGGAAGTTCAATTTTATCAATATCAATATCTCTTATTTCTCAAGTTTCTGTATCAATTAGATGAATATGATTTCATTTTGTGAGTTCATAAATAGCCTTTTCTCCAAGACCACTTATTTTTGTCAAAATCCCCTCTTTTGTCATTTCTTCAACATTTCTATATACAGTAGATCTCCCAACTTTTGGATGAGCTTCTTTCAATTTATCATATATTTGATCTACATTACAATGAGTATCTGTACAAATTTCTCTAATTACAGGTAAATATGCATGAGTTTTCATAAAACAAAACTTTATAAATTATTTTAAAATATAATAAATAAAAAGCCGAAAAAAGCAAATTAATGAGAATAATTCTCGAAAAGAGAAGCTATAAAAAAATAGCACACCCGAAGGTGTGCTTTATTTAAGCTTTTCTTTGTATACAGAGTGGTAAATTTTTGTACCGAAAGCTTCGCGAGAAAGGTTATAACAAACTTTCTCATTTTGGCCTTTTTTATGAAAGCATTGAAAATTCGTACTATCCGATCCCTGAACATACTTACCTGTTGCTTTTAGTTTTGCAACATCTGCAATAAGTTCATCATCCGTAGCTTTGATAACTTGATCATCAATGTTAATCAATAAACCATTATCAATATAAAATGTTTCCAGATATGTTTTACCTGTATCTGTAGTTGCAATATATGAAATCATTTTTGATTTATTTCCGAAATCTTCATTGTCAATATATGCAACATGCCAATCGATAGTATTTGGCAACATTTCAACCGTTCCTTCAATAAGTTCCAGTTTTTTAGATTCACTCAATCCCAATTTGCTATAAATTGTTGATCTAAGTTTTGCTTGCGTATTATCCGCTGCAAAACTAGAAATTCCTACAAAAAGCATTAGAGCCATAAGTCCTGTAAATAAACGTTTCATCGTTATCCCCCCATTTTATATTTATTTTCTAGTTTAATTAAAAAATATTAATCAAACACCTTAAGTTTAACTTTTAAGATAATCTCCTTTTATTTTTGATTTTTGCTGACTTTTTATAATGATAAATATCTTGTTGTCAAAAAAATTTTTATTTGCATAAATATAAGTTAACATTAAAATCCTGGCAAACTATATTAAAATAATACAACTATGACAAAATACTTAAGACTAGAAGAAGTAAAACTTTCTATAAAAGAAGATGATAAAAATCTTGAATGAAAAATACTGAAGCTACTTTGAATTAAAAAGGAGGATTTAAAAAATTTAAAAATAGTGAAAAAATCTATAGATTCTAGAGATAAAAGAGATATTTTGTTTATTTATTCTGTTGATTTAGAACTAAAAGAAACTATTCCCCTCCTTGCTAAGGAGGGGCTAGGGGTGGTTGATTTAGAAAAATTCAAAAAACATAGAGCAAGATTTGTAGAAGAATTTAGCTACGAAATCAAAAAATGTTCTAAAAAACCAGAACATAGACCTCTTATAGTAGGATTTTGACCAGCTGGTATTTTTGCTGGGCTTGTTTTGGCTAAGGCTTGACTAAACCCTATAATTTTGGAAAGAGGAAAAGATGTAGACAGTCGTATAAAAGATGTAGACAAATTTATGTCAACATGAGTTTTGGATACAAATTCAAATATTCAATTTTGAGAATGATGAGCTGGTACCTTTTCTGATTGAAAACTCTATACTCTTATAAATGATCCAAGAAGTAAATATGTATTTGAAGAATTCATAGAAGCTTGAGCGCCTGTTGAAATCGCTTATAATGCAAAACCTCATGTTGGTACAGACAAACTAAGACTTATGGTAAAAAAGATGAGAGAAAAGATAATAAATCTTGGTTGAGAAATCAGATTTGAATCACTTATGACAGATTTAGAAATTGTAGACAACAAAATAAAACGAGTTATCATAAATTGAAAAGACAAAATAGAAGTTACGGATTTGATAATAGTACTTGGACACTCTGCTCGTGATACTTATGAGATGATTTATTCTAAATGATTAGAAATGACTCAAAAAGCATTTGCTATGTGAGTTAGAATAGAGCATTCGGCTGAAATGATAAATAGATCTCAATTCTGAGAATCATGTGTTAATCCAAAACTTGGAACAGCCAGTTATAAACTTGTAAATCATTCTACAGAAGTTAGAAGTATTTATAGTTTTTGTATGTGCCCAGGAGGTCATGTAGTTGCTGCATCAAGCGAAAATTGAAGACTTTGTACAAATTGAATGAGTGAATATGCGCAAGATAGTGGAACTTCAAATTCTGCACTTTTAGTTTCTGTTACACCAGAAGATTTTGGATCTAGTCATCCTTTAGCAGGAATAGAGTTCCAAAGATTTTGGGAAGAAAAAGCTTTCCTTGCCTGATGATCTAATTATCATGCACCGGCCCAACTTGTAGGAGATTTCCTGAAAAATATTCCGTCAACAAAACTTGGAAAACTAGAATCTACTTACAAACCAGGAATAAAACTTGGAAAAATTGATGAATGTTTACCTGATTTTATTACAAAAGCTTTAAGAGTATGAATTTCTGAACTAGATAGAAAAATAAAAGGTTTTGCAAGTCCTGATGCAATTTTGACTGCTATAGAAGCTAGAAGTTCTCGAGTTGTCAGAATAGTTCGTGATAAAGAAAGTTTAGAGTCAAATATTGCTTGAATTTATCCAGCTTGAGAATGAGCTTGATATGCCTGAGGAATCACTTCACGAGCAATT
This sequence comes from Patescibacteria group bacterium, assembly GCA_036170435.1. Classification (GTDB taxonomy): domain Bacteria; phylum Patescibacteriota; class Gracilibacteria; order BD1-5; family UBA6164; genus JAQVPN01. The sequence goes on from JAVHPF010000063.1 coordinate 7,500, forward strand.
GATTGACTTGTAATTGCTGAGAAAATAGTAGAAAAATATTTATAAAAAACTAAAAAACAGCTTCATTCAGCTGTTTTTATTTTTATCATCTTCTTTATATGGAGAATATTACTTTCAATATGATAATAAATTACACCAAGAGCAAAAGACAAAAACAATGTTCCAAAATATGCTAACAAAATCTTGTCACTATCTATGTAATTAACATCCATTAGCTTGTATTTTAAAACAAGTGGAATTACTACAAAATTAGTGATAAAAAATTTCATTATATAAATATGTGGGGCAATAATCGCCAACTTTATTCCGTAAAATATATCTTTTCTTCTTATATTTACTTTTCTAAGACTTTTTGTTGCGATTGTTGCAATATCTATATTAATCACAACAAACAAATAAGTCTCCAAAATATCTGTAAATAGAGCTAATCCTCTTACTAATAAAATTTGATTGAGATCCAAATTCAAGAAGTAAAGTTCATAAATAACAGACATAATGTTAGAAATTTGCAATATAGCAAAAAACAGAAGAAATTTTTGATAAAGCTTTTTCATTTAACACCACCTTTTTTTGTTTTTTATTTATAGTGATTTTATTTTATTTGGCAAATTTTTTATCTTACAACTTGAGAATAATCTATATTTTTTATTTTCCAATTTTTATCATTTTTTTGAAGTAATTCTAAAACTCCTTTGAAATGTAAAAGTCAGTAAGTTATAACTATTTTTTTCTGTTTTTCTTCTATTATAGATGCAGCTAAATTATCATTTCTTTTCCCCAAAATTGTATCCATAAGCGCTTTATTCCCCAAACCTTGAGCCATTGCATCTTGTAAATCTCAGTTCTTGATTATTGTATTTATTATGGCTTTATTCAAAAATCTAAGTATTTCTAATTCTTTTGGATTTAATGAATCCAAAGTCGCATTTATTAAAGGATTAACATCAATAACCTCCTGAGATAATTTATTTTGTGATGGAATTTTATCATACAAAGCAACTATTTCATCCATACTCAAATCAACATTTTTTGCTCAACTTGATATAAAAATTGAATTATCTTGATTTACAAGACCATATAATTTACTCATATTTTTATACAAATCACGGTCAAATTTCACTCAAAGAGCTTTATCGAATTTTTCACTACTTTCTTTTGTTCCTGGCTTAACTCCTTCATAAAAAAGTAAGTATCATTTTTTCTCTAAAGCCTCTACATATTGTTTAGTTTCAGTATAAAAATCTGGACTTGCAATATGACTCATAGAATGGAAAACTACCGTTTTATCTCAATTTATTATTTCATAAATTGGCATCATTGCAGGTTCTATTTTATTTTGATAATACGCAAAACTTCAAAGAATAGAAAAAACAATTATTACAAGTAATGACATTCTATAAGCAAAATGAAATGCAAACTTTCATAAATTTTCTGCATTAAAAAATTCAAAATCTCTATCTTTAAATTTCTTAAATGGGAAAACTAAAGTATACAAAAATAATGAATAAAAAGATAAGGCAATAATAAAATCAATGCTTCAATAAATTCATCAAATATATCAAAAAAGTATAAGTAAAAGAAGAATAAGAATAATTTTTATTTTATATTTCATTTAATTTAGATTACGAAATATGAATCAACTGAGTAAAAAGAAATTTCCTTTTCTTTTCATCTCAAAGCCTCTTTTCATAGAAAATTAATAGAAAATTTTTCCTTATTTTCTATTAATTTATAAACAGATTCTGAAATGATTATATTTTTATTATGCGTTCTTGTCAAATCTTCCAATCTTGATGCTATATTTACAGTATCTCCAAGAACTGTTGCCTCCATTCTTTTTTTAGTTCAAACAGTTCCAACAATAACTTCTCAGGCATTTATTCCTATTCAAACACTGATTTTTTTACCTAAATCTCACATTTTAAATTTTTCTATAAATTCTTGAATTTCTATAGACGCAACAATTGCATTTTCCTCATGTCATTCATCAAAAATAACCATTATTCAATCTCATAAATATTTGTCTATATATCATTTGTTTTTCAAAATTATTTCACCGATTCAATCAAAATACAAATTAAGTAAAAACAAAGCTCTTTCGTGATTTATTTTCTCTGAAATAGAAGTGAAACCAGCAATATCAATAAACATTACAGAAATATTTTTCATTTTGAAGTTTCAAAGAGCAATTCTTTCATATCATTTTTCACCAATTTCATCATAAATTTGTTTAGGCAAAAATTTCATAAAAGTGCTTTTGATTTCTTCCAAATTTTTCTTTTCTATATTTGATTTCAAAATATATCTTTTAAGTAATTTTTCCAAATCATTATTTTCTTTGAAATTTGTTAAATCTTGTTTTTGTTTTTCTATTTTTGTAAATGAATCTCAATTTTGGTTGAAACTTCCCAATTTTTGCATAAAATCTTTTAATTTTTTATAAAAAATTGTATTTAACAAAACTAAACATATAAGTAAAAATAAATTTATAAGTAATGTATTTTGAAAAATAAAATTATTTGTTTTAGAAAAATAAAATCAAAAATTGCTTAATACAAGCAAAAAAAAGAAAAGAAAGTTTAGTTTTATAAATGAATAGTTCATTTGTTTTTATTTTTAATATTAATTTAATATGAAGCTTAGTATATTTTAGACAATTCTCCAAATATTTTTATCATATTATTCCTAAGTCTTTCTGGATCTTGATTCTGTTCTTTTTTATAGATTTTTTTAAGTAAATCCCATTTTCTTACAGGCATTATCGCAAGTATTTCTAAATAGTTTGGAATATCTAGTTCTTTCATATATTTTGCTATATTCAAAATTTTTTCCAAATCTTTTTCATAATATTTTCTAAGTTCCAGGTAATGCTCTTGATTTTCTTTATGAGACTTATAATAATCATATAATCCTTGCTCTTCTTCTTTTTTAATTAATACATCCATTATTTCAGCTAAAGTTCTTTCCCCGTCTTTTATATATGCAATTATTTCATCTTTTGCATTATTTAGATAATCATTTAATGGATAATCTGGCATAATAATTTTATTTTCTGCGTGTCTAATTTCATGATCTTTTACTATTTCTGATCTAATACTAAAAAATTTAGATCAATTTATGAGTGAAATGGGAACTAATTTTGAATTAGTAAAGAATCATCCGACTTGTTCAGCCTCAGCTTCACTTGCATTAAATAATGAGCTATAAATATTTGTAAAATCTTTTGGGTTTGAAATATAAAAAACATGGCTTGTTAATTCTTCTTCAAAATAAATTCATCATTCTATATTTTCTTCTGGAATATTTATAATAGATGCTAGTAGTTTTTTAGGATTATTATCAAAATTCTTAATATCTCCATAATCATTTATAATTTTTTTTGTAGCTACATGTTTCGAAATTTGTTTTATAACTGCAATTCTTTGTTTTGTAGATAAAATTTTAAACTCATTTTCTAAATATTGAATTACTAATTTAGTGTATTCCCAGTGAGAAACTTTTTCATTATTGAATTTTATAGATAAATTTTTTATTTTTCCTGGAAGAGATGAAATTATATCTAATTGTTTTTTTAAATTTTTATAAAAAATATTTAATGCTTCTTGTTTTTCTTCACTTTTCAAAGATAAGATTTTCTTTAATTCTTCTTCCGGATTAAAACTAGGAGAAATATGTATTTCATTAAAAAATCTATCATTAAAAGTTTGCTCCTCAGTTTTATGATTATTATTTTTTAATAAAAATAAATACTCAAGCAATAAACTATCACTTTCTTCTTTCGATGTATAAATATTTGTAATATAATCGAAAACGACTCCTAATCATCAATGCAATATTTCACTAAAATTTTGAGTTTTTTTTACTATTTCAGCTAACTCAATAAGTAAATTTCCTTCAATTCATTTATCTAAAAGAAATTTCATAGTTGAAATTATTTCCTCTTGTTTTAACTTTTTATATCTTCTTTTTAATAAATTATAAATAAGTGAAAAATCTTCTATTTCCAATCTAGTTCAAAAATATTCCTTATTTTCTTCAAATAAATTTTGTGTAAAAGAAATTGTCTGTTTTTCTAGTTTTTTGTTTTTGGATGATATTATATCTTCTGGTCTTTTATGAGCAATTCTTGTTTTATCCATAAGTATTTCTGCAACTTCATCCTTAACAAACAATTGCTTAAAGGCAATTGTTTTACTGGCTGCTGGAGTTTTAGAATTATAATTATGTGAATTGTTTGTATTCATATATCAAAAAATAAGATAAACTTTCGTCTATCTTATCATATTTGTAATTTTAAAGCAAAAATTTATCTTAAAATTTGTTTAATTAATCTTTCATTTTTTCTCCATTTTTCTTGAGTTTTTACTCTAAGAGCAATAAAAACTTTTTTTCCAAAAATTTCTTCTAATTCTGTTCTTGCTTCAGTTCAAATTTGAGTAACTAAATCTCAGTTTTTCCCTATAATTATATATCTTTGACTATCAGTTTCTGTATAGATATAAGCATTTATTCTAAGAATTGATGGCTTGTCTTCTATGTCAGTAACATCTATAAAAATACTATGTGGAATTTCTTCTTTTGTATGCAAAAATACTTTTTCTCTAATAATTTCAGCTATTCTAAAATCCATTTCCTGAACTGTATAATAATCCTCATCATAAAGCAAACTTCAAACTGGCAAATATGATTTCATTTTTTCAAGTAATTCTTCAAACCCTTCTTTAGTAACAGACGAAATATTTAGATTTTTTGAAGTATCTAGAACTTTTTTATTTATATCAGATTTTGTAAATACTTTTAAAACTGGGATTGAAGTAAAAGAAAGTAATTCTTCTATATATTTTTCTTCAGCTCAAGTTTCTCTAGTTGGGTCAACAAAATATACTATTAAACTGGCTTCTTTCATAGAACTCATAGCTTGTTTATTGATTTCTTCATTGAAAACTTTTTCTTCTTTATGAATTCATGGAGTATCAAAAAATATTATTTGAGAATCCTCATCATTAAAAATACCCAAAACTCTTTTTCTTGTAGTTTGAGGAACACTTGATATTATTGAAACTTTTTCTCAAATCAAAGCATTAACAAAAGTAGATTTCCCAACATTTGGTCTACCAATAACTGCAATATATCAAACCTTCTTTTTTATGTCCGTAAAGTTGATTTTTGACAATATATCTTCTTTATTTAATTCTATCATATTTAAGCGTATTAAATTTATATTAAAAATTAGCTCTAATAATATATTTTCTTTTGACAAAAAGTAAATATTTTTTAAAATACCACCAGCTTTTTTGACTAAAAGCGATTTTTATTTTATTTCCTTCTTTTTGCAAAATGCAATAAGATGATAATCCATAGGGGTATTATGACTAAATACGAGCTTATGCTTATAATGTCTCCAAGTCTAACTGACGAAGAGAGAACTGCTACTATGACAGAATTGAAAGATCTTCTTTCACTTAATTCTGCAAATATAATCTCAGAAGAAATCTGGGGAGAAAGAAAAATGGCCTATAAAATTAACGGGACATTAAAAGGATTCTATACACTTTTTACTTTAGAACTTGAATGAACTAAATTAAAAGAAATGAACAAAACTATAAACCTTATGCCAAATATATGGAGATATATGTTTGTTAAATTAGAAAAATAATATTTTTGATTTATAATTTTTTTAAACGATGAGAACAGTTAACAAGGTAATACTTATTGGTAATGTAACTAGAGATGCTTCAGTAAAACAAAATGATTGAAAGAAAAAAATTGCACTTTTTACAATTGCAACTAATAGATATTTCAAAACTGCTACTGGAGAAAACAAATCTGAATCAGAATTTCATAATTGTGTAGCTTGGGGAACTTTAGCTGATAAATTAGAAATTTCTCTTACAAAAGGAAAACTTGTTTATATAGAATGAAGACTTAGAACTAGAGTTATAGAAAAAGAAAATTGAGAAAAAAATTATAAAACTGAAATAGTTGTAACAAACTTAATATTTTTAAACAAAAAATCTGATTTTAGTGAATCACATGATGAAGAAATTCTAGATGATGATTTATTCGAAGAAGATGATAAATTTTAATTTTTAAATTATCTAAAAGATGGCTACTAAATGTCCATTAGAAGGTGTAGAAATAAACTACAAAGATACAGAACTTCTAAAAAAATACATATCTAAATTTGGGAAAATCGTTCCTAGATATTACACTGGAGTAAGTTTGAAAAAACAAAAACAATTAGCTAGAGAAATTAAAAGAGCTAGAACAATGGCTCTACTTCCTTTCATAGTTAAATTTGAACCTACATTCAACGATTAATATAAACAAAAAAACAGCTTTCGATTTGAAAGCTGTTTTTTTGTTTGGATTTATTAAAAATTGCTAAAATTAAATTGACTTTGTATATCTCTTGAATATACTAAAATCTAATAAAATTAAAATTTTAAAAATATGATTTTTGATTTTGATCCTGAAAAAAATAAGTTACTAAAGGAAGCTAGGGATATAAGTTTTGAGGAAGTTATAGAAGAAATAGAAAATGGTGATAATGTTTTAGATATGATAAGTCATAGTAATACTTTAAAGTATCCAAATCAATTTATATTTATTATAAGAATGAAATGATACATATATTCTGTACCATTTGTAAAAGATAATAATAGGATATTTCTAAAAACTATATTTCCAGATAGGAGATTATTAAAAAAGTATAATTTTAATTCATAATTAAATTTAATATGTCAACAAAAGATAATATAAAATATTTAGATAATGAAGAAATGGATTTTTTCGAAAGTATGGATTATGAGAAAGCTCAAAGTATTCCAAATGTAAAAGAAGAAATAGCTAAATATCAGAAATTTGCTAAAGACCAATATTCTAAGAGAAAAGCTATAAGTATAAGATTACTTGAATACGATATCCGAAAATTAAAAGCTAAATCAAAACGAGAGTGAATACCATATCAGACTCTTATTGCTTCGGCGGTGCATAAATATGTGAATTCTTAAAACCAAAAAAACAGCTTTCAAAATTTGAAAGCTGTTTTTTTGGTTGGTTTTTTACAATTTTACAATTTTAATGATACTATAATATTATAATTTATAATAATAAAATAATATATATGAGCTCAATTAATAATGAAAATGATAAATTTTTAGAGAATATTTGTCTAAAATGAGAATCTATAAACAAAATGTTTCTAACTATAAATAGAGCGAATATAGAAGAAATAAAAAAAAATACTGAAAATTTATTATCTGAAATGGTGGAAAATTGAATATTAGATACTTATTTACTAGAAAAAATAACATTAACTTACTTATTGTCATTAATTTTTGCTAACGAAACTAACGAAGCAATCGAGATACTTAATAAAAGTAATGATAAATATAAAATGTTTAATACTTGAGTTTCAATAATGGAAACAAATTCGAGTTTATCAACAAAAGATATACTAAATTTTTATCAAATATACCGAATATTAAATGCTTCTAATTTATTGATGATAACTCGAGAAGACAAGATAAAAAAAGTTGATTATTTTATGAAAAAAATATGTGATTATTATAGTGAAAACAAAATGATTCAAGAATTATTTTATAGTCTTTGAAATTGGCAATATTTAGTTTTAAAAATAATAAATTCTGAAGAAATTAATATAAAATCAGAGATAAATATCTACTTATCAAAGTTACCTGAAGAACTACTAATAAAAGTACCTAAAAGAATTACTTTGCCAATTTTAGATTCTTGGAAATTACTTCCTTTAGCTATTAAAGATACAAAATCTGATGATAGTAAAAATAGTGAAAATTTAATAAAAAAGTTATTTTCTCCTAACTGAAGAATAAACAGATTAGAGTATTTTAAATATTTTATAATTATATTTATTATTGAACTATTTACTTTAAGTATATTAAATTATTTATGATATGCAAAATTAGATGAGCGAATAGATAAAAATCATTTAATATTTTTTATTCCTTACTTTCCAGTAATAATTAAAAGATTACACGATTCAAATTATTCATGATGGTGGTCATTATTACGGCCAATAATGTTTTTTTTAGTTATATTTCCAAAATGAACTGACTGAGAAAATAAATATTGACCTAAAAACAAATAAACTCATCTTTAATTTAAAAATTTTTAAAGCTGTTTTTTAAATTTGCTTTTTTATATATTTTTACTATAATTTGCCGGTAAATAAGTCCGGATTTAAAAATCATTTTAAGACCGGTCTCAAAACGAAAAGAGACCGGTCTTATTTTTATTTAAAAACCAGATTATTAAATATTATTTTTTTATATAAATTTTATAGATGTCTATAAGAAATGTAGCGATAATTGCCCATGTAGATCACGGGAAAACAACACTAGTTGATGCTATGCTAAAACAAAGTGGTACGTTTAGAGAAAATGAAGTTGTAGAAACTTGTGTTATGGATTCTAATGCTCAAGAAAAAGAAAGAGGGATTACTATCTATTCAAAAAATACTTCTATTTTCTACAAAGGAAATAAAATAAACATAGTTGATACTCCAGGGCATGCTGATTTTGGTTCAGAAGTAGAAAGAGTACTTAGAACTGTAGATTCAGTTATACTTGTAGTTGATGCTTATGAAGGACCTATGCCTCAAACTAAATTCGTATTAAAAAAATCACTAGAATTAGGAATCAAACCTATCGTTGTAATAAACAAAATCGACAAACCTACTGCTAGACCAGATGAAGTTGTTGATATGGTATTTGACCTATTTGTTAAACTTGGTGCAACAGATGAACAATTAGATTTCCCAGTTGCTTATGCAATCGCAAGAGAAGGTATTGCAAAAATCAATTTAGAAGATGATTCAAAAGATATCACTCCTCTATTTGACCTAATAATGGAAAAAGTTGCTGAATCTCCAAATGATACAACTAAACCATTTAGAATGCAAGTAGCGAATCTAGCTTATGATAATTTCTTAGGTAGACTTGCTATTGGTAGAGTTTATGAAGGTAAAATCAAAGTTGGACAACAAGTAATTATTACTAGTAATGATTGAGTAAAAAGAAATGGTAAAATTTCTGAAATACTTACAAATGAAGGTCTTAAAAAAGTAAAATCAACTGAAGCTGTTGCTTGAGATATAGTAACTGTTGCTTGAATCCCAGATATCTTCGTATGAGAAACTATTGCTGAAAATGCTGATGTTCCTGTATTACCACCAATAACTATAGATGAACCTACTCTAAGAATGGAATTCTTGGTAAACAATTCTCCATTTGCTGGAAGAGAAGGTAAATTTGTAACTTCTAGACAAATCAGAGATAGACTTGAAAGAGAATTAGAAACAAATGTTTGAATGCAAATAGATTTTTCTGATGAAAATTTCATTGTTTCTGGTAGATGAGAATTACATTTATCAGTTCTAATTGAAACTATGAGAAGAGAAGGATTTGAATTACAAGTTTGAGCTCCTCAAGTAATCATGCATGAAGAAGATCACAAAAAAATGGAACCTATGGAAATAGTTTCAATATCTGTTCCTGATGAATCAGCAGGTTGAGTAATTGCTCAAATGGGTAAAAGAAAATGAGAGATGTTAAACATGTCTACTGATATGGGAACAACTAATTTAGAATTTTTAATTCCAACTAGATGACTTCTTGGTTTCAAATCTGAATTTACTACTCTTACTAAAGGTGAAGGTATATTAACTTCTTCTTTTGAAGGATATGGTCCATATAAAGGTGAAATCGAAAAAAGAGATGTTGGTTCTATGATATCTTGAGAAACAGATAAAACTATGGCTTACTCTCTATGGAAATTACAAGAAAGATGACCACTATTCGTTGATCCTGCTGTTGAAATTTACGAAGGTATGATTATTGGTGAACATCTAAAAGGATGAGATCTAGTAGTAAATGCTTGTAAAAATAAACAATTAACAAACGTTAGATCTTCTGGTACTGATGAAGCGCTTAGACTTACTCCAATTAATAAAAAGAGTTTAGAAGAAGCGATTGATTATATCGGTAGAGGTGAATATGTTGAAGTAACTCCACTTTCAATTAGAATCAGAAAAAAATATTTAACTGAAACTGATAGAAAAAGAGCTGGTAAAAATGGATAATTAAAATAAAAAAACTAATATTTTGTTGTAAAAATATTAGTTTTTTTTATAATGGCTCGTGTTTTTACAATTAATAAAGAACTAATATGAAAAAATCTAATTTAATAGTAATAAGTCTTGTTTGAACTATGGCTCTTAGCTCTTGTTTTTTTGATAAAAAAAAGGAAGAACAACAAACAAATAATTACTCTAATCAAGAACAAACTAATTCTTGAACAAATAATTTAAATGATAATAATACTACAGAAGATATGGCAAAAAATGATTACCAATTAGCAAAACCAGTTGCTTGAGATATAGTAGCTGTAATGAAAACTACGAATGGAACTATAAAAATTAAATTATTTAAAGATGTGGCTCCGCTTGCTGTTACAAACTTCATAGCTTTAGCTAAAAAATGATATTATAATGGTTTGATTTTCCATAGAGTTATAAAAGATTTTATGATTCAATGAGGAGATCCAACAGGAACTGGAATGTGAGGAGAAAGTATTTATGGACATGAATTTACTGATGAATTTTCTTCAAAATTACACAATATAAAAGGTGCTTTATCTATGGCAAATAGCTGACCAAATACAAATGGTAGTCAATTTTTTATAGTAGCGACGGCTTCTACTTCTTGGCTTGATTGAGTACATACAGTTTTTGGACAAACGTATGAAGGAATGGATAATATTGATAAAATTGATAGTTTAAAAACAGATTCAAATGATAAACCAGTAAAAGATGTAAAAATCATAAGTGTAGATATTATGGATTACTCTAATGCTGGATTAAAAGAACACAAATTTAATCTTGATGAAGAATTAAAAAAACTTGATGAATTAAAAGGTCAAAAAGCTGAAGCTAATAAAAATAGACAAGTAAAAGCTGGAGATCAAATAGCTGTTAATTATATCTGAAAACTTGAAGATGGAACAAAATTTGATAGTTCTTATGATAGAAAGCAACCACTAGAATTCAAAGTTTGAGCAGGAAAAATGATTAAATGATTTGATACTTGAGTTCTTGGAATGAAAGTATGAGAGAAAAAAACTATAGAAATTGAAGCGAAAGACTGATATGGTGAATATAATAAAGAATTAGTAAAAGACCTTGATTTAAAAGAATTTAAAACTGCTGGAATAGATCCAAAAGCTGGTCTTGAAATACAAACTGGAATGTGAAAAGCAAAAATAGTTTCTGTAATTTGAGATAAAGTAAAAGTTGATTTCAATCATTTCTTAGCTTGAAAAAAACTAATATTTGATGTTGAACTTGTTGAATTTAAAAATTAAGAAAACAAAATAAAAAGCATATTTTTCAAAAAATATGCTTTTTATTTTAATCTTTTTTATGAGGAATATATTTAAATGGGGCCAGCGATAAAGAAAATCTTTCTCTATTTAAAACTTTAGTTCACTTTACAAAAGCATCATATTCCATTTTAGAAATACTATGAAATGTATCTGAATTTGTTGGATAGAAATAATTATATAATTCAATAACTGATTCTGGAGTATAAGAATGAATTAAAAAATAAGGATCATTATCTAAATCGTTAGCTTTCTCTATAGCCTTATTTATATTATCTAATTCTAACAATATATATTTTATTTCGTCCTCTTGTTTCTTAAGAGTCTTTAACACATTATCAACAATTTTTTGTCAACTTTGTATTTTTGATGACAATGGTAATCTTCTAAGATTCTCCGGAACTAAAGAGTCTATTACTTTTTTATGGGCTTCCTGCATCTTAGATTCAGGTAAAAGTAAAAGTTTTTGATATCTATATAGTTTTTCTTTTTCAGTATTTAATAATATAGATAGCTCTTCTCAAATATTTTTTGATTCAAAATCAGAATATTTTATTGACGGTATTTTTAATAACAATGTTTTCAATGCTGTTATTTTAGATGCTTTATTTGTTTCGAAAAAAGCTAAATTACTATGATCAACTGGACTTGATGCTAAAAATAATCTGAAAGTACCTGGAGAGTTCAAATTTTGTATATCAATTTGTTCTCATACAATATTTACTCTAGCCTTTTCAGATACTCTCAAATCTCATATATTTACTTTTTTAGCTATAATATTACCGTTTAAAAATTCTCAAAGAGTGATAGCATTAACATAAACATTTCAATTTAGTAATTTAGCAATGTGTACATCGGCCTCTTTAGCATCTAAAGCAGCTAAATTTGATACTATTCATCATACTTCTATTCTTCAAGTTCATTTATGAAACAATCTAGACCTACCTGCCATATTTCATTTTATTATAACTTCCGTATTTCATGTAACTTCAATAGTTCCATATAAATTTCAAGAAATTTCTAATTTTTCAAAATCTCATTTTATAGTTCTACCTTCAGCAACATCAGTATCTATAATACACATTTTATCCTCTCAATGTATGTTTATATTTCATGTTTTTATATCCACTCGTTTAATATGATATCAATCACTAACAACATATTTTCAAGTATGTGGATCTTTTTGCAGAGTTCCAGATCTTGATGCTATAATTGTAATTTTAGTATCTTTTTTTCATCAAATAAGTTCTTCTATTTCTTTAATTTCAAGTCATTCTCATATTATTTCTGCTAATTTTATATTATCCTCTCAGGCTTTAGGATCTATTTTTTTTCAAATAACATCTCTTCATATTTTTCATGGTGTTGCTTTTATTTTTTCAAGTAATACCTCTCATTCTTTTACATCAAAAGTAGCATTTGCATAAGAATATAAATCAACTCTAGATTGAGTATTTAATCACATTTTTACTATATCTCTAGATCTTAAATCTTCTTGAACTTTTGATGATATTATTTCAATAAAAGCATCTGTTCAATCAATTGGATCTTTCTGCCTTGCTATAACTAAATTTTTATTTGTTCTTATTCAAGATGCTGAATGAGAAATTCAAGATAATATTGAAGATGCATCAAATCAATAACGAAGTCCTTTTTTATATAAATTTGCTATAAATTTATCAGAATTATAATCAACTTGAGGAGCGAAAGGATAAATAGCTTGTCTATTCTTATCAGAAAAAGCAGGTTTATAATATAAATCATATGTGTCCTTTTTTTCCTCTTCTTTATTCTCAATATCTAATATAGTTTCTTCTTTATTCTCATCTTTTTTTTCTAGTTCTTCTAATTCTCAAGAAGCATCTATTTTCATAAATTCTTCTCAAAGTAAAAACTTATCTGTCTTTTTTATTTGCTTATCATATATATCATTTAATATTTGAACATTTTGAAAAAATCATTTAATATAATAATCTGAAGAAAATAATTCTCTAAAAAATGAAGCTAATCATTCATTTCAAGAACCTGGTCTAATAAAAGTAAATCAAGAAAAATCAGCAAAAATTAGACCATCTGCTACTTTTATAAAATTATGCTTCATAAGTATTTCAGCTAAATTTTTTGAATTATTTATAAGAGCATCTACTTGTTCTTTATGTTTTTGTGAAACTTGTTTACCTTCTTCTATTTTTCATCTAGTAAGCGTATTTCAATATCAAGGTAAATTAATTTTATCTGGAGTCGCCATAAAATGATATTTTAAAAAAATCTATAAAGTAAGATTTTACTTTATAGATTTTTTAGAAAAAGTCAAGTCTACTTTTCATTCATTGTCCATACCAAATCCCAAGTATCACTCGGAGGATTTGCAATATATAATTCACATCTATTTTTATACGTTAGACTAGGTTTATCTCAAAGCTCTGATAATTTTTTGAATATTACTTGAGCACCTACAAAATCTCTTGCAGTATAATATTCTATAGCTTCATTAAATTCTAAAATAATAGATTTCTTCATATCTGATAAATCTCATTTAATACAAATAAGTTCATAAATATTTATTGGTTCATTTTTTCATTTAACTCTAATTTTATCAAGATATCTGAATTCAAAATCCTCTTTAACTTCCTCATAAACAAACTCACTTACACAAATTGCTGTTCCATAGAATTTATTTACTCATTCTAAACGAGAGGCTAAATTCACGCTATCCCCTAGTGCTGTAAATTCCATTTTTCTTCCTTCTCGCCCAATATTTCAAATAATTGCATCTCAATAATTTATCCCCATTCTAACTCACACCTCTGAATCTCATTGTTCTAATCTCTTTTGATTCATTATAAATATGTGTTTTTGCTGAATAATTGCAGATATACAAGCATCATAATTAGAAGTTTCTCGAGTCTTTCAAAAAACTCACCACAAAGCCATTATTGCATCTCACTCATATTTATTTATGAAGCCCTTATGATCCATTATAACTCAAGACATTTCTCATAAATATCCTCTAAGAAATCCTACTAATTCTTCCGGAGATAATTTTTCTGACAATGTAGTAAATCAGGCTAAATCAGAGAAAAAAGTAGTAATTTTTTTCTTTTCTCAACTAAGATTAACATTTCAAGCTCAATGAAGAATTTCGTTTGCAATATCTTGAGAAACATATTCTGACAAAGCCTTATTAAGTCTTGTTTTATTTCATTCTTCAAAATATGATTTTATACTTGATGATAACACAAATGATGCCACTAAAGTAAAAATAAATTCAAATGGAAAATTAAATATTATTCAAAACCAAATAAATGATATTAAATATGCTCAAAATACTATTATAAATAATGCGAAAGTTTCAAAAAGTATCAGAAATAATGATTCTTTCCTAATATAAAAAACATTTAAATAAACTATAATTATAGCAAATAAAAAACCTATAAGATATTCTATATTTTTATTAAAATATTTTATATAATCATTATTCATAACAGTATTTATAGCATTTGCTTGTACATAAACTCATTTTATTATTCCATATTCCGGAACCATAAAATCATCTTTTACTCATTCTGCGGTATATCAAATAATAACTATTTTATCTTTTAATAAGTCTTTATTAAAATTACCACTATATACATCATAAAAATTTAAATACGAAAATTTTGAAGCTTCACTATAATTTATATCTAATTTTGCATTATCATCAAAATCTCAAAGATATACTTTTGAGTTTGGAAAATCATAATTTTTCTCTCCTAAATCAGATTTAAAAGAAAAATCTTTTGAATAAATATATGAATAATAATTTCTAAGTAATGCAAATGAAAAATTTTCTAATACTTCTCAATTATTAAAGGTTCTAAATGGTCTTATAGAATATACTTTATCATTTTTAGAATCTATTATAGGTGGATAATATGAAACTGTTTTTACTGAATCAGAAAAAAGTTTATATGGTTTTTCTAAAGTTTTTCAATCTAAAATTGCAGAACCTAGTACTATATTTCACGATTCTTTAAATTTATTGGCAAGTAATTTATCTGTAATTGGATTAGGTCATTTATCTGCAAAAAAAACATCTATTCAAACAACTGCTGGTTTTCATTCATCTATATGCTTTAAAGTATCTAAAAAATACTTTCTATCCATAGGGAAACCAGTTTTATTCAAAGTATAATCATCTATTTTTATTACTACTATATTTTTTGTAACCTTATCCTTTGTTACAAATTCTTTAATCAAATAATATAAATCTTTATCAATAGTATAAGAAAAAATCGAAAGTCAAAAATATGAAACCAAAAATAAAAATATTGATAATATTATAACTGATGTCTTTTTATTTCTTGTAATAAAATTTTTAAATTGCATAATTATTTTTTAATGGAATTAAAAATACTGTCTAACGTATCATTTACTTTTTCTTTTGCCGAATTATTTATATTATCCAAAGTTTCTTTTACAGAATCTCATTTCAAAGATTTCAATTTTTCAACTCAAAGTATATTTTCTAAATTTTGCATATTATTTCACATAATAGATTTTAATCAATCTAGATTCAAATTTCTACCTGATAAATCAACTACAGAAGTATCAACTCAAAGAGAACTTATATAATTCTTATTTGCTCATAAAAAGCCTGTAATACTATCTAAATTTGCTCAAGAATAAGTATTTAAACTATCATTTAAATCATAAAAAGTATATTTTAGAATAGTTTTTTTATTTTCATCTGTCGCAACAAGCATCAAAACATCTCTATAATTCATTTTTTTTGTGAATAAATCTGATGAAGAATCTATAATATTTAATTTTTGATAATCAAACATAAGTATATAGTAAAGCTTATTTTTATTTTCATCTGTCATTTCAGAAATTAATTTTTTTATTTTATCAATATCTGGATTAGATTTTTGAAGTTCACTTTTAACTGTATATTTCGAATCAAGATAATTATTTATATTAAATTTTCACTTATAAGAATTTAATTGATTTATTGCATTTGAAGTAATAGATTTTATATAATCTTTATCTATGTTTTCATTCATATTTTGCCACAAAGCATCTTTAGCTTTCCCATCAAGATTTTTAATAATTTCAAGTAAGTTTAATGAATAATAATTTCCTGCATTTAAAGTTTTTTTCTCATTTTTTAACGTATTATTTATTTCTACTTGATGATCTTTTACATAAACATAATCATTGTCCAAATTTACCTCAAAAACTGTTCATCTAACTGCAGCTATAACATCTTGAAATTCTTCATTAAAATGAGAATTAGAATCAAACATTGATACAACATTAGACCAAGATTTTCACTCAATTAATTTAAAATTTATTTTTATGCTAGATAGATCTCATTTAACATTAGCTTCTTTTATCTCAAGTTTAGAATTCCCTCAAATTCTTGTAATAGAATTATCTCCCCATTCTATAACTCACAAACTTCAAGCTCAAATTGTTGAAACGGTATCTCATGCTTTAAGTATTTCCTTAGAACTAGTTTCTCTCAGTATTTTTTTAACTCAAGAAGAGTTTAAATATCAATTTCCTTTAATTATATGGAAATAAGAATTTGTATCTTTATACGCAAAAGAGCTATTGATTTGATAAATTTGGTATCCAATAAGAGAAAATATTACAAGAACTGTAAAAAGAACAAATTTATTTAAAAGTATTTTCATTTTTGATTTGTTAAATAAGCTAAATTATTTATAATCCATTCTAACAAAAATAAATAATTATTCAAATATTTTTAATTTATGAGAAAACAATACATATTTTTTGTATTAATTATTGTTATGCTATATTTAATGTACTTAATTGTAAGTTATAAATATAAAGAATATCTAATTAATTCAAATATAGAGTACCTAAACATTGAAAACACTAAAATAAGCTCACATATAGATAATTATAAAAGAACTCTTGATTATCTAAATACTGAAAGTTATAAAAATAAAGTTCTGAAAGAAGAACAAGGAATGAAAAATAAATGAGAAAAAGTTGTATATATAACTAGTGAAAGTCAATATACTAAATTCATAAAAACAACAGAAAAACAAGTTGCCGATACTGAGGAAGAAACTACTAAAACAAATATTTATGATAATATGACTAATTTTGAGAAATGGATATATTTTATATTCAAAAAAGACATAAGAGAATAAAAAATCACAAAATTTAAATTTTGTGATTTTTTTATTTATAAATTTGAGAAATCATCAGGCAATCGAGCAGGAGTTGAATCCGTAGAATTAACATCTATTTCTGTAGATGACTGAGTTCAAAGTACTTTATCTCAAAGTGTTTTGATTTGTTTGAATATTTTATCTGGACTAGAATATTTAGAAACATCTAAACCAAGAAGACCTGCTATTCTAGGAAATATGTATAGTGATAAAACTATAACGATAAATCAAATTATTGCATATCTTATAGAATTGATAGCTGGTTTCATTTTATCATCTTTTCCACCAGAAAGTATCAATAATAATCATCCCCGTAAAATATATCCTATAGAGAAAATTCAAGCAAAAAATACAAGTAGAGAAATAGCAAGAAGTATAAAATCTCCTAATTCCATTCTTGATGTAAAAAGTGGACTTGTTGTAACAGCAGCGGCATTAGCAATTTCAATAAACATAAGTTTTTTAAAGTTAAATTTAAAGGTAAATTCAATTCATAATTAATATACTCAAATTGAGTTAAATCACAAAATTAATTTTTATAAAAAATTAATCCAAAACTTTTAAGTTAATTTTTTTGCCTAATTTCAAACCTAAAACTCTAAGTAAAGATCTCATAGATGTAACTATATTTCATCCTTTACCTATAATATAAGGCATATCTTCTTTATTAACTTTTAAAGTTAATAAAACACCAAATTCATCTTCTTTTCTTTCTATTTCTATTTCATTTTTATGAGTAACTATGTTCTCAACAACAAATTTTAAAAAATCTACTTCTTTCATGAAATTTATATGTTTAAAAAAATAAAAATAATACCCCTTAAAAAATGAATCTTAGGGGGTATTATGGTAAAATTATAGAGAAATGTCATTCATTTTCATTAATTTAACAACTCTTTCTGAGAATTGAGCACCATTAGATATGTATTTTTTAATTTTATCTAAATCATTTATTTTAAATTCTTTAGTCATAGGATTAAAAAAACCAAGTATTTCTTTATAACCGTGTTTAGCAGCTGCAGAATCTTCAGTTAAAACCAATCTAAAAAATGGTGAATTTTTCTTTCAAGCTCTCGCTAGTCTTATTTTAAGCATATTTTTTTAATTACAAATTAGTATTTTTAAATTTTTGTTCTTTTTTAATGGTGCCCGGGGCGGGAATCGAACCCGCACTCCACGAAGGAACGGGATTTTAAGTCCCGCGTGTCTACCAATTCCACCACCCGGGCAAATTGTAGATCATGTAGAGGTAAAATATTCACCTCTACAATCTTACATTTTTTATTATATTACTCCTTTCTTTTTTAATGTTCTTAATCCAGCAGCAGAAACTCTTATTCTATATACGATTCCTGATTCTTTATCTAAGATATTTTTATAAAAAAGATTAGGTAAAAATTTTCTTCTAGTAGCTCTCATAGAATGACTTCTATTATTTCAAACAGAAGTTTTCTTACCAGTTACTTCACAAACTCTAGCCATAAACTATTTTTTTTAATAATTAATAATTGATTATATGGTTTAAAAATATCCCATACAATTCGCACAGTTATTATGAAACTTTAATTTCAACACCAACTCCACTAGGAATACTTACATCTTGTAGCATTTCTAAAGTTTTTGCTGTTGGTTCAAGTATATCAATAAGTCTTTTATGTCTTCTTATTTCAAATTGTTCTCTAGCGTCTTTATTTACAAATGTAGATCTGTTTACAGTTATTTTTTCTATTTCTGTAGGAAGAGGAATAGGACCAACAACCATAGCTCCAGAATCTCTAGCTATCATAACTATTTTTTTAACAGCTTCATCTAGAAGTCTGTGGTCAAAAGCTTTTACTCTAATTCTTATCTTTTGAGATGTTTTTTTTGCCATATATTTTAAAGTACAATAATAAATTAATATAAGCTAATTACTTTCTAGCTTGAAAAAGTAATCAAGCTAGAAAGGATATCAGTCTAAATTAAGCGATAATTTTAGAAACAACTCATGAACCTACAGTTCTTCCTCATTCTCTAATCGCGAATCTTAATCATTCAGTCATAGCTATTGGAGCTTGTAATTCAACAGTCATTTTAGTATTATCACCAGGCATAACCATTTCTACACCAGCTGGTAATTCAACTCCACCAGTTACATCAGTAGTTCTGAAGTAAAATTGTGGTTTATATCATTTAAAGAATGGAGTATGTCTACCACCTTCGTCTTTAGTAAGTACGTATACTTCTGATTCGAATTTAGTATGTGGTTTGATTGATCCTGGTTTAGCAAGAACTTGTCCTCTTTCTACATCGTCTCTTTCTATACCTCTTAGTAAAAGTCCAGCATTATCTCAAGCTTGTCCTTGATCTAATAATTTATGGAACATTTCTATTCAAGTAACAGTAGTTTTTCTAGTATCTCTGATACCAACGATTTCAATTTCTTCACCAACTTTAACTACACCTTGATCTATTTTACCAGTAACTACAGTACCTCTACCTTTGATAGAAAATACATCTTCTACTGACATCAAGAATGGTTTGTCAAGAGTTCTTTCTGGAACTGGGATGAATGATTCAATAGCATCAAATAATTCAATAATAGATTTAGCTCCGTATGCTTTATCCATATCAGTAGGATTTTGAAGAGCAACTAGCCCTGAACCTCTAATAACTGGAGTATCATCACCTGGGAAATCATATTTAGAAAGTAAATCTCTAATTTCCATTTCAACTAATTCTAACATTTCTTCATCATCAACCATATCACATTTGTTCATGAAAACAACGATATATGGAACTCATACTTGTCTAGATAGTAGGATATGTTCTCTAGTTTGAGCCATAGGCCCATCAGTTGCAGCAACTACTAAGATAGCACCATCCATTTGAGCAGCACCAGTAATCATGTTTTTAACATAATCAGCATGTCCTGGACAATCAACGTGAGCGTAATGTCTATTAGCTGTTTCATATTCAATATGAGCAGTATTAATAGTGATTCATCTTGCTCTTTCTTCTGGAGCAGAATCAATAGCAGCAAAATCTTTAATTTCAGCACCATTCATGTGTCCTAAAACAGATGAGATAGCAGCAGTAGTAGTAGTTTTACCATGATCTACATGACCAATAGTACCAATATTCATATGTGGTTTAGATCTATCAAAAGCCATAATATAAAAGTAATTAATTAAAATAATTTTAAAACATTTTTTAAAAGAAAAATATTAAGAACGAATCTTCTTAATCTTTTTTTCTATAATTTGTAAAGCTCTTCTAAGCTTTCTGTGAGCATGTCCTGTTAATCTTGCCATATTATATCTTGTTAGTATTAATTCAATATTTCTTTAACTTAACATTAACAAATTCGTAAGCTTTAGAAATCCACTTAGTAGTTCATTCTATTTCTTCTCTCTTTTTTAATGTCAAGAAATGATCTATAGCTTTTTGTACCTTATTTCAAGATTTAGGTCATTTTTTATTTACTCAGTAATTAAGAGTTCTAGGTCTCTTATTCGATAATCCCATAGAAATAAAATTTAAAACTAAAATGGTGGAGCATAACGGAGTCGAACCGTTCACCCCCTGCGTGCAAGGCAGGTGCTCTAGCCAACTGAGCTAATGCCCCATAATAACTTCTTAATGGCGGGACCGACGAGATTCGAACTCGCGACCTCGGCAGTGACAGTGCCGCGCTCTAACCAGCTGAGCTACGATCCCTTACTTTTTAAAAAGCTAGGGAATTATATAAAAGTTTTGAATAATTGCAAATTTTTTTTTTACTTTTTTTTCTAGATATATTTTTTACTTGAGAAATAGCCACTCAATGCTCAAAGACTAGAAAAAACAACTAATTCTATCAAGAATAAATTCATACTTGTATTATTAAAAACAAATTCTTTATATGAAAATGACGAAAATAAGAAATTTATATTTTGTAATAATAATAAAAATAATGCTATACTAAATGTAAAAGATAATAATACATATATAACTCATTGTAGAGAAAATGGTCAATATATAAAAATATTAGAGCCTCAAACAAGTTTAGTTATATATATTTCATCTCTATAATAGAATATAAAATTACTTATTATACTATAAACTATAACAAATATAGAAATTACAAAAACTCCTATAATAAAGTATAGTCACATTTGAAGAGTTTTAATAGTATGTATAACTTTTATAATATTATCATATTGATCCCTATAATTTGATACATTATTTTTAGCATCTTTATTTGAATCAATAAATATAAACATTCTTTTTTCTATAATAGAATCTAATCATTCATAATCATTTAATTTAATATTTGATATAGAAATTGTAGCTGGAAGTGGATTTACTCAATCAGAATTTAGTATTCTAATAAGCTCTTCGTCTTTTTTCTTAAGCTCTTCCATAACTTGGTCTTTTGATTTGAAATCTATTTTTATATTTGGGAAATCTCTTGATATATCATTTAAAAGACCTAAAGTTTCAGTGGAATTTTTATCATAAGTATCTTTCAAATAAAGAGAAATTGTTAATTTATCATTTATAGAGTTCATTACTTTCAAAGTAACATTATGTAAAACAAATAGAATATTAATAAAGAATATTAATAATGTAAGAACAAGTATAGAAGAAATAGAAAGAAATTTATTTCTAAGTATATTTTTTACTGCATATTTTAAAATTCTTGGAAGCATCTTATTTGTTGATTTAATAAATAAAACCCATCCCCCTGATGGGGGCTTCCCTTGAGAAGGGAAGAAATTTAAAAGGTTTTTCATAGATATAAAATAAAAAGTTTTCAAATTTTTGCAAATAAAAAAAATTTATGGTAGGATAGAATAAATAATATTTAATAAATTAATTTTATGAGTGAAATACAAATAAAAACACAAATAGAAAAATTACAAAATTTAGCATCAAATTGAATAGATTCTAAAGAATTAGATGAAGCTAAGTCTATTTTAGAAGTTATTAAATCAGAAAAAGCGAGCAAGACTCAACTTGAAGAAATAATTAAATTATTACAAGATCAGACTGCTAAAAATTCTGATTATGTTGTTATAACTAAACTTTCTTCATATCAAAAAGATTTTGAAAAACTTTTATCAAACTATAGTGAAGAAAAACAAGTTATAGTTGACGAAACTGTAGCTAATAAATCAGAAGTAATAAAAGATCAAAATAAAGTCAATGAAAATAGTGATTCTCAAAAAAGATATAATGAAAAACACATAGAAACTTATTCTCAAAGAATAAATACTGTACTCGAAAAACTAGATGAAAATGATAAAACTCAAAAAGAAATAAAAGAAGCTTTAGGGAATACTTTAATTAGTTCTAGTGATATACGAGTAAGAAATCTTCAAGACTTGTTAATAAGTTCTTGAGCAAAAATTAAGTCTGATTGATTTTTCTGACCAAAAACAATGAAAGCTTTGGAAAAAATTGTTGGAATTAAAACTGTTGATGCTCCTAAAAAAAATCATAAATCTGAACATACTCCAGCTAAAAATACTCTAGAAAAACATCCTAAAACTACAAATCCTACTACTACACTAAAAACTGAACCAAAAACAAAAGAAATTAAACACGAAATAGCTCAAAATATAAAAACTAGCGATGGAAGTATAATGAGCTGAGATTTTATTAAAAACGACAAATGATTAAGAACTTTATATAATGGTACAATAAAATATCCAGATGGTAAAGTTGATATATATGAAAATTGAAAGAAGAAAAATTATATGATTCAATATATGGCTCTTATGTGAGCTATGGTAGCCGTTGACTTAGCATGATTTACTTGAATATGAACAGCTCCATCTCTAGTTATTTGAACCGCTTATGATGGATATAATATAAAGGAATTTTTATCATGAAATGAAGATGCTTGATGGCAAATTCTTAAAAAATCATGATTTGTAGATCCTAGATTCAATAATTGAAAACAATCATATCTTGAATGAGCATTATCAGTACTATGATTAGTACCTTGAATGACAGCAGCTACAAAATGATATAAAATAGCAAAATTTGCAAAAACGCTAAAACCAGAAGAACTCGCTGAATTTAATAAAATGGAATCGTTTTTCAAAGACAGATTTTTCTGAATTTGAGAAACTGCTGCTAAAAAATGACAAATATGATTAGAACATAGTAAAGAAGCTAATGATTTAAGAAAGGCTCGAGAAAAAGAAATTAAAAAAGCTGCTAAAGAGAAAAAAGTTACTGCAAAAAATGTAGAAACTAAATCTTCAGAAAAAATAGTAGAAATAAGGCATTGAAGGTACACAATAAAAATGGCAAAAGAGTTAGAGGAATCAAGAGGAGCTAATTTAGAAAATTGATTACCAACATGAATATATTCTAAATATGCTTCAAAATATGAAAATTTATATAAAGAATTAGATGCAAAGTGAATTACAGAAGTTAATTGAAAATGAATAGAAAGACGAAAAGAAATAAAAAAACTTGATAGAGAAATTGCTAAAGATTTATTAAAATCAAAAATTCCTGAAACTATTTCTGATGAAATTTTTGATGCATTTACAAAAACATGAGAAATACCAAAAGATATACTAGAATCTATTGCTAATAAAATAAAAAATTGAGAGGAAATTAGTGCTAGAGAATTATCTATTCAACAAACTTTTGGGAAAGAAATAGAAACTATTTTGCAAAAATTAGCAAAATGAGAAAAAACTACTGAAAGTACAGTAAAAAGCACAGCTAATGAATGAACAAAAGCTACAGAAGAAACTATTAATACTGAAGCTAGAGCAAGTGAAGAAATTTTAGATAATGCTTGAAATATTTCTAAATTTGCAAAAGGCAAATTTACTGACTTGTTTAAAAAAGAATTAAAAGAAAACCAAAGTATTACAATTTGAGAAAATACTTATAAAAAAAGAGCTGATTGAAAATTTGAAATAGAATGAGACGATATACTATATTCTGAAAAACAAATTTTAGACAAAATTAAAGATGAAGATAAAATTGTATTTCTACAATCTAGAGCTAAACAGAATATAGCTAATTTATGAGAAAAAACCATAAAATTAAAAGATTGATTTTTTGACTTTTTATGAAAATATAAAGTTT
Organism: Patescibacteria group bacterium; assembly: GCA_036170435.1. GTDB lineage: Bacteria > Patescibacteriota > Gracilibacteria > BD1-5 > UBA6164 > JAQVPN01. The sequence goes on from JAVHPF010000063.1 coordinate 32,189, forward strand.
CTGAGAAAGAAGTTTTAGTAAAAGAAAATGGAACATGGAGAAAAATCACTAATGAAACTGAATTAAATAAGTTTTATAGTGATAATTTTGAAGAACTACTTAAACAGACTAAATGAATTGATATAAAAAAAATAGCGGAAGATACTTCTAAGTCTTTTTTATCAAAATTTGATTGAAGTAAATGATCTGATGCATTAAAAGCTTTTGATAAATGGGCCGAACAAGCATTTTTATTAAAATACTGATATAAACCTTGAAGGTGGATAACAAAAACAGCCTTGCATGAAATAGCAACACCATATAACATTTTAAAAGGAATTAAAGATGCTAAATGATTTTGAGAAACTGTAAAATCAATAATATTTGCAGATAAAGATATGTGAATTGTAAAATGAACTCTGAAAGTGTGAGCATATGCAATCGTACCTGCTGCATGAGAGGTAATACGAAAAACAAATAATTGAGAACCCATAAATTTAAATTGAAAAGATGTAATTGAAGATTATTTAGAATTTATGTACCTATGAATAATAAATGGATTAATTATTGAATATGTCGAAAGAAAAATTAATAAACCCGAAAATGAGACTAAAAACTAGTCTCATTTTTGCTTTTAATAATAAAATATGTTAAAATGAAACAAATATAATTAATTTTTATAAATTATGACAGCAGTAAGTCTTGAAAAACCTGATACAATTGAAAATATATCAAATATTGATGAATTAAAAAAATTCTGAATAGATACAAAATGAATGGAAGAATTAGTACAACCAATCAATGTATCTAGAAATGAATTAAAAAAATTCAAGGATGAAATTGATAAATTACCGGAAGCTGAAAAATTAACTAGAACAAAAGAGTTTTTGAAAGAAAAAGCAAATACTCTTTTAAAAAGTGAACAATCTCAGGATAAATTAAAAACTGAAACTCAAAAAACAATAGAAGCTGCTGCGAAAAAAGCACAAACTTGAGTTGAATGAGCAAAAGAAGCAGCTAAAGATTTGGAAACTAAAGCACAAACTATAGTAAGTGAAAAATGAGTAGTAGAAATGGTACAATGATTATTTAAAGATGCTTTTGCTTGATTATGAGCTTTATGAACATTCTTTTGAAATCTATTTAAAAGTTTACTTGGTATGTTATGATTTGGTGATAAAACTAAAGAAATAACTGAGAAAGCAAAAGAAACAGTAAATGAGGAAACTCAAAAAAAAGTAGAAATAATTCAGAATAATTTAAAAGAAAATAAAGAAGAATATACAAAAAGATTACAAGAAAAAGTCCCTTTAAATATTGCAAAAAAATTCTGAATAGATTTCCAAAAAGAACCAGAAAAGCTTGCAAAATTAAAAACTTTAATAGCAAAATCTTATGGAAAAATAGATGAACAGAAATTTATAGATTTAGCTGAAAAAATGAAAGATCCTACAAAAGAATGACTTTTTGTTTGAGATTCTTTCTCTTCACTTGAAGAAATTTTTTCAACTTCTTCATACTTTATGTTAGGACTTATAAGGGAGTGAATAATTCCACCTAGTAAAATATTAATAGACATTGTTCAATGATGAGTTGATACTATAGTTATAACATTAAATACTATTGGACAAAGTGTATGAATTCAAAATATGATAAGCAGTGAACATTTCAATAAAATGATTGAATGAATGTCTCCTGAAGAAAAAGCATCTACAATGGCTATATTATATAGAAAATGATGATTATTCTTCTCTATATTATGAGCAATTTGATGGGGATCATATAAATTAGTAAATGCTTGATTAACTCCTACATCAGCTAACTGATTTAGAGTGATGCCTCAAGCAATGTTAAATGATTATCCTAAACTTATTGAAAATTTCAAAAATATAGAAAAATCATTATGAGTAGAAGCTAGTAAATCTATGTCTCCAATGTTAGTTGAAGCATTAGAAAATACAAAAAAAATCCACATGAATTATTGACTTTTAGAAGTCCTTGAAAAATCATGATATAAAAAAAATACTTTTCTAAAATTAATTAAAGACTATCCTGAATTAGAGAAAAAATTCCCTGATTTAATGGAAGAAGTAAAAAATATTCCTGCTTGAGCTAAAGAAGCTGAACTTCTTGGACAAAAGGTTTCAAATAGAATGCAATCTATAACTGTTGATAAACAATGGGCAACTAAATGAATAGTTTGAAAATTTATACAGAATCAAGATGGAAGATTATTAAACTATAGCGAAAACCTAAATGAAGTTTCAAAAATGCAAAAAAGACTTGCATTAGAAAATAAATGAGGTTTTGCAAAATTAGCTAAAATTCAAGAATCTATACATGTAGCTGAAGTATCAAGAAGTGGTGATAGACTTATGTATAGTTTTAAAAATGAAGTTGATTTAAAAACTTGGTTAAAAGAGTTAAACCAAGCTTGACCTGATATAGTTAGATGAGTTTTATGAAAACTCCCTATAATAGCTTTAGCATGAACTAGTTTAGCTAGTGAAGATAAAATAAAAACTCTAAAAGATGAATTTTGGTATTTATTACCAATAGTATGACCTATTATGATGATATCAAAAGCATGAGTAAATGAGAAGTGAGAACTAGTAAATTTTACAGATGCTTCTATATGAGCAGCATTATTTACTATGGATTCATTCCATTTAATTAAATGATGATGGAAATGAACGGCTAGTTACATATGAAGACCTGTTACTGATATGTTTGAAATAGTTAGATGAAGTGCTAGATTCTCATATACTACTGGTAAAATAATTGAAAAATGAGTACTAAAAATGGCTGAAGAGGCTGCTACAAAATTAGCTAAATTCTGAATAAGTCCAAAAATGAGATATGCTTTTGCTGCGTGAATGATAGCAATGGTTTGATATGTAGCATATAAAGAATATACAGATAAACCTTTAAGCGAAAGTGAAGCAAAAAATGCATTAGCATCAAATAATGTAACTAAAGAAGAAAAAGAAAAAGCAACTATTGCTTTAGTACAAAACTCTCTAGATAAATTCTGATTTTCTAATATTCCTCTTAATTTAAAATGAAATACTATAGAAATTAATAAAAATAACTTAAACGGAATAAAAAATATAGAAAATACTTTTGTATTTGATACAATAAAAGAAACTTTAGAGAAACAAAATTTAAACTGATATAATGTAAAATTAGTTTAAAAAATAATCCTTGACAATTTTAATTTTTTATACTAAACTTCCCATGTTTAGAAAATAATTTAAATACATTATGCAAAGAAAAACAAATATAGAAGCTCTAAAAAACGTTAAGAGCGAAAGAA
>JAVHPF010000064.1:0-2172 GCA_036170435.1 Patescibacteria group bacterium
GCACTTGCTGATGAACAACAAAAGCTTGAAAGAGCTTCTTGATTAGAAGAATAATACAAAATCATCGTGAAAACGGTGATTTTTTATTAAAACACTTAAAAATTTTCGATTTAAGCAATTTTATACTTAGTTTCGTCTGACTCAAAAATTTACAAAAACACTATTTTACAAAAAAATAGTGTTTTTTCTATAAAAATAGCCTTTTTAGAAGATATAAAAAAATCTATCGTCTTACTAATCAAATAATCTTGATTTTTTATTTTAAATAAATATATTAAATGAGATAAATTTATTTTTTAGTATACGAAATATAAATATGGCAGACAATAAAACAACTCGAGATTATTGAGCTCGAGAAATACAAGTACTAGAATGACTAGAACCAGTTAGAAAAAGACCTTGAATGTACATCGGTTCGACTGATGAAAGATGATTACATCACCTAGTTTGGGAAATCGTAGATAACTCTATTGATGAAGCGATGGCTGGACATTGTGATACTATTCACATTACTCTTGGAAAAGATGGTTCAGTTGAAGTAGAAGATAATGGTAGATGAATCCCAGTTGATATCCATGCAAAAACTGGTAAATCAGCACTTGAAACGATAATGACTGTTCTACATGCCGGATGAAAATTTGGTTGAGGAGGTTATAAGGTTTCTGGTTGATTACATGGAGTTTGAGCTTCTGTTGTAAATGCTCTTTCTACAAAAGTAGAAGCTAGAGTTTATAAAGATGGAAATGTTTACCTGCAAGAATATGCTCTTTGAATTCCTTTGTTTGATGCTAAAATAATAGATAAAACAAAAAAAAGATGAACTTCTATCAAATTCTGGCCAGATGCAACAATATTTACTCATACTACAGACTTTAATTATAAGACTATTTTAAATAGACTTAGACAACAAGCTTATCTTACAAAAGGGATTACTCTTGTTTTGAAAGATGAAAGAACTGATGAAAAATACAAATTCTATTTTGAGGGATGAATCAAATCTTATGTAAATTTCTTGAATAAAAGAGAAGATGCAATAGGAGATGTATTTTATGTTGAAAAAGAAAAAAATGATATTTTAGTAGAAGTTTCTCTTCAATATAACAAAACTTATTCAGATAACATCATATCATTTGTAAATAATATCCATACTCCAGAAGGTGGTACACATATGGTTTGATTTAGAACTGCTCTAACAAGAACTATCAATAAATATGCAAGAGATAAAGGTATTTTGAAAGAAAAAGACCAAAATCTTACAAATGAAGATGTTGTAGAATGACTTACTGCTGTAATTTCAGTTAAAGTTATTGATCCACAATTTGAAGGACAAACTAAGTCTAAATTAGGTACTTCAGAGGCAAGATGAGCTGTTGATTCAGTTTTTGCTGAAAGACTTGCTGAATTCTTAGATGAAAATCCTACAACAGCAAAAGGAATGTGTGAAAAAGTTATTCTAGCAGCCAAAGCTAGATTAGCAGCCAGAGCTGCCAGAGATACTGTTATCAGAAAAGGTGCTTTAGAATGAATGACTCTTCCAGGTAAACTAGCTGACTGTTCTTCAAAAGACCCAGCAGTTTCTGAAATATACATTGTAGAAGGAGACTCTGCCGGAGGTTCTGCTAAACAATGAAGAAATAGAGAAACTCAAGCAATCTTACCACTTAGAGGTAAAATCCTAAATACAGAACAAGCGAGAATAGATAGAATTTTTGGTAATCAAGAAATTAAAAATCTTATCATAGCACTTGGTACTTCTATTTGAGAAACTTTTGACTTATCTAGACTTAGATATCATAGAATAGTTATCATGACCGATGCCGATGTTGATGGAGCTCATATTAGAACTCTACTTCTTACTTTCTTCTTCAGATATTTAAAAGATTTGATTGCTAACGGATATCTTTATATTGCACAACCACCTTTATATAGACTAGCAAAAGGTAAACAATTTTGGTATGTTTATTCTGATGAAGCAAAAGATGAAATTATCAAAGAACATTGAGTTGTTTGAGAAAATATTCAAAGATATAAATGATTGTGAGAAATGAATCCAGAACAACTTTGGGAAACAACTATGGATCCACTAGCGAGAAAAATGTACAGAGTAAAAATTGATGATGCTGAAAAAGCAAATGAAGTTTTTAAAATGCTTATGGGGGAAGAAGTTCCACC
>JAVHPF010000065.1:0-10533 GCA_036170435.1 Patescibacteria group bacterium
TTAAATAGATTTCTTTCTTTTTGTTTTGTTTTCATAAGAAATAATCTAGCATCAACAAAATTTTTTTCTTTAATTTTTTTCTTTGTTATATTTATAGTCTCAATATAACCAAATTCTTCGACATTTGTAAAAGAAATTCAAAGTTTTTTTCACTTAATAAGATTATGTAAATTTTTTATTCTAAGCAATTTACTTTCATTGTCTTTTTGAAACAGTTCTTTCTTTGTATCAGGTAATTCTGAATTTACAATCTTTTCTAAGTTTGTAGATTCAAGAGACAAAAGACTATTCAAAATAGTCTCGGCTTCGTTTAAATTTCATAAGGAAATAAGATTTTTAACTCTAGTTATAGCTTCATCAAAAGTTTTTATTGGTTTTGATAAAGTTTTCTGCATTTTTTTTGTCTTATTTTCTTGTAATTTTAACATTAATTTATTTATTTTTTGTTTTATCATAAAAAATTGTTATACAAGTTTAAATACTTCTTCAAGTGTTGTTTTTCACATAACTGCTTTTAAAACAGCATCTTGCATTATCGTAATCATACCATTATTCTCTGATATATGTTGTATAACAGAGGCTGATTGTCTAGATAAAATTGCTTCTTCTAAATAATCACCTAAAACTAAAACTTCATGTACTCAGATTCTTCATTTATATCAAGTATTATTACATTTTTCGCAACCCTCTCCTTCATGAAATTTCAAATTATTTAATTCTGATTCATCTAAAACTGGAGCAAGTATTTCTTTGGCTTTTTTCATTAATAGACTACTCGGATTTGCATCTTTTTTGCAATGTGGACAAATTCATTTTACAAGTCTTTGACTTATTACCATTTTTAAAGCGGAAGATATCAAAAATGGTTCAACTCACATATTCATAAGTCTTTGAATTGTTGCAGCTGCAGAATTTGTATGTATAGTTGATAATACTAGATGACCTGTTAAAGACGCTTCTACAGCCAATGTAGCAGTTTCTGTATCTCTTATTTCTCATACCATTATAACATCTGGATCTTGTCTAACTAAAGATCTAAGTCATTCAGCAAAACCAAATCAAATATTTGGTCTAACTTGAGTTTGATTTATATAATCAATATTATATTCTATTGGATCTTCCAAAGTTGAAATATTTATTTCAAGTGGATTAAAACTCTTAAGTAGTGAAAAAAGAGTTGTAGATTTACCTGACCCAGTTGGTCCGGCAACAAGTATAAGACCGTATTTTGATTTTAAAACATTTTTTATTTTTTCATTATTTGTTTCTAAAAAACCCATATTATCTAAATTCAATATACTAGAATCTTGACTAAGTATACGAATAACTACTTTTTCTCAATAAACAGTTGGCATAATTGATATTCTCATATCAACTTCTTGTCATATTTTTTCTGAATTATATGAAATTTTTCAATCTTGTGGTTTTTTATTTTCATCTATTTTTAAACCTGCCATTACTTTTATCATAGTAATAATAGCAGCATAATTATCAAGAGCTATTTTTGCTTTTATAAAAAAATCTCAATCAATACGATATCTAAGTAACATAAAATCTCTTACTGTTTCCAGATGGATATCAGATACTTTAGATGATATAGCTTCATCAAAAACCGCATTTATAAACTTAGGTAAATCACCCAAGTTTTTTTGAATTTCTACTTGTTCTACATCTTTAAAAGTTTTCATAATTTTATTTTTAATTTTTATTTACTGTATTTTAACACTATTTTGTTTATTTTTAAAATATTTTATAAGTTTTTGTTTTACTTCTTCGCTTTTTGTTGTATTATTAATATTATTTTCTATAGTTTTTATATTATTTATAGAGTCATTATTATCCTTAATTTGATTTGTATCATGATTATTTGTTTCTATGACATTAACTTTTAAACTATTATCTTTTACTGTTTTATCTAAGTTTAAATAATAGAAAAATCAACTGGCAACAAGAACAAATGCAGAAAAAATCATCGCAGGAATTTTAAAATTCTTTTTAGTTTTAAAAATATTTTCTTTAGATTTATTAAGATTTTCCAAAGGAGTATTTATTTTTTCTTCTAATAATGGATTATCTATAGAAGCTAATAAATCTGTTTTTATAATAGTATTTTCTTCTTTAGTTTTTACATTCTCTATAATTTTATCTAAATCTAATTCTTCATTTTCTTCAGACACTGGGATTATTTGTGTTTCCACAAGTATATCAGATTTTTTATTTTTTTCCAGTTTAGATTCTTTTTTAATATTTTTATTTTTTAATGCTTCCATTTCTTTATCAAATGAAGACACATATCAAGCAAACATTTCAGTTTTATTTATATCTGTTATTAAATTACCTATAGTATCTCCATCAGAAATATTTACAGTTTTCACTTCTTCTTTTTTTTCTTCAATTTTACTATTCTCTACAATCTCAAGTTTTTCTTCTTTTTTGATATCTGAAATTTGAGTTTCTTGATTTGATATATTAACTTTTTCTTCTTCTAAAGATTCTAGATTAGCTTCATTATTTAATAAACCTAAACTAATTTTAGATTTATTTGAAGGTTTTTTAATTTCTTCTTTTTTTTGAGAGATTAAAATATCACTAGATTTTTCTTCTTTTTCTGAAAAATTCTGTTTTATTTCAGATATTTCTTCTTCACTTGTTCCAGAAATAAGTGAATTTAGAGACATTTTTTTCTTCTGAATTGGGGCAACATTAATAATTGCACCTTTAGTTTCTAGTGATTTTACTTGTTTAATTGAATCATTATTTTCTGTTATATTAGCAGTTTCTGTAGCATTGTTTTGCATAGCAGATAAATTTAATTTAACCATAATTTAGATAATTTAGAAATTAATTACTTTATAACTTTATCACATTTTAAAAAATAAATCAAAAATTTGAATAAAAAAAGTTAAGTTAAACTTTTGTTTTTATAATTTTTCATTAAAATAAAAAAAAATATACTAAAATATCAAACAAAATATGAGCATATACGATGAAATTGAAAGCAAAATTGATATAGTAGATTTGGTATGAAAATACACAAAGTTGAAAAAAAATTGAGCCAATTACAAGGCTCTTTGTCCGTTTCCTGGTCATAATGAAAAAACTCCCAGTTTCGTAGTAAGTCCTTCTAAACAAATCTGATATTGTTTTGGTTGTCATAGATGAGGTTGAGCAATAAAATTCATAATGGATATAGAAAATTGTACTTTTAGAGAAGCCGTTGAAATACTTGCTAGCCAATTATGACTAAAAATAGAATGAGTAAATCCAGAAAAAGAGAAAATAATGAAAAATGTTTATTCTCTTTTCAAAGATGTCTGAACTTATTATCAAAATTCACTGAAAAAATATCCTGAAATAATGGATTATCTACTAAAAAGAGGACTAACAGAAGAAAGTATAGAAAAATTTAAACTTGGATATGCTGATTCTGGACTTGATCTATATAGATATTTAAAAGAAAAATGATATGACGATGAAGCAATCGAACAAACAAATGTTTTCTTGAATATCAGAGATAAAAAAGATAAATTTATAGGCAGAATTATTTTCCCTATAAAAAATCAAAGATGAGATACTGTTGCTTTTGCTGGTAGAATTATTGATGCCGGAGAGCCTAAATATCTAAATTCTCCTGCTTCAACTATTTATGATAAAAGTAATATACTTTTTGCTTTATTTGAAGCAAAATCTGAAATAACAAAAAAAGATTTCATTATCATAACAGAATGATATATGGATACAATAAGTTTACATCAATACAATTTCAAAAATGCAGTTGCAGTAAGTGGAACAGCTCTTACAGATAAACATATTGATGTAATTAAAAGACTTACAAAAAAAATATATCTTTGTTTTGACCGAGATAATGCGGGGAAAAATGCTACAAAACTAGCTATAGAAAACCTAAAAAATAAAGAAATAGAATTAAAAATTATAAAGCTAGAAAACTGAAAAGATCCTGATGAAATACTAAAAAAATGATGAGATTTTGAGAAAATGATTCTCTCTGCTCTAAGTCCTATAACTTACTATATAAGAGAGTTAAAAGCTGATTATAATCTAAACAGCATCGAAGAAAAAAGAAAATTTTTGCGTGAAATTCTTCATATTCTAAAAAGCTATAATGATAGCATAGAAATAGATTTTTATCTAAAAGAAATAGCGCAAGAACTAGATATAGATAAAAAAATAGTAAGTGATGAATTTAGAAATACAAAATTAGCAAGACGAGAAAGAAAAGAGAGTTTCAAAAAAAATGAATCACTTCAAATAACAGCAGAAGACCAAGCTATCGGATATATACTTAGTGATATTAATCTAGCTGAAATTGTAGCAAACAAACTAATTTTTCCGGAAAATGCTTCAAAAAATCTTATATCAGTTATAGAAGAATGAAAAGATTTTTTAAATAAACTTCCACTAGAAGAAAAAGAAAAATATAGAGGGCTTGAAATAGAAATAGAAAATTATATTGATGGAAAAACTAATGAAAAAATAATTATAGATTTGGAAAAAATATTAGATAAAATTAATAAAGATACTTATAAAAAGATAGAATTAGATTTAAAATCAAAAATGTCTTCTAATCCAGATTATATAAAAGATTATATGGAACTGCTTGCTAAGTGAAAAAAACATAATATAAAATAAAAAAACATAAAAAGTCCGGACTCCAAAGAGTCCGGACTTAAAATTTATAACAAAATGTTTTACTTAATCTTAAACACTGCTAACCATCAATGTGTAATGTATTGTTGAAATATTTGTAATAATTGATTTTGATCTGTTATCTTATTTCGTTCCAAATAATTCTTTATAGGAAGAAGATAATTATAGTTTGTTTCATTTATCTTATTTTCTTGTAAAAGAGTTAGTATATGATTGTAACAAGCTAATTGTTTTTCTCCTCTTGCAATAGTTTTTTCATTTCCAGAAGCATCTGTTTCATAAGATTCATAATTTACTCCTGCAACACGAATATATTCCTTTTTAGCTATTTCAGATTTATCTGATTTTTTATAATCATCTAAAGCAACTCTTAAACACATACTATCAGTTGAAACAAGTTCTAATTTATTTGAAGTATAAGAGAATAACAATTCTTCATATCTTTTTGTTAAATCATGTCTTGGATCACGATCAATAGTTGCAGCATTTAAATCTGTTAAGAAATATGAAGTTCCAAGTTTCTTAATTCTATCAATTGCTATATCAGGATTTTTATCAAAAATATATTTATGAAATTCCATAACTAAACTATCATCCAAAAATCTTTTTCTATTTTCACTAATAAAATAAGTTAAGAATGTTCCTATTCTATAAATTCATCCTTCATTCTTCATATCTTTTGTAGGATACAAAGTAATATCATATAATTTTTCTCTCATTTGAGAAGCTTCTTGTCTGATAGTTTGTAAAACAAGAGGATCCGCTCATTTTATTTCTTGAGTTTGAATTTGTATTAAGAAATTATCTAAATCTTCAGCTGTGTTAATACTTGATAGAAATTTCTTTAGGTTTTCATCTGTTGCCATAGCCTTTATATCTGCTATAACTTTTGCCTTAGAATCATCTTTTATATTTAATTCAAAAAGTATTTTGAAATAATCTGGGTGAGATTCAAATATTCAAATAACTTGATCTACTTGTCCAGCTTTAAATGAAGTATATGAAGCTTGTTGTAAATTATTAAATCAATGAGGGAAACTTGAAGCAAAGAAGTAAACTGAAACTACTGCAAATACAAGTATTGAACCTAAAAATTTGATTATTTTGTCTTTATCAGAATCTAGATCATTATAAGATGACATATAATCAATTCATATAGCAATCATGAAAAGTAAAGAAAAATATAGAGCAATTCCATACCAAACTATACCAAATGCTGCAATTGTCCATAAGAAAATATAAACAAATGCAAATATCATATTTAGTCTGAAAAGTTGAGATTTTTTATCATTTTTAAGTCAATATACAAAATATATAGTTGGTAATAAAAATGCTAAAAGTACAAATATATAAGCTCGTGGATATGTATAATTCCCTATAAAATCAGTTAATCATAATTTATTTCCAAAAATTATATATTCTAATACTATAAATCAAACTACTCAAAAAGATAATAATTCTATTTTGAATGCTAAAAATAATAACACAACAGGAACTAAGGCCAAAAATATAAATGTTATATCTGTAAATTCTCATCTTTGATTTACTTGCATAGTCAAGTTAAATGGCATTTTAAGAAGATTATTTGCTCATTTATCATAACCTAAATATCTTCACATATCTTCATTCTGACTTGTTCAAGACGATGTTATTCATTCATAATCATATTTACTTTTTATAGCATCTATTTCTTTTTGAGAATATATTTTTGTATAATCTGCTGTAAAACTATATGTTTTTCAATTTAGTAAAGATGAAATATTTACATTTGGAGCTGATTCATAAATATTTTTAGCAAACCAAGGAAGCATAGTAAGAACAAATCCTGAGAGAAAAATAACTAATAAAACAAAAGCTTTTTTAAATGCTACTAATTTATATTTATAAAAAGCATAAGCTAAAAGTAATATTCAAATAAGAGCTGAAACTATAGAAAAATTATTTATGAGTGTTGCATTATCTTTTGGGTAAACAACATTCATATAATCCCAAAGTTTTGCTTTTGTAAATACAGCTAAAAATATTGCAAAATATCCAAGAAAACCTGAAAAACCAAGTTTAGCAAAAAATATAATTCAGATAAAAGCTATAACAAGCATTAGTGTTGTAAATTTGATAGCAAAAGCAAGTCCTGCAATTATTCAGATAATAAAAATATAATACAGATATGTTTTGTTTTCAAATAAATCAGTTTCTCAAAATGAGTTAAATTTATAAGAAAAGAAAGCAAATTTAGAATCTTTATTTTTTGATTCAAAACTTATTTCTACAGTTTCTTTTCAATTTTTTGTTTGAAATGATTCTTTAATTTTTCATTTTTCATTAAAAATTTCTTCTTCATTTTTATATCCTATATATTTTAAAAATACATAGAAAATCATATACATAGAAATTACCGTAACAAATAATAAACCTGGATCTAGTTTCATATCTTTCGCTTGTTGGAAAACGACCATTGGCATAGAAAGAATAATAGTTGAAGTCAAAAGAGGAATATTTATAAAAGTTTTTTTAGTACTTTTTAATAAATCTCAAATAGCTAGAGCTATAACTATTGCAGATAAAAATCAACCTACATTATTCAAGAAAAAAGCTTGAACATTTGAATGTATCATAAATCCAATTCAAGTAAAAGTTTGCCAAGCAACAATTCAATATCATTTTATATCACCACTTAATCACATAATTTGTGGCAAATTCATATAAACTCATAAATCGTCCCAACCAATTGGCATAGGTCTAACTATATTTATAAGATTTACAGAAAGCAAAAAAGTCAAAACGATAAAAAGAAATTCTGAAGATAAAAGATATAAATTGATTTGTGAAAAGAAATCATCACTATCACTGTCGTGTTTTGGGAGTTCTATTTTATAATCAAAAATAGAAGAAAAAGTAGATTTAATTTCTTTAAATGAAAAAAATCAAAGCCCTAAAATAATAATTAAAACTGAATATATATTATAAAGTCAAAATGTTCCACAAATAGTAAGAAATGTTAGAAATACTGTGAACCCTAAGCCTAAAGACGATAAAAATTTAAAAGTAGTAGTTTCTTGTGAAAAATCTTTTATATAAGACATTATTTTCTTTCAAGTAGAATATGATAATAAAACAAGAGAAACTGGAATAATTGAATATAAAATTATTTTGAAAAATAATACCATAGAATAACCAAGAGGCTGGCTAGAAATACTAAAAAATACTATTGTTAGTAAAAATAAATGCCCTATAAAGTATAAAAACAATGAAAATGGTGAAAATCTCACTTTATCTTCAGCTAAACTAATTTGGAAAAATTTATAAATACCATATGCAATAAACATAAAAATTACATACATAGTATAGCTTGTAAAGCTTTCATTATGAAAAGAAAAATCTTTAGAGTAATAAGTAGCAATAACAGAAAAAGCCACTAAAACTAAAGCAAGTAATTTAAGTAAATATCAAACCATAAATAAATAATCTTAAAAATTAATAATTTTGTACTACACCATTATATAAAAAAAATGATTTAGTCAAAAAAGCTTTACTATAAATAAAAAATTAATAGAATAGCTTTCGCATTATTTGTACTTGTAGCTCAGTGGAAGAGCATCAGTTTGCGAAACTGTTGGTCGCTGGTTCAATTCCAGTCAAGTACACCATAATTTTTGGGGCATTTGCATAATGGTAATGCATACAGATTTCGATCCTGTAGATTAGGGGTTCGACTCCCCTATGCTCCACCATTTCTAAAAAATAAATCAGTAAATAAATATTATTTGCTGATTTTTTATTGCTCAAAAAAGATAATAAATTCTGTTCAAATTCAAATTTCAGAATTTATTTTTATCTTCCACTTGTTTTCCTCTACTATTCTTTTAACTATAGATAAACCAAGCCCAAATCATCAATTTTTATTATTTCTAGATTTTTCTATTCTATAAAATCTATTCCATATATTCTCTAAATCTTCTTTCTCTATTCAGATTCAAGAATCTCTTATAGATATTTTATTTTTCTCTACACTTATTAAAATTTCTCATTTTTCACTATAAGAAATTGCATTTTTAATTATATTTCATATTAATTTATCTAAAATTAAAGGATTTGTTTTTAGTGTAAAATTATCATTTATTTCTAAAATAAGTGGAATTCATTTTTTATCTCGCAGTATTTTGAAATTGGAAATAATATTTTTTAAAAATCATTGCATATTCACATCTATATTTTCACTTGTTGAAATAATATTCTTATTTAAAAAAAGTAATTCATTTACAAGATTTTTCATTTTAGTAGAATTATCCTCTATCATATCAAGTTTTTCAATTTGGTAATTAGATAATTCTCAAGATTTAAGTAATTCTATAGAAGAACTTATTACCATCAAAGGAGTTCTTAAATCATGATTAATATCTTCATACAGCTCTTTTTCCCTCTTTATACTAGATTTAACTTTGTTTATAAAAGTATCAAAAGTTCTCGCTAGTATTCATATCTCATCATTCAAATATTTTTTTCAAATATTTGAATCTTTTTCTTCGGCAATATCTGTTTTATCTATATCATCTATAAGCTTATTTATAGGAGATAATGCTTTTTTTGCAAAAATGTAAGAAAAAATGAGAGATATTAGTATTGTAACAAAAAAACTTATTAAAATAATTTTTGCCAAATTATAAATATTTTTATAATTTATTTCTAAACTTAATCATACAATTATTCTAAGATTTTTATGAATTCCTGAATAAAAAGTATAATTTTCCGAGTTAATTAACTGATTAAAATATCAAGTTTTTGTTTTATCTATAGTTCATTCAATAGTTGAACTTGATTCGACAATATTAGAATCTTTATCATAAATAAATATAAGCAAACCTAAATTTGTAGCCTTATCAATATTATCAATAGTTTTTTCTTCTAATTCAAGTCAATCTTTTGTATAATTTGTGCTTATTATACTATTTTTTATATTTTCATATTCTATAGTTAGAATATTTTTTCTAGTATTTTCTATAGTATTTAAATATAGAAAAAATATCATTACTCATAAAAAACCCAAAATAATTTGGGTAAAAAATGTGAATTGCAGAGATAATTTTATTTTAATTGGAATATTTTTAAACATCTTAATCTTCGCTTATAGAATATCACATAGAATGTGCCGTTTTTATAAGTTTTATAGGAAAATCTTTATCTACTTTACTTCTAATTATTTGTATATGAGATCTAACTACATCACTCCAAAGTTCAGCATTCATATCCCATAATTGTTCTTCTATTTCTTGTTTTGAAATTACTTTTCATTTATTTCTCATAAGAAGTTCGAGTATTTGAAAATGTTTTTTTGATAAAATTATATCTTTCCCTCATCTTATGACTTTTTTGCTTTTAGTATCCAAAATTAAATCTCAAACTGATAATTTCGTTCAATCTTCTAAATTATCATAAGATCTTCTAATAATAGAATTAATTCTTGATAATAATTCTCTAAGAGAAAACGGTTTAATTAAATAATCATCTGCTCAACTATCTAATCATTCTACTTTGTTATCAATAGTATCTTTAGCTGTAAGCATTATAATTGGTGTCTTTATATCAAGTTTTCTTAAGTCCTTACAAATATTTATTCAATCCTTTTTCGGAAGCATTAAGTCAAGAATTATTATATCATAAGGATTTGAACTTTTTGCTAGATTAAATCACATCTCTCAATCAAGTGCTACATCAACAGCAAAAGTATTTTGCTTTAAAAATTCTTCTATATTTTTTGAAATCTGGATATCATCTTCTATAAGTAAAATTCTCATTCTTAATTATATTATAATTTAAATATTTTTATTATATATATTACTTTAATCTATGCAAACTAAATAAAAGCCT
>JAVHPF010000066.1:0-2149 GCA_036170435.1 Patescibacteria group bacterium
AGGAATATTATTAAATGAAGATAATAGTCCAGTAAGTGGAACGGGAATTGATATACTAAAAACAAATACTACATATAAGGCTATGATTGATAATACTCAAAGTGGAACTGTGAGTGGAACAGGAAGTAGTTTATGAATGATAGTATCTTATTTTAAAAAAGATTATAAATCATGTAAAGAAATATCTGATAATTTTTGATTTTCATGAAGTACATGAAGAGATTGAGTATATATGATAAATCCAGATTGAAATTGAAGTTTTCAAGCATATTGTGATATGACGACTGATTGAGGTGGGTGGACTATATTAATTGATTATATAATGTGAAATGCTCCACAATGTTGACATACTGCTGGAAATTGTCCTCCACATTTAGTAAATAAGAATTCAGTTTTGGTAGATGTTGGAAGTATTAATAGTAATAATTATTCTATTTGGAGTAAAAAGAAACTATTGTATAATTGAGAAATAATAATGAAATTGAAAAATACATGAGAGTATGTATTATGAAATAATAAAACAAAATTAGCTAAATGGTATTATGATAAACAAATATGACAATCTACATATGGAAATGATTTAGATATGTTCTATTCATTTTGATGGCAATGGGGTTCACCTACTTCTTGAGTATGAGGTATGTATTTTTCTTTATATGAGCCAAATAGAATATCTTGGTGTAATTCAAATTGAGCTCTATCTTTTTGATGGGTAGGGTATGATTCTAGATGATGTGAACATTCCCCTTCAAATGTTTGGAATTGGTGAATGAATGATATGTGAATAAGTGATAGTTTTTATAGATGAAATGTTTTATTTTGAGTGAGATAAGTCTATTCTTTTTCCTTTCTACACAACCTAATTATATGGAGACCTGTCAATATTATAAGTCCATACTTTTTAGTACACAGTCTATAATTTTTATAAATTTTTTTCTGTTTTTCACGAATATATATTTCTTGTAATTTTTTGTTCAATTCTATGATCAACTATTGGAGTATAATAATCAAGTATATTTTCTAAAGGATTATGAATAGATTTTAGATTTGATTTTTCGAGTTCTGGAATATATTTTTTAATAAACTTTGCATCTGTGTCAAATTTCTGACTTTGAAGTATAGGATTAAAAATACGAAGAGGCTTTGGATCTGCTCAAACTGATGCTGACCATTGCCAATTTCAAAAATTCATATTTTCATCATAATCAAGAAGATGTTTTTTAAAAAAAGCTTCTCAAAGTCTCCAATCTATATGTAAATCTTTCGTTAAAAAACTTGCTACTACCATACGAGCTCTTCCGTGCATCCGATTGGTTTCAATAAGTTGTTTTATAGCTGCATCAACAATAGGATATCCTGTTTTTGCTTCACAAAATCTAGTGAATAAAAATTCATTATTATCCCATTGTATATGTCTTTTATTTCCATACATCGGGATTAAAAAACCCCTGCTTTTAAGCAGAAAAGCCCCGAAGGGGCATTAAAAAAGATAGAACTTCAAATGTAACATTGGGTTAAAACCCCGTTGACTTTAGTCCGATGATAACTATACTGTCAATAGTATATAAAATAATGTGAAAAAGTAAAGATGAAATATCAAAAAAGTAGTCATACAACCTATGATGTTAGATATAACTTAGTATGGATAACGAAATATAGAAGGAAAGTTTTAACACAAGAAATACAAAAAAGATTACAAAAAATATTAGAACAAACTTGTGAAAAAATATGAGTTGTAATAATAAAACTATGATTTGAAGAAGATCATGTTCACTTGTATATAAGAATACCATTAAATAAATCTATATCTGAATCAGTATGATATATAAAATGAAAAAGTGCATATATACTAAAAAAGGAGTTTTACAAACATTTTAAAAAAATATATTGGTGAGTAGATAGTATATGGGCTGTATGATATTTCATATCAACAGTATGAGAAATAAATTGAGATATAATAGCCAAATATGTTGAAAATCAGTGAAAAGAAGAAAACGAAGTAACTGAAATTGACCTATAAAAAAACTAAAGCCCCATCCTTTAGGTTGGGGTATAGAAAGCACAAAGCTTATTTACTTTACCATTATTTTACCATTATGCAACCACAAATTTTTCAAACAGAATATAATAAATTAAATCAAAACCAAAA
>JAVHPF010000067.1:0-2135 GCA_036170435.1 Patescibacteria group bacterium
TTTAATACTTCATTTCTTACTATTTCCAGACTTTCTTGACTCACTCCTGAATTAGATTCAAGGAGTGCATAAATTTTATCAAAATATCAGAAGAATTTTAATATTTCTATTGTTTCATTAAAATTCATATCAAAAGTAAAACATAGACTTGATAAAATGTAGTCACCATAAGATTCTATTCTATTTCTATCAATTAATATATGATTTTTAACAGCATTTATATTTATTTCTGAAATGTCATTATTCCCTAATCATTCAGAATAAACATCAAGTTTAGATAAATGCGCAATATTGAAAATAGAATAAAGCATATTTTGTAACTTGTCTGCATCTCTAAGCAATTTACTTAAAAATACAGTTTCTTCTTTTTCTCTATCAGTCATCGAAATATAATCAGCTTCTTCAAAAACTCAATCAGTTGAATATTTATCGTGATATTTTATTGCTAAACAAATGGAATCTTCATATTTATTTTCTTTTGTTATTTTGTATGATTTTTCTCAGTGATTAAATTCATCATTTTTATAAATCCTTTTTTCATCATTTTGATAAAATCTACCTAAATCATGAAGAATAAAACAAATTTCAGCTTTATTTATAATATCATCAGATAATTTTTGAGAATCTTTTAATTTTATAATTATATGTCTTCCTACTTCTAAAACTCATAAAGTATGTCTAACCTTATGCGAGTTATATGATAAAATTCATTTTTCGCTAGTATTTCAAGATCATAATTTTTCTGATTTTAATAATAGATCAGTAGCTTCTGTTAAACTATACATTTTTTATTTTTTATTAATTTATAATTTTTCTTCAAGTAAAGTTTCTACTTCAAAAAATATATTTTTTTCTAAGTTATCAAGTTCAGTTTTTGTGAATTTAGATAGTACCCAATCTGAAACTTCAAAATTTGTATTAAATCATACTCATACTTTTATTCTTTTGAAATCTTCTCATAAGTGTTTTATAATGCTTTTGATTCCATTATGTCAGCCAGCACTTCAATTTTCTCTATATCTAATTTTTCCAAAATCCATACTCATATCATCGAAAATCACTATAAAATCTTTTTTATCTATCTTATAGAAATTCATTATTTCTCTAAGCGATTCTCAGCTTAAATTCATATAAGTTATTGGTTTAAGTAGAATTGTTTTTTCTCCATTAATATCTCAAACTGCAATTTCTCACTTGAATTTAGATTCTAATTTAAAACTTCAAAATCAGTTTCTAGAAGCAAAAAAGTCTAGAAATAAAAATCAAATATTATGTCTAGTATAGCTATATTCACTTCAAGGATTTCCAAGTCAAAGTATTAGTTTCATTATTCTGATTTTTATCTTTTAATTTATACCTAATATAAACAAAAAACAGACTTTTTCAATATTTTTTGAAAATTCTCTTTTTTAGATTTGACAATCCATTTTATATCATTATAAGTTACTCTTATTTTAAATAAAAAAGTTTTAAAAATATGGCAAAAATCAGTAGACCTAAAATTCCAGAAACCAGAGAATTTACTTGAACTATACAAATGACTGCAAATTTATGATTGGTATGAAATAAAATGGTTTTTGCTGAGCATTTTAATTGAGCACAAGATTGAGATACAGTAAAAATTGAAAAAATTGGAGATAATCCAAATACTCGAATATACAAAGTCGTAGAAATTATTTTTAGTCCGAAGTCTCGAATAGAAAACCTTGTATCATCAACTTCTGAAAAAGCAGAAAAAGCTTTGATTTGAGTTTATAGAAAGTACGATGAAAAAGGTTGATTTATAAAAGTTGCTGGACAAGATACGGATGTCTATGTTTCAAAAAATAATTTATCTTGAGCGAAAGACTGAGATAAAGTATCACTTATTATTACTAAAATTGGTAAGAAATCAGAAGCAATCGTAAAAGAAATTCTAGAAGTATCAAAAGTTTATCATTATTGAGTATTTAAAAACTGAAAAGTTTTACTTGATTGAGAAGAAAAGAAAGAAATCAAAATATCAAACTTAAATGCTTTTGAATTATCTGACGGAGAAGTAGTTTCTCTTGAATTATGAGAGGGAAAAGTAGGAACAATTAAATCAAAACTTCATCCAAAATGGCAAAATTCACTTGATGAACTTGCTATAGTTC
>JAVHPF010000068.1:0-2011 GCA_036170435.1 Patescibacteria group bacterium
CTTTTGGTACTCCCACGGAGAATCGAACTCCGGTCGCAGCCTTGAGAAGGCCGAGTCCTAACCGCTAGACGATGAGAGCAAAAATTTAGTCTAGGAAATAATTAAATTTCTTAGACTAAATTGGTTTTTTGAGATTAAGCTAATCTAGAATCTTTTCTTAAGTCTTCTAAGCTCATATCATGAATATCAGAAGTAATACCGATAGATCTAGCAGTACCATCCATAATTTTCATTGCACCAGCTAAGTCAACAGCATTTAAATCTGGACTTTTTTTCTCAGCTAATTTTTTAAGTACATCAAAAGTTAGGTGTCCAACTTTTTCTTTATGAGGAAGTTTAGAACCAGATTTTAAACCTAATTCTTTTTTAATCAAAAATGAAGCAGGAGAAACTTTTACAACGAAATCAAATGATTTATCTTCGTAAACAGTAATTTTTACTGGTACTAAATCACCCATATTTCCTTTAGTTTGGTCGTTGAATTGAGTACAAAACGCTTGTATGTTAACTCATTTTTGACCAAGGGCAGGACCAACTGGAGGAGCTGGATTTGCTTTACCAGCTTCGATAATCAAGCTTATATAACCAGTAGCATTCTTTTTAGGAGCCATATTCTTTTTAAATTAAAAATTATTATTTTTGATGTTCATCAGGGTAGTTTCACGATTCTCCCTGAAATATTTGAAGCAGCCGCGCAGTATTCTATGAAAAAACTTATAAAAATCAAGTTTTTTGCAAAAAATAAAAACCCTCCGGCTTTGCAAGCCACCTCCCTTGAGAAGGGAGGAAATAGAACATAATTTTGCTCTAATTTCTTCCCTTCCCAAGGGAAGTCCCGAGGAATGAGGGGATGGGTTTTTATAAATATATTACATTACTTAAAATTTATATCTCCAATTTTTGAAAAATTCTTAGTAGTATCGCTTATTTGAATTTTCATATTACTTATAGTGTATAGATAGTTATTTATAAATACATTTCTAAGTATAAAATTATCATTTTGGTTCCAAATAGTATTAGCTAAATATTCTCAAGTTGTACTTCACACGTAACAATAAGGAGGAACATAAGTATTTGCAGGGGGACAATATTCTCAACCTCAAATTACTTTTACACAAGCTGGTTTAGAACTAGTATTTGCATATTGTTTACATTCTTTTTGTCTTGCTTCTTCAAGTCAGCTTGTATCAATATTAGTAATTCTAGCTTTTTCTTTTATTCCAGTAGTCGCATCTATATTTAGAGCAATAGTTCATTGGAAAACATCAGAATTTCTGTATAGATTATCTTTATCATTTGCAGAAGTATATAAAGTTGCTGTTAGATAAAGCATCTTCGTAGATTTATCCCATACAAATAATCTAGGATCATTTAGGGCATCAGCACTTGAATAATTATCTCATAATTTTAAAGATGCAGAAACTTTTGGATTAGAGAAATCAGAAATATCATATAAATCTACTTTTACTCCATCATTTTGAGTTCCTCACCATTGATTTGTTTTTGTATTATATCAAAGTCCTATAAGATGATTTTCATCATAAGGATGTAAATATGTTGAGTAGCCAGGCATTTTCAATTCTCAAAGTATTTTTGGATTAGTTGAATCTGATAAATCTATCGCAAAAAGTGGGTCTATTTGTTTGAAAGTAACTAAGAATAATTTATTTCCAATAAATCTATTTGATTTATAATCTTCGCCTTTTTCTATATTTTCAAGTTTTCAAACCAAGCTTAAGTCTTTTCCTAAAATATAAAGATTTGTATATCTATCAGGATAATAAGTACTTGTTAAAATTCTAAATTCTCATTTACTATCCTCATCCATAGAGTATTGATTTAATGGAGAACCAGGAACTATAGTAGAAGATTTATAAGTTGTAGTATCTTTATCTATTGCTATTTTATGAATAATTGTATTTTCTCCAGCTGGAAAAATTGGAGCTACACATCTTTGAGGACAAGGAGCAGCAAAACACATTATAGCAGGACATGCATAATTTTCATTTGT
>JAVHPF010000068.1:2111-5321 GCA_036170435.1 Patescibacteria group bacterium
ATAATAGATTCCATAAGGCATAGAAAAAGTATTTTTTGAAACTATATAAATATAATTTCCAATTTTTCTTGATTCTATAGCATTACCATCAACTTGGTAAAATCTATCAATTTTTAAGTTTTCTAAATTTGAAATATCATAAACCACAACAACAGTTTTTACATCTCTATTAAACCAAAAATATGAATAATTATTGTCAGAATATTTTGTAGCAATTATAGTTAATTTCGTCCCATTTATAAATATCTTTGGGTCTACGAAATTACTAGGGAGAGCAATTTTTTTAGCTACTTTAACATCAGTAGTTGGATAAGCAAGAGAAATATATATTTTTTGATCTTTAGAATTATAATAGTAAATATATTTTCAGTCAGTTTTTACTATTTCAGGCTCATCAACATTTGCTACTTGAGAATTAGTTTCAGAAAAATTCTGAGCAACATCTGATGTAGTTTTAGTTTCATTTCAAGCTAATCATCAAAGAGCAGATTCTTTTGCCATAGCACCTGCTGGCAGAGCTATATCGTTAATCATAACTCATCCCTTATAAAGTATAGGATATTGAGGCAAAGAGCTATAATTATTTTTTACATAATCTTTTATAACTTTTTTCATATCAGTACAAGAAGCAAATTTCTTTACTTCAAAATTAGGATTCAGTGTTTTTGTGGCAGTTAGCTGAGTATCAGTATCTGCGGCATTAACTTGACTAAGAGTAAATAGACTCAAAATAGCCAAAGAACTAATAATTAATTTTTTCATGTTTTAAAAAATTAATAAATAAAATTTGTTTACAAAATTTAAAACGAAAGAATATCTAAAAGGTGACAATTAAAAATTATATCTTTTTTAGACTCTTTGCAAGGGCTTATAAAATTTTGCTTTGACAAATATTATTTTTAATACATTATTTTGACAATCTATTTTTTATAAGTATAAGTAATCCAAACACAAACAAAAACATCAAGGAGATTAAGATGAAATATAGAAAGGCATTTTTGTCTTATGATATTAGTGATTGGGAGTTTTTTTTCTCAATTTTTAATAAGTTTGCTAAGCTTATTAATTCTGATTTTGAATCACAGAAGGGGAGACATGTAAAGAAAATTACTCTTTTTGAGGTAAAAGGTGATGAGAGATACATTATCGAAAATACTTTAAAACAGTTAAGCCCGGAATTAATTCTTATTTCTAACTCTAAAAAAGCACTTTTCTTTGAAATCGTGTTTTATGGAGGATGTGGTGATGAAAAAATTTCTTTTAATTTTGAAATTGGGCAGTTAAATGCTAAAGGACATTTATTGGAAGGATATGGTTTTAATTCTGAAGATATGGATTTCGGGCATGGTGATTTCGCAAATCTTTTGCGTGATTTAATGGAAAAACAAATAAAGGAGTTTTCATGAAAAAAGGTCAACAAGAAGTTCGTCCACTTAAGATGAACGCAAAAGAGATTTTTGTACTATTTAGTAGTGTTGCATTTGCTGCAATTGAACTCATTGATTCAAGAAATGTAATTTTCTTCAAAATTGATAGTCTTAGAGCTATGATTGAGATTGAAAAAGAACTTTTGAAATCAGTTGTTGAGTACAATCCAAAATGGAAAGCGGATAAACTTGTTTCAAATAAGCGAAAACCACTTTTTCTGAAAGCATCGCTTCTTTCCAATCCATCTGGAATTGATATGTGGCAATTCCGTATTTATCAAGAGCATGCTCAAGGAATCGTTATTGAGACAAATATTTCTTTGGATTCCTATGCCGATATTGGTGCGGAATTATCTCTTGTTCTTTTGATGCTGACAGATCGTTATCACCGAGAACAATTTTCCAACAAAATGGAACAAAAATTTCGAAAGTTGGAGCATAAACAGATGCTTCTAGAAAAAGAAGACTTGGAATATTTTCTTACTATGGATTATATTACTAGTCCAGAAAAAAACCAAGTCATCTATACTTTCGACTATTACAAGTCTCAAAAAGATGAGTATCCTGAGATGATTGAACTATTTTCTCAACATCAGGCTGCAATTGCTAATAATGCAAAAATTAAGCCAATTATTGACCTTTGTGTCGATTGTTTTGAAAAGTTTAATTTTTACTCTCCAATTCAAAACCCCGCGTGATGCGGGGCTTTTTTTTTGACAAAAATAGAATTTTTTCTATATTGATTTCAAATAAAAACACAAAAATAAATAAAGGGGGGCTAATATGAAGTTGCTTTGTACCGCTGGAGAAATGACAGTTCAAGAATTATTACATCTTTTTTGTAATTTCGTTCAGCCAAAGAAAGAACAAAAAGAAGAGGATGTTTTCATTTTATTCAAAGTTGAGGATGAATTAGCTATGAATGAGATAGCAAAAGTTCTTATGGCTGCTGAGAAAAGCTTTAATCCCGATTTATGTGTTGATACGCATAAACTTATAGTGGATGAAAAAGATTACCTTAAACTTGAATTACAAATGATTACAGAAGGGCCATTTGGTCTATTATGGAAAATTAGTATAGATCAAGAAAAATCAAATGTTGTGTTTGTAAAAATGCTTTTTGAGAGAGATATTGGTCTACTTAATGAAAATTTATCTCAGATTTTTAATTTTATTAAAGAAAATCATCATCCTGAGAAAATACCCCCCGAGTAAAATCGGGGCTTTTTTATTCTACTTTTATACTTGTTTCTTTTGTTTCAATAATACTTCAATTTTTCATAAGTTTTAATTGTATCTTATGAATTCCTATTTTTAATTGCCAAAATTCACTTTTCAAAATCTCATTATCAACGATATAAAACACTTTATCATAATCATAATTTGTAGAAAATTCTATTTTTATGCTCTGAGTTTCTAGAGATTTTTGCTTATCTATAGTATAAACACTATTTTGTAGGGGAGAAGTTATTTCTAAATATTTTTCTCGTAGGGTATGCAGGCCTGCATACCCTACATTTGGCTTTTGCTCAACATCATCTGGTTCTAGATAATAAACTATATTTCTAAATACTTCTCAAGCTCAACTTGCTCCAGAAACTCATTTCATATTTGATGCATCTTTGTTCCCAACCCAAACTCAAATTATATAATTATCAGTATAACCGATTGCCCAATTATCTCTGAAATTTCTTGAAGTTCCTGTCTTTACAAACACATTTCTATCAGGAAAATCAAGAGAAGAATTTATAGGGAATCATCCAAGTTTGAAATATCTATTTGT
>JAVHPF010000068.1:5421-9833 GCA_036170435.1 Patescibacteria group bacterium
ATAAGCTCTTGTTAATTCATATAAACTCACTTCTCAAACTCCAAGAGTAAGGGCAAGTCAATAATGTTCAGCTGGTTCATTTAAGCTAGTGATTCAAACTTTCTTCAAGAATTCCAGTAAATTTTCTACTCCTAAATTTTGCGTCAATTTAACAGCTGGAATATTTATACTTTGGCTTAAAGCTTCAGCTAGACTTACTTCTCAGTGATATTTTAAATCATAATTTTTGGGGCTATATTCATATCATTCTTTCGTCTGAAATGAGATAGGTAAATCTAGTATTTTCGATTCAGGAGTGAGTCCAAGATTTTTAAAAGCTAGATAATAAGTAAAAGGTTTTATAGCAGACCCAGCTTGTCTAAGAGAAGTAGCTGAATTTACTTGTCAGTTTAATCATGCATAATCTATTCAACCAATCATTACTTTTAAATCATTAGTTTTTCTGTCCAATACTATCACAGAATAATCAGATACATTTTTCCAAAATAGCTTCAAGATAGCATTATATGACATTTTTTCTATTTCACGAGTCATATAATAATCTATAGTTGTTTGGATTTTAGAAACCCCTCCTAGCCTCCCCTTGTCAGGGGAGGAATTATTGTTCTGTTCTCCCCTGACAAGGGGAGTTAGAGGGGTTTGTTTTGTTTTTAAAAAATCCGCCACATAAGGAAGTTTATTTTTATGTTCAGTATTCCAGATAAGTTTTTCTCATTTTATATCTTCATATTCTGAATTTGAGATTATATTTTTATCTTTTAGAGAATTTAAAATCAAATTAAATCTATTTTCAAAATTTTGTTTTTTCTTTAATGGATCATAATTATTTGAATTTTTTGGGATTGTAGAGAGAGCTATTATTTCAGCTTTTGTTAGATTTTCCAAACTTTTTCAAAAATAATAAATACTTGCAGACTCAAATCAATAATTTAAATATCCAAAATAAACACTATTCATATATAGATTTAATATTTCATCTTTAGAATATTTTTTATTTAAAGCTAGAGCAAGAATAAACTCTTTTATTTTAGTTTTATATCATCTTTCAGAATTTAACCATAAACTATTTCTAATTACTTGAGAATCTATTGTAGAAGCTCACTGTATAATTTTTCAAGCTGTAATATCTCGAAAAAAAGCTCTAAAAAAAGATATAAAATCTATTCCAGAATGATAGTAAAATCTTCTATCTTCAAGTCAAATTACTACTTTTTTTGCGAACTCATATTTATTATCAGAGTAGTCTACCACTCTATGTCTGTATTTTTGTTCAGCTATAATTTCTCAAATTTCCTCATTATTTGAGTCATAAATTACTCTTGATTCAGGGATTTCTTTCAAATCTATTTTGATAAAATAGGGTAAAATGAAATAAATAGCATAAATAATGATTGTTGAAATAAATAGAATTTTTATAATTTTTTTCATAAGTAATAATTTTAAAAATTTTTATTTATGAAATCTATATAATCTTTTTTATTTTTGAAATTATGATAAGCTGATGCATACCTTATATATGCTGATTCATCAAGTTCTTTTATATTTTCAAGGACATAATTAGCAATTTCTTCTGATGTTATTTTTCTTTTATTTACTAGTTTTGATTCTATTTCAGAAATTATTAAATCAAGTTTTTTAAAACTTATATTTCTTTTATTAAAGGCTTTTATTATGCTTCATTCAAGTTTTTCTCTATTGTAATCTTCTGCTTTTCCAGAAGATTTTTCTACAATAAGTTCTATTTTTTCTGCTTTTTCGTAAGTATTAAATCTATTATTACAATTTAAACACTCTCTTCTTCTTTTTATAGAAAATCAATCTTCAGATAGCCTAGAATCTAGAACTTTTGTGTCAGTATTTCAGCAATATATACAATACATAAATTAAAATTTGATGGAAATAAATTTCTTTTATTATAGTATTATTTCACATTTTGCAATTAAATTGCAATAAATTCATCCCAACCATATATTAGAGGATATTCTTTCCAAGGGCCTTCACATATATTATTTTTACTACATTTCTTACATTCTTCTCATTTTGCCTTTCATTCACTCCATCTATAATCAGCATAGCTTTCTGTTCTATATTCAGCATCTACTACTGTAGTTTCGGGCATAAAATTATATTCAGCAATAGCCCATTCATATCATTGCATAAGACAAAATGGTATAGCTTCTGTCATACAAACAACTCAAGATTTTTTTCATAAATCTAAAGCTTTTTTTATATATGGTATAGCATATGTTTTTTTAGGAACTACAGTTTCTTTATTCTTGTCAGCACTTCAAAGTATATGTACAAAAGCAAACTGAAACTGGCTTACTCAAAGTTTTATTAGTAATGCAGCAAGCTCTGGAATTTCTTCATAGTTTAATTTTGTGACTACAGAATTAATTATTACTATTTGTTTTAATTTTCTTAGATTAATAAGTCATTTAATTACTTCTTCCCATGCTCAATTTGCTCATACTTGAGTATCATGAGTAATTGCATTGAATCAGTGGATTGAAGGGCTAAATTCTGTTACTCCAGCTTTTATAAGATCTTCTACATAATCTAGTTTTGCAAAATTTCTTCAATTAGATTGAATTTGAATAGATATAAATCATAAACTTTTTGCAAAAATAACACAGTCTATTAAATTTGGGTGAACGGTTGGTTCTCAACCAGTAAAAACTACTCATCTAGCTCAGGCTATATATTCATTTTTTAAAATATCTTTGATTTCATCAAGGCTTCTAGGTTTAAATTTATATCTTTTATCTCATTGAACACAAAAATTACAGTGATTATTACAAGCAAATCATACTTTTACATCTACTCTTTTCATATTTTTTAATTTAATTTTGTTAAAGTTTCCTTTTGTATTCGTAATTTATGGAGAGTATTATTTTCTAACGCAGCATGATCAGTAGTTTCACTATCTAATTCTTTTAACATATTATAAGTATTAGTAACAGCATTACATGCATCACTTGGAATTAGATAATTATTAGATAGAGTTCTCATATCATTTAAATAATTTTCAAAATTTGAGTGTTCTAGTTCCATTTGTCTAATTGGATTTCCTACACTAGCACAATGAAAACATCAAAGTTTTTTTCTATTTTTGAAGCTTTCTTCTATTTCTTTCATAATTGGAAAGAGAATTTTTTCTTCTTTATCTATATGTGATAAAATATCTAGTTTGAAATTAGAAAAAATAGCTCTAATTTTTGCAAATTCAGGATGTTGAGTTCAATGAACTTCAACTATTTTATCAAGTAAAATACTTATTTTAGTTAGATTTTCTCTTAATGGATTATGATATTTTTCTAATATAAAGTCTATTATTTTAGATAAATCTTTTTCATTTTTCATTTTATACTTTTTAAATTTTAAATTCTTATATTACAATTTCAAACATATTTTACTCAAATCTCTCTAAATTCCAATAATTCTTTATAAGTAAAACTTTTTCAATCAAAATTTGGATCTAAGCTATTCCCAGATTTATAATTTTGCAGGAAATATGATTTAGCTCAAGGTATATATTTTGCTATATTTTCAATAGATTTTATTGTATGAATTCATTTTATAACTGTTGTTCTAAATTCATAATTTATATTTGAATTAATTAATATTTTAATGCTTTCTAAATAAGGTGCTTCATCAATTTGTACTCAGGAAATTTCACTAAATTTTCAAATTTCATCTTTTATGTCCATTGCAATATAATCAATTAAATTTGCATCTATTAATTTCTTTAAAATTTCTGGATCTCTTCAATTTGTATCAAGTTTTAGCAAAAATCACATTTCTTTTATTTTTTTACAAAAATCAAATAAATCTTTTTGTAGTGTAGGCTCTCATCAGCAAATAGAAACTCAGCTTAATTTTCATTTTCTGTTTTTTAAAAAATTTAAAAAAGCATTTTCTGGAATTAGATTTTTATAAACTTTCTCTAATTTTTCAGGTAAAACAAACTCACTATTATGACAAAAACCACACCTGAAATTACATCCAGGTGTGAAGATTATACAAGAAATTTCTCAAGGGAAATCTATTAAAGAAAATTTATTTACTCAAGATATTTGCATATTTTAATTTTTTAACAATATTTTTCACTAAATGCTTTATTCTCATTATTTTCTTTGAAATAATTTCTTGAATAAAATTCAGATTTTTTTCAAATATTGAAGCTAGAAACTGGTCTATGATAACCCATAACTCTAGTATAAATTTCACATTTTGTTCTTTCAAGTTCTGTTGTCATAATATTTTTATATTAAAAATTAAAATTCTTTTTAAATCATTTTTGTTCTTATTTTTTCTAATTTTTCACTGTCGTCTGTATATATTTTTCTCGTTTCAAAATCAAATTCTTCTCACTTATATCAAATTTCTTCATCACATTTAGGACAATAATC
>JAVHPF010000069.1:0-7775 GCA_036170435.1 Patescibacteria group bacterium
GTTTTCCAAGCTGAAATATGCATATTTTTTACATATAAAGCTCAATTTATTTGTACTATATAGCTTCATTTTAGGTTTATTTGACCTAATCTAACACTTTTAACTTCGTGTCACATAAGCTCAATTCAAGCTTCCCATGAATCAGTTATTTCATAGTCAAAAAAAGCTTTTTTATTTTTTGCTAGTATTTTATTCATAATTTATTATTTATTCCTCCCCTGATAAGGGGAGGCTAGGAGGGGTTATTTTCTAAATGTCTTTTCTTGTAATGCAAAAATATCTTTTACACTCATTCATTTTCCAAGATAATCCCAATTTATCATATCATCAAATGTATAAGATCAAATTTTATCTTTTATTTTTGGATTTTTTGCAATTTCAAAGTGAAGGTGAGTATTTGTATAATTTTTATCAGGTACTCAAGTAATACCAATTTTTCACATAGTAGTATTTGCATTTATAAGCATTCATTCTTTAATATATGGATTTATACTATCTAGGTGAGCATAAAAAACTACATCTCATTTCATTGTTTTAAGCCAGATTTGATTTCATCTAAGAATGTCAAGATTTTTCATCCTGTCATCAAAACTTAATCCAGATCAAGTTTTCATTTTTGCTGCAATATCTTCAAATTTAAATCAGTTAACAATCCTTATAATTATTCCATCAGCTAAACTTCTAACTGGAGTATATTTTGGGGCAAGATTATCCCATCAATGATGTATACCATCAGTTGTATCAGCTCTATAAGGTCTACCAGCATTTGGTATTTCAGATCTACCAGTTCTATCATCTTTTGGGAGACTATATCACTCAACTGGAATCAAATAATTATTTTGTCTTTCAGTTAATATATAATTTATTTTTGATTTTAGATAAACAGCATTTTTATAATCTTTGCTTTTTTCAAGTGCATCTATATTTTTTATAATACTTCAAGAATTACTAGAAAAATCTTTTAAGTCTTCTATTTTTGTAATCAAATCTTTTTTCATTTCTTTTAAATCATCTGACTTATAATCAGTTAATTTGTTAAGAAGGGAATAATCATCAATTAAATTTACTCATATTAATGAAGAAATTATTTGATCGTCTTTATTTTTTAGATATAGATAAGGATTTCTACAAGAAGAATCTTTGAATTTAAAATAAAAAATATAATAAGAATCTATATTTTTTATAAATTTTTGGTCTATTTTACAGCTAGAAGCAAGTTCATAGTTAGTTAAATCTTTGTCAGATTTGTAAATAACTATATCATCTCTAGATGTAGAGTTTATATAAATATCTTTAGAAATAAGAGAATGAGATTTTATATAATCATTTCAGTCAAAACTTCACATTACAAAAGAATAAACAGAAACTAAGGAAAGGCTTAAAAAAGATAAAACTCCCCAAACTATTTTATTTGGATTTAGTTGAATTTTATTTATTTTGGCAGCAATCTCTTCAATTTTTATAGGAGTTTCTATAAATTCAGAAGATGTGCTTTTCTTAGACTGTTTTTTTGTCATTTCTAAAAATTTTTATGTTATTAAATCCTTTTTCTTTCAAGTAAAGTGCATGCAATTCACTAAGTACTCATTTATCACAATAAAATAAGTAATTTTTGCTTTGTTCTAGTTTAGTAAATCTAGAGTTTATATCATAAAAAGGTATATTCAAAATCTCAATTTTATCAAGTTTTAATGGATTTTTCACTCTTTTATCTTCTTCTCTTATATCTATCACTATTTCGTCAGATACTTCATAAACTTTTTCTATGCTTGAAACTTGTTTTTCATCATCAAAAATCCCTCTCATATCAGATGTAATTCTTGTTTCAAAAGCTTCATTTATTATTTGAAAATCTATTTTTTCAAATTCTTTTATTACTTTATCAAGTCTAGCTTCAGTTGTAGGATTTACAGAAATCATTCCACAATATTCAGGCATAGATAGGCTATAATTGTAAGTTCAGATAGTTTTAGCTATTTCTATGATTTCTTGTTTGTTGAAAGTAATTAGTGGCCTTAAAATCAAAGCATTTGTGAAACTATCAATAACTGACATATTTACCAGAGTTTGACTTGAAACTTGTCCAATACTTTCTCAAGTAACAATACCATAATAAGCATTAGTTTGAGTAATCATTTCAGCAACTTTATGCATCAGAATTTTCAAAATTACTCATCTGTATTTTGTTTCGATTTTTGTAAGAATTTCGTATGATAATTTTTCGAAATTTACACTTATAAATTTAGCTTTATATGATGGAGAAAAGCTTTGGTGAATGTATTTTGAAATTTGTTTAACTCAAATTTCATGAGTAATTCATCATAAATTGAAAAATAAATAATCAACTCTTACTCATCTTTTTTCCATCAGAAAACTTGAAACAGATGAATCAAATCATCCAGAAATCAAGCTTACAACTCTTTCTTGTACTCAAACTGGATAACCTCAAACTCCTCTCAAAGTTTCAGTTATAAGATGAAATTTATCAGTTGCAATATCAATATTTACTATTATATCTGGATTTTTTAGGCTTACTTTTGTATTATTAGAATTATGCAGAAGATGTCCTCCAATTTCTTTTTCAGCATCAAGTGAACCAAAAATATGGCTTCAAGTTCTCTTCACTCTAACTACGAAACTTTTTCCTTCAATTTTATCTTTGTAATAATCAAGAGCTATATTTTTTGTATCTTCTAGATTTTTGAATTCATGAGTTTTTACTATAGAAAACAATTCTATTCCTGGAACTTTTTTCAGTATTTCTATAGTTTCAGCAGCAACTATATCATCTATTTCCAAATCAATTTTATCAAAACTATGATGAAGTTTGAATTTAGTTTCAAGAACTTTTAAGCTATTTGCTATATTTGTATACAGTATTTTCGTGAATCTCTTCCTAACAGGAGTAGATTTTATCATTATTTCTCGTCCGTATCTTATTATAAATTTCATGTATTTTTTTACTTAGTTTTTATTGTGCGGGGATTATATGTAGAAAAGGGAAAATTCAAAGAAAAAACTTGTATATTTTTGGATTTTTATATAATAAATTTAAATATAAAATTTAATTTTTTCGATTATGACTACTTTGACTTTAAATGATAATATTAGATTATCAAAAACAAACTTTAAATCAGTTTACGAATTATATGATTATATAGAAGAAAAATTTATTCTTCCAGATTTACAGTTTAAATCTTTTGATGAATTAGATTTAGCTGAAAAAGAAGAATTGCTTAAAGCTAGAAATGATAATTCTAAACTTATAAATATTTAAGCTATGTTTAAAATAGAAAATATTTATGAGAAAGAATATATTTTTGATGAACTTGTAAAAAGAAATCTAGTAAAACAATACAAAAAATCAAAAATATATATAATTTCTTGAATTTACTGAAAAACAGATTTTAAACTAAGAGAACCATCTAAAGACTGAATTTATAGTTTTAGAATAAACAAACAATTTAGGGCATTTTGTTATCTAGAAAATAATTCACTTATAGTTTATAAAATCTATAATCACCAGAAATAAAAAAAATCGAGATTAAATTCTCGATTTTTTTGTATTTGGTAGTTCATTATTGTCAATAATATTAGAAATAGTAGACAATATATTATTTGCTAATTCTTTTTCTTCATTTGTAGAATTAATAAATTCCTTTTCGCTTGGATAATTTCAAGAATCATTAAGATTTATATTTATTGATTTTAAAGTTTCTTCAGTTAAATATTTATCAACTGATTCTGGTGTAAATTTATGCATATTCCTATAATTTATAATTTAAAATATATTTTTTTTAATCCTTAACTATCATAATTACTCAATCATCCTCATCAATTGGCAGAAGATTATAAGAAATTCAGGTTTCATCTAAATATTCATAAAAGCTTTCCATTTTGTGTTTGAATTTGATTACATCATCAAGTATCATAATTCCTCATGATTCCAGTTTATCCCAAGTTAGTATGAAAAAATCTTTGTATCTTTTTTTCATAGCATCTATGAAAATAAAATCATATTTTTCTTCCAAAGTTGGCAAGATATCAAGAGCATTTCCACATCTAACATCAATTATTCAATCTAGTTTTACTGCTTCAAAATTAGCTTTTGCTTTTGCTACTGAATCTGGAGAAAATTCTATTGTTGTGATTTTTCAGCCATTTTTTTGTATTTCAATTGCAAAATTAATAGTAGAATAACCATTTGCCATCCCAACTTCAAGCAAGTTTTTTGCTCATTTAATCTTCACTAAATCTCTCAAAAATCTAGCATTAGTTTCCGTTACATTCGGAATATCATTCGCCACTCAATAGGCTTTCAAATCTTTTAAAAATTGGTCTATGTTTGTCATTATTCTTTACTATTTAATAAATATTTAAATCATATTATAAGAGATATTATCATCATAATTGCTAGAATTAAAATTCAAAATTTAATTTGCATAAAACTGAAAATAAATAAAAATCCTCATTCAAATAATCAAACAATCATTAGAAAAACACTTCTAACAGTAGCTTTTTCATTTATATCACTGAAATTCATAAGCAAATGGTTCCATACTGGAGCATAAATTCAGATAACAAAAGTTATCATTACATAAAGAGATACTAAAATAAATCTTGTATCAAAAAAGAAAAATGCTAGGAAATGTAGTATTGTATTTATAAATACTAATCAAATTAAAGTATTTATAAGTCAAAATTTATCTGATATTTTATGATTTATTCCTGAACCGACTATTCCTACTAAAGTTACTATCCAAACTATAAAACTACTCAAGAAATCTTTTACTCAGTTAGCTACAATAGTTGGAAGTAAAATATTTCATATGAAATGTAAATCATTAGCAAAAATCATAACTCAAAGCAGAGCTATAAGTCATTTATGACTTTTCATATGTTTAAAAGAATTTTTAAGTATTTCAATTTGTATAAGAAATTTCTCTTTTATTTTTTTGCCACTAACTATATTATTTGAATTAATTTCTTTAAATTTAAAGACAAAAAACATTGCAATTATCCAAAAAATAACATCAAGTCAAGCAAGTATTTGGTAAGAATTATTTACATATTTTAGTACAAAAAATATTACAATAGGAGTTACTAATTGTCCAATTCTTTGTAATGCAATAAGCCTTCATATAACTTTTCAGAAATCTTTTTGCATTCATGCTGCTTCTAAATCTTCTTGTAGTTTAGCTTGTCATGTTCAGCTCCATAGAGTTCTTCATAGTGCAGAAAAGAAAACTGCTATGTAAAACATAAAGACTGATGGAAATAGAAAATATATCAGAATTGTCATAAATGAAGCTAAAACTGAATATTTCAAAACTCTAACTCTTCATATACTATCTCAAATAGTTGATGTTGGGATTTCAAGTATTGTTCACATCAAAGTTTCAACTGCGATAAGTAAAACTATTCCATTAACTGATAATCAATAATGAGAGTAAAAAAGTGTAATAATTGGAGCCAAAAATAAAACACTAGAAAAAAAAGTCCAGATGTAGTGTATTTTCAAGTTATATAATCAGTCTTGTTTGTGAGTCATAATTCTTTAATTAAATTTTATAAACTTCTTATCGCAAATTCTTTTTTTAAGTAATCTAGTAGTTTAGTTTTTACAAAAGCTTTTTGTTTGTTGTCTAAAACTGCTCAAAGTCAATCTAGAATAGGATATTTTGCATCTATATTTTCTACAAATTCTAGACATTTTTTGAAATATTCTTTTACACTTAAGTCGGTTCTTGATTTTATTACATTTTCTTCAATTGCTAAATTATTTTTGAAGATGAAATAAGCATCATATAAATCTCTGTTTGCTAAAGATGTTCTATTCGTAAGAGCCACAAGCTTATTTGCTGTTAAATATTCTAGAGTCATTGTTAAAACATTTATTCAAATTAGATTTTTTATCTCATATTTATCATTTTTTTCTCTTTTACTTACTTCTATTTTTACATTGTGTTCAATTCATCAATATGAAAGAAGTAAAAATAAAGTATATCTTTTGTTTGTTTTAGCTTTTAATTCTCAATATTTTCAAACTATTTTTGCTAATTCATCCAAAATTAAATCTCCTTTCCCCGATTCTAGTAAATCAAAATCTAGGTCAGTAGAAAATCTATCAAGTCAATAAAAAAGATACAAAGCTGTTCATCATTTAAATCAAAGAATGCTTTTTAAATTTTTATTTGAATATATATCATGCAATATTCTGATCATAATTTCTTTATGTTTAGAACGGTCTATTCTTGTTATTACTGCACTCATTTTATATTTTGTTAAGATATAATTTTACTCTTTCCTCAAATTTTTTATTTTTATAAATATCAAGCATTTGCAAAACTTTATTTTTATCCAAAGAAGATAGATTATCTATATAAATATCTCAGTAAATATATAAAGTATCAAGAAAAGCTCTTTCTCGGGAAGCTATAGAAAATAATCAATTTGAAATAATTCAGTTTGTATTATATAGAATTTCTTCTTTTAATCTCTTTGAATAAATAAAATCATCTCAAATATATTTTTCTATATTTCTAATATATGCAAAACTAGTTCATTCTGGAAGCTGAAAAATCATAGAGTGATGATAGAGAGCAGAATGAAATGAAATATATGATGGAGAGTATATTTTGGCTACTAATTCAAAAGAATCATATCATTTATTTTTTAAATAATAAATTCATTTTGTAAGTTTTACTAAAATATCCTCCCTGCAAAGATTGCTTATTTTTATCTTTAAATAATCTCTATTTAGGTCTTTGAATATGATAGCAAAATCATTGTAATTAAATACACTAGCTTTATATTCAAATAATTTTAAAATATTTTTAGACATTATAAGTAATATTATTATATACTATTATAGTCCATATAATAATAGATTTTCAAAATAAATCAAATAAAATTTATATCTTTCTTACAGGTTTAATTAAATTGTCTTCTAACTTCACTATATTTGAAACTAGTCCATTTTGCAAAACAAAATAATCTCTTCATTCTTCAAGTTTCAAATCAGTTTCTATGAATCCTCAGTTATTTATAGCTTTTAATTCTTCTTCTTGTAATTCTATAAACAAATTATTTGGAAATAATTCGCGGTCATTTAATGCATTTTCTGGCACTAAATCATCTATAGAAACAGCTTTATTTAGTCATAAATGTCAGATAGAAGTTCTGCGAAGAGTTTTTATATATCATCCTGTTCAGATAATCTCTCATAAATCAACTGCTATACTTCTGATATAAG
Organism: Patescibacteria group bacterium; assembly: GCA_036170435.1. Classification (GTDB taxonomy): domain Bacteria; phylum Patescibacteriota; class Gracilibacteria; order BD1-5; family UBA6164; genus JAQVPN01. The sequence goes on from JAVHPF010000069.1 coordinate 7,256, forward strand.
TTCAGGCTGAAACTGTAGCTTTTAGAACTAAATCAGGGTATGAAAAAGATAGAATTTCTATTTCGTGAATTGTGATAACTCTTCATTTCATTTCAAAATCTTTGTCGTTTCTCACTAAATCATAAGCTCTTTGTCAGTTTATTTTCACAGCTGAATATTTTGGTGGAATTTGAGTAAGCTTTCCAGTAAATTTCTCTTTTAAGATTTTCTCTAAAACTTCTTTAGTTAATGTTTTTTTGAATTTCTCTTGTTCTTCTCTAGAAATATAAATTACTTCTTTTTCTAAATCGGCAGATTCAGTTACTCAATCAAGAGCTATAGTAAATTCATACTCTTTAATATCTTTTTCAAAATAGGGAATTAGCTTGGTGTAATTTCAAGCTGCAATTAGTAAAAGACCCGAAGCAAGCGGGTCTAGTGTGCCAGTATGGCCAATTCTTTTTTCATTTAATTTTTTCTTCATAATTTTAACTATGTCAAAACTCGTGAAGTTTAGAGGTTTGTCTATTAGGTAGAACAT
>JAVHPF010000069.1:7875-9803 GCA_036170435.1 Patescibacteria group bacterium
TTAGTAATTATATTGTCTAGGAGAAGATAGGAATCTAGGAGTAGTTGATACTCATAAATCAGGGTGAACAAAAGAAAAAGCTTTGAAGTTGAAATATCCTAAATCTAAGAAAACTTTTCAAACTATATCATTTTTAACTATGAAATTAGAATGTCCATCAATCATACAAGAGAAAAAACATTCTCTAGAATCAGTTGAAGCATTTCTATTATCTCACATTACGAAATACGAATTAGCAGGAACTGTATATTCGTGAGCTTTTTTTTCTCATCTAACAAAAGTAAGACCTTTATTAACAGCACTTAAATATTTTTCATCTAATTGTATAAATTCAGTTCATCCAACTTTTTTGATATATACTTGTCCGTCTTCGATTTTCAGAGTTTCACCAGGAAGTCCAATAACTCTTTTTATATAATATTGTTTTTCTTTTGATACATTTGGTTTGAAAACAATTACATCTCATCTCGAAATTGCACCATTTTTTAATACTGGAACATCAAGATAAGAAAACCTATCAACTATGATAAATTCTTTGTCATAATAACTTGTAGACATTGATTGTCAGCTTATTTGAAATGGTTCTGCTATAAAAGTTCTTATGAAAAATACTACAGCAATTACTATTATTAAATCTCTAAAAAATTCAATTGATTCTTTCTTAATTTTTTCTTTTGTTGTTAATTCTGGACTTATTAATGATTCTTCAGACATTTGTATATCTTTTTATTAAATAAAATCTGTTCAATTATATGGTTTATTCTTAAAAATCAATTTTTGTTTAGATTTTTCACAAAAAAACGACATTTAGATTTTAATAAAAAATATTTATAAATACTAATTGACAATAGTAAAATTATCATTATAAGATATAAGTGAATTAAAATTCAAAAATAAAAATAAAAAAATATGGATTTAATCCATATATAATCAAAAATAAATAAAAGTTGGAACACTTTCTTTAAAAAGTAAATACAAAAAAAATTTACTATTTAAATTAAAGGATATAATGAGTAATCCAATTATATTCTAAAAAATCCCTCCCCCTTCGGGTACTCCCTTTGAGAAAGGGAGATAATATTGATAAATACAATTAAATCCCCCTTTCTCAAAGGGGGTGGCTGAAAGCCGGGGGATTATTTCACAAAAACAAAAACAAAAAGCGATGATGAGAAAATAATTTATATTTCTTAGTTTTTTTGTGTATGAAAAAAATATTTAAAAAAGTTTTATCAAGTTTTGTGATAATAAGTTTAATTTCAAATTTCCTAGTTTTTCAAAATACTGCTACAGCTGACGGCACTCCTTGGACTATTCAAAAAGCTGAACATTTAGCAAGAAGAGCTTTAATTTGAGTTGACCAAAATACTGTAAATAGTCTTTATAATGCTGGTTCAGCAAGTGCTGCTGTAAATCTGCTTTTTCCAGATGCTAATGGTCCTGATAGAACTGCTTATAATTCACTAGTAAGTACTTTGACTAGTACTCCTTGATTTTCTTTTACAGGAGCTTCTTCAATGTATCAACTTTATGGATTGAAATATGCGGCAGACCCATATGAAGCAAAAAGAAAACTTTTTGCGGTTTTTGAAGACATTTTTTCAAGTAATCCTTATGGATGAGTTATAAGTTATAAAGATATAAATGATACCGAGGATTTAATATATTCAGAAACTCTTTGAAATTATAAAAACTTGGTGAAAAAAATATTTTATAATGCTTGAAATCCTGGAGATTTCACAGAAGGACAATTTTTGGACCTTTTTAATCAAACAAATAAAAGATCTCCAAATGAAAACTATGCTCGTGAATTACTTCAACTTTTCTTGATGGAAGAATACAAACCATTAGATAATAAAGACCTTTGAAGTATTAGAAATTATGAAGAAACTGATGTTGCAAGTTTTGCTAAAATGATTTTTGGTTTT
>JAVHPF010000070.1:0-9784 GCA_036170435.1 Patescibacteria group bacterium
TTATTCTGATTTAACTAATTTATATAATAAAATTATCCAACTTACTCCCTCTCCTCTAAGGAGAGGGTCGGGGTGAGGTCTGTTCTGAGAAGAAATTAGCTGAGGTTTATTCTGAGAAAATTTTCAAATCATAGAATCATCTTTTGACTCTAAACTAAAAACTCTACAAGAAGAACTAAATAATTTATCACAAAAGCTTTGAAACTTAGCTAGTGATTTGAGTAAATTAAAAGATGAAGCAGATGATATAAGACAAGAAAAAGAAAATATAGTATCTCTTTGAGAAAATGCTGATTGTCCAACTTGTAAAAGAAAACTTGAATCTCAATATAGTTTTTTAATTAATTCTTTTGAAAAATTACTAGAGGAAAAAAGGAATAAATGGAAAGAAATAAGTGAAGAAAAACAAAAAACTGATAATAGTTTATCTGCAAAAAAAGAGGAAATTTTATCTATTGAAAAAGAAATTCTAGCATTCAAACAAAGCAAAGAAAAATACACTAAATTAAAATCAGAACAAGATAAATTAGAAGAAAATTTAGCAAAATTAACTGAGGATTTTACTAGTTTTAAAGATGTAAATTTTGATATAAATTCATTTATAAAATTACAAAACGAACTAAGTGAAATATCAAAACAATCAAATGAATTTAAACGTTTAGAATGAGAAATAAAACTTATTCCAGAAATAAAAACTAAATTAGAAAATTTAGAAATAGAAGAGAAAAATCTAGAAAATCAAGCATTAGAAGAACAAAGAAATTTAGAAAAAATTGATTTTAAAGAAGATGTTTATAATTCAATGAAGAAATCTTATGATGAATTTTATCTTGGCTTTAATAAAGCTCAACAAGAATTAACAGAAATAAATAAACTTATTTTTGACTTTGATAAGAAAATTCAAGTATTTGTAAATCAAATAGACGAGTATAACAAGACTTTAAAATCAGTAGAAAGTTTGGTTGAAGATTTAGCCTATTTAGAAGTTAAAAAACAAGTTTTGAAAGATTATTCTTCTTACTTATTTTCTTATCTAAAACCTAGACTTGAAGATATTGCATCGGAATATTTCGCAACTATGACTGATTTTAAATATTCTAGAATAGAAATAGACTCAGAATATAATATCAAAATAGATTCTCGTATCCTAGACTTATATTCAGGATGAGAACAAGACCTTGCAAACTTGTGTTTGAGACTAGCTCTTGGACAAAATATCTGACTTACAAATACAAAAAATCATATAAATTTCTTAGTGCTTGATGAGGTTTTATGAAGCCAAGATTCTACAAGACAAAATAATATTCTAATCTGACTTAAAAAATTAGAACACAAATTTTCTCAAATTCTTCTTATAAGCCACCTTGAAGGAGTAAAAGATTTTTCAACTAAACTTATAGAAGTGAAAGCGCTTGATAAAGATGAAAGTGAAATAATTGAGTATTAAAAATAAATTTATTAATTTATGCTTTTATTTTTTTCTCTTTTTCATATAATCAGTTTAAATAAAATATAATTTCCACATAAATGGCAATAAAATCAGTAAAAAAAGATAAGTGAGATAGAATAATTCAAGCTACTGAAAAGAGTGAGGATAATTTGTCTGAAAATACTCTTAGACCTAGAGTTTTGGGTGATTATGTTGGGCAGGAAGCTATCAAAAAACATCTTCAGGTTTCTATAAGTGCTGCTCGTATTAGATGAGAATCTCTTGAACATATAGTTTTTTATGGTCCTCCAGGACTTGGGAAAACAACTCTTTCAAATATAGTTGCAAGTGAAATGTGAGTAAATCTAAAAATTTCTTCAGGTCCTGCAATAGAAAAACAATCTGATTTGGTGAGTATTTTATCAAATTTACAAGATAATGATATACTTTTCATAGATGAAATTCATAGACTAAAACCGCAAATAGAAGAGGTTTTATATACTGCAATGGAAGATTTCACTATTGATATTATGGTAGGGAAATGAACTTGAGCATCAAGTGTTAGAATAGCAATTTCACCTTTTACTCTTATCTGAGCAACTACAAAATTCAGCTCACTTTCAGCACCACTTAGAGATAGATTTGGAAATGTTTTGAAACTGGATTTTTATTCTCCGGAAGATATTCTTTCAATAATTAAAAGAAATTCTTCACTTTTGGGAATAGAACTAACAGATGATACTTTTAAAAAAATTGCTTCTAGATCTAGATGAACTCCAAGAATAGCAAATAGATTACTTAAAATAGTTAGGGATTATATAACAATAGGGCACGATATAAATGAACCTAAAGAATTTGATGAAATATTCAGATGATTGCACATAGACTCACTTTGACTTGATGCACTTGATAAAAAAGTAATAGAAACTATTTATTCAAAATTTTCTGGATGACCAGTTGGTTTAAATACACTAGCTTCATCAGTATGAGAAGATGAAGACACAATTGAAAACGTTGTTGAACCATATTTACTTCAAATTTGATTCCTAGAGAGAACTCCAAAATGAAGAAAATTAACTGATATAGCAATAAAACACTTATTTTAACTTGAAAAAATAGATAAATCTCTATAATAAGCAAAATTAATTAATAAAAAAAGAGCAAAATGCTAGATATAAAAATTATTAGAAATAATCCAGAACTTGTTAAGGATAATATTCAAAAAAGAAATTTAAGTTTAGATTTAGATAAATTTCTAGAAATTGATGCTGAAAAACTAGATTTAATTCTAAAAGTTGATGAACTTAGAGCTGTGAAAAACAAAGTTTCAAAAGAAATTCCAACTTTATCAAACGAAGAAAGACCAGCAAAAATTGCTGAAATGAAAGAACTTTGAGATACTCTTACTGCTTTAGAAGAAAAACAAAGACAAGTTGAAGAAGATTGGAAATCTATGTATTACCAATTTCCAAACTTACTTGATGAAACAACTGCAATTTGAAATACTGATGAAGATAATATAATTGAAACAAGATTTCTAGAACCTACAAAATTTGATTTTGTAGCCAAAGAACATTGGGAAATTTGAGAAGCTAAATGATGGATTGACACTGAAAAAGGTTCAGAAGTATCTGGAGCTAGATTTTGGTATTTGAAATGAGATTTAGTTTTACTTCAATTTGCTGTTATTAATTTTGTACTTTCAAGATTAGTAGCAAAAGGATTTAATCCTATCTTGCCACCAGTTATGGTAAAAGAAAAAGCAATGTTTGGTACAGGATTTTTAACTGACCAAACTGACGGATTATACAGAGTAAATCCTACGGATGATGATTTGCATTTAGTTGGTACTTCTGAAGTTCCAGTAACGTCTTATCATGCTTGAGAAACTCTAGACTTAGATACTCCAAAAATGTATGTTGCTTATTCTCCATGTTTCAGAAAAGAAGCTGGTTCAGCTGGTAAAGATACAAGATGAATTTTGAGAGGACATCAATTTGATAAAGTTGAAATGGTAGTTTTCTGTAAACCAGAAGAAAGCCAAAAAATGCACGATTTCATGGTTTCAGTTGAAGAAGAAGTTTGGCAAGCATTTGGAATTCCATATAATAAAATGAATGTTTGTTCAGGAGATTTAGGGAATCCAGCAATGAAGAAATATGATATAGAAGCTTTTATGCCAGGACAAGGGAAGTATAGAGAAGTTACAAGTTGTTCAAATGTAGGAGAATATCAATCAAGAAGACTTGATATAAAATATAAAGATGAGAACTGAGAAAGACAATATGTTCATACTCTAAATGGAACTGTTACTGCTCTTGGAAGATGTTTGATTGCAATTATTGAAAATTATCAAACTGCTGAAGGAAATGTAAAAATTCCAGAAGTATTAAAACCATTTATGTGAGGAAAAGAATTTATATAGATATTGTAGGGAACGATTGAATCGTTCCACATAAAAATGATTGCAAATTTGCAATCATTTTTTTATTAGTAAATTTGAAAAACTTAAATATTTGCATAGAATACAAGAAAATTTAAGAATTAAGAAGAAAGAAAAAACGATGAAAAAATACTTTATAATGACTTTTGGTTGTCAGATGAATTATGCTGATTCAGAAAAAGTAAATATGTTACTTTTACAATCTGGTTTTATGACTACAAAGGATTGGAGAGATGCAGATTTAATCATATTTAATACTTGTTCAGTTAGAAAGAAATGAGAAGATAGAGTTTTTGGAATGTATGAAGAAATTCAAAAAGAGAAAGAAAGACTTGAAAAGCTTGGAATTACAAAAAAATTTGTTATAGGAATAACAGGTTGTATGGTGAGAAAATCAGGAGTAAATGAAAAATATTTTGATGCCTGACTGAAAAAGAGAGAAAGAGCTAAAAAAATAGAATACGTAAGTGAGGAAAATGCATTACTAAACAATGATGATAAACTTTTTCCAAGAATGTCTAATTTAGACTTTGTTTTCAGAATCGAAGAAGTTAATTATTTGAATAAAATTTTGAGTCATATTTTCAATGAACAAATTGGAAATGATCACAAATTTGATGATTATCTGAAATCAAAACAACTTAGAGAAAATCCAGCTTCAGCCTCAGTTATCATACAGAAGTGATGTGATAATTTTTGTACTTTTTGTATAGTTCCATATACAAGAGATAGAGAAATTTCTAGAGAAAAAAATGATATAATAAATGAAATCAAAGATGCAGCAAATACTTGAGCTACTGAAGTAACTTTGCTTGGACAAAATGTTAATTCTTATGGAAAACAATTCCATAAATCTCATTGGAATGAGGAAAAATCAGCTTGGAATGCAGGGATTTGAAAATCTCCTTTCAGAGAATTACTTGAAGAAGTAACAAGCGTTGAATGAATAAATAGAATTAGATTTACCTCAAGTAATCCTCACGATATGACTGATGATATTTTGGATGCTCATTTTGAACTTCCAAATATGTGTAACTATATACATTTTGCTCTGCAATCAGGAAACGATGAGATTTTGAAGAAGATGAATAGAAGACATAAATATGAAGAATTTAAGAGAATTGTAAAATATTTAAGAGAAAAAGACCCACTTTTTTCTATTTCAACTGATATAATTGTAGGATTTTCTGGGGAAACTGAAGAACAATTTCAAGATACTGTGAAAGCTATTGAAGAATTAGAATTTGATTTTGTTTATATTGCTAGATATTCTGTGAGAACTGGAACTATTGCTTCAAAAATATATCAAGATGATGTTACAAGTGAAGAAAAAGCTAGAAGATGGCATATATTAAACGGAGTTTTAGAAAAAAATGTAGCAAAAAGAAATGCTTTAATGCTTTGAAGAGTAGAAGAAATACTGATTTCTTGAATTAAATGAGATGAATTTGTAGGAAGAACTAGAAATTTCAAAGAGGTACAATTTACATATAGTGAAAATTACAAAATTTGAGATGCTGTAAATGTAAAAATCACAGAACTTGATAAATGGGTTTTGAAATGAGAAATAGTTAATAATTAATTTTTTATGAATATTTATATTTTTTCATCACTTTTACTTGTTTGAATCTATTTTCTAATAAGTATTGTTTATAAAACATATAAGCAAGATAAATCTTTTAAAATATGAAAAATTAGCAAAAATATAAAACTTGTTTATGCTTCATATTTTCTATTATTTTTATCTTTTATTTTGCTTTTAATTTCAGTTTTTTTTACTGATTATACTACGCAAAATAATAATCAAAAATCAAATGAAAAAGTTCTTTTTTTACTAGATGTTTCGACATCTATGAAAGCTATTGATTATTCTGAGTGAAATAAAACTTTTTCTAGGCTTGATACTGCTAAAAAATGGATAAGTGATTTTGTCGCAAATTCTCTGCATATTTCAACTTGATTAAATGTTTTTGCTTGAAGTGTTGTATGAATAATGCCTATTATGAATGATATAGATACTTTTTTAACTTTTTTATCTGGAGTAGATGAAAATAATGTAAGCAAGCAAGGAACAGATATTTATGGAGCTTTAGCTTATTCTGTACAAAGATTTGATGAAAAAGAAAATTCAAATAAGAGTATTTTTTTAATTACAGATTGAGGGGATGATTTGGATAAATCGGATTTTTCGAAAATAAAGACTCTTTTAGATAAAGAAAAAATTAAACTACATATTATTTGAGTCTGAAATAAAAAGGGAAGTTTTATCCCAGAATCAACTGATTATTTTTGAACAATTACATATAAACAATATAATTGAGATAAGGTGATAACTAAATTGAATACTGAAAATCTGAAACATGTAGCTTCAAAACTCGGAGCTTCTTACTCGGAATTAACTGGATACAATGATACTAGTTATAAAAATATTGTGTGAAATTCTTCATCTTTGATAAATTTAAATACAAAAGAAAATAGGTATTTGATAATTTTGTCTTATATTCTATTTCTGTCTTTTTCTATATTATTTTTTACAAATAAATTTGCATGAAGAAAATAATCCCTCCCACTCATTCCTCGTGTACTCCCTTTGGAAAAGGGAGAAATATAATAGTATTCTTAATTTTAATACTATCTTATCAAAAGACTTTCGCTTTGGAACTGGATACTTTTGATAATCTAAGACTTTTTTTGTATTCTCCTCAAATGTTATACAATAAATGAGTAGATTTATATAAATCTTGAGATTATAAAAAAGCGGATTTTTATTTTGATATGACAAAATGCTGAAAAAATAAAGAACTTTGTGCTAACAAATTCTATAATAAATGAAATGCTGAATATAAATTATGAGAACAAGCAAAAGATATAAATGAAAAACAAGTAAATTGGGAATCTCGAGCAAATTCTTATACAGAATCTTTGAAAAATACGTTTGATGATTATACTAAACAAAATCTGGATTTCGTACTACAAAAATTAAATGCATTAAAGCAGAAAAAAGAAGAAGAAAAGAAACAACAAGAAGAACAAAAGAAGAAGGAAAACTCTAAAAAAGATAATAATTCTTCACAAAAAGAAGAACAAAAACAAGATTCAAAAACTTCTTCAGGTTCTACTCAAAAAGAAGAACAAAAGAAACAAGAAGAAAAATCTCAAAAACAAGAGCAAAAATGAGAAGAATCTCCACAAGTTGTAAAAAATCAAACTATGTGACTTGGTTGAGATGCAAATAATAAACAAGCTTTGACCTCAGATGAAGGTAAGCAACTGGAAGAGTATTATCAAAGTTTGAAAAATGATGAAAAACAAAATCAGGAATTTTTCAATAAAAAAAATACTGATAAGAAAGAAAAATCACCTTTTGATCAATTCTTGTCACCATTTAAATTTTTTGATTCAGACCCATTTTTTGATGAACAATGACAAAAGGATAATGGAAAAGATTGGTAAAATAATAATAAAATAATAAAAATGAAAATAACTAGACTAGATAAAAATAATTATAAAGACTTTGATTTTGGAAATTTTCAAAATTCTTTTTGGCAATCAGGAATCTGGGTAAATATAATTTTATCTGGATGGCAAGCAGAAAGTGTTTTTGTACTTGAACTAGATAGTAAATACGTAGTAGCTGAAAAAAGAAAAATTACTTTTTGATATGGGCTTTTTGTTTTGTGAATAATTGATGAAAATATAGAAATTTTCAAAGAAGAACTTACTCTTTTATCAAAAAAAGAATCTTGTCTTTTCGTTCAATTTGAAACTATAAATTATGCTTGATATGATAAAGCTAAAGAAGGCTTTATAAATTGAAGTAATTGAAGTGAAAAAATGAAAAATTCTAGCGAGTCGTACTCTAGTTACGATGAGTGAATTTTGAGTTTTTGAGCTTCAAAGACGAGATTTAGAAAACCTTCCTATTATAAAAAATTTATAACTCCATACACTGCCTTAATAGATTTGACTAAATCAGAAGAAGAAATTTTAGCTTCTATGAAGCCAAAAGGGAGATATAATATCAAAGTTGCAGAGAAGAATGAAATAGTAGTTAAAAAAGCTGAAATTACAGATGAAAATATAGAGATATTTTATAATCTTATGACAGAAACCACTTCAAGAGATTCTTTTTCCGGAAATACTAAAACTTTTTATAAAAATTTTCTAAATTCTAGCAAGAATAATTTACTTTTTATAGCATATAAATGAGATATTCCAGTGCGAGCTTGAATATTTGTTTATTTTTGAGAGCTAGCAACTTATTACTACTGAGCATCAAGTTCTGATAAAGCTTATAGAAATTTGATGGCTCCATATTTACTACAATGGACAGCAATTCTAGAAGCTAAGTCTAGATGATGTATGCTATATGATTTTCTAGGAATAGCGTCACCAGATGAAGAAAATTCTAGTCTTGCTTGAGTTACGGATTTTAAGTTGAAATTGACACCAGATTCTAGGGAAGTTTCTCACAGTGAGATTTATATAAATAATTTGCTTAAGTATAATTTAATAATGATACTTAAAAAGATAAAAAAGTAGGGAAAGAATATTTTCGTTCCAATAAAATATTCTTTGTAAATAAATGTAGGGAACGCAGGCTTGCGTTCCCTACTGAAAAATATTTTAAATTTATATAAAAAAAGAACGATTTTAAACCGTTCAGTGTAAAGAAAGAGACGATTTTAGTCTACTTTCTGATTTTGAGAAGCAAGATTGTCAGCGAGAATTAACGCAACAATTTCGCTCAACTTTTGTTCTTTAAATTCAGGGATTTCTTTATCATGAATATCAAAAAAACCGCTATGTGTTTGATAGATTGAACTACCTTTATATGAAGCAATTTGTCCATCAAGAAACATTTGACCATCGTTATTTCTTGATACAATATGTTTTTTGCCATCTAGATTTATAGTAGCCATATTTTTTCTCCAATTTTAAAGTTTCGTGATTATAAATACAAATACTAATAAGTCAATAAAAAAAATAATAGGTCGGGAAATCCGACCTATTTTAGGCATAATCAGTTGAAGCCATACATGTAATATCATTTTCAATCGCAAGATTTTTGGATGAATTAATGTGAGCCTCACGAACTTCAGCAACACTGTACAAATATGGGTAATCCTGAATACTTATATTTTCAGTATCTTCCATAATGCTTTGTAATTTAGAAGTACTGATGTCTTCAGTAATTACTGATTGTAGAATCTTTTCCATACGCAAATATCTACGAACATAAGCTGTTTCTCCATCCATTCCACAGTTTGCATTTATTCTAACTGAAAAAAGTAGATATAGTACAGCTTGTTTATTTGTCATCCATGAGTCTACTTCTTGGATATCTGGGATATAATTATCCATATCATTTTCTGGATCTAGATAAAGCAATTCAAGCTCATCGAATTTATAATTAATAATTTTTATAAATTCAAGAACTTCAGCAATTTCATTATCACTTAATTGCTCATTTGATATTTCCTTGAGAAAATCAGATAAAACAACTTCTTTACTATTTGCTTGATTTACAAGCTCTTCAAGTTTAGAAACTTTTTCTTCTTCCATAAATATAGGCATAATACCCCCCTTTGTTTTTTGTTTGATTTTTTATACTTGTAATTATTTTAAAGTCAATAAAAAAGCGAGATAATTCTCGCTTTTATTTTACTTCACAATTAAATTTCATTTTTCATCAACACTCAAGATTATATCATCTCCAGCTTTTATTTCATTTGAAATTATCTTCGTAGATAAGTTATTCATAATTACATTTGTGATAGCTCTTTTCATAGGTCTAGCACCAAATTCTCTATCATAACCTACTTTTATAAGATAATCTTTTAAAACGTCTGAGAACTCTACTTTTATATCTTTGTCTTTTAGAATTTTTGATACATTTTTTAGTAAAATTG
>JAVHPF010000071.1:0-33391 GCA_036170435.1 Patescibacteria group bacterium
AAAAACATACTACTTTCTAGGTAAAAAATTCCCAATGGGAAGAAAAGAGCCATTTTTATTTGATTTTTTATATTTAAAAGTATAATATCTTAGATATTTTACATGGTAAAAATATATGAATTGCTAAAATTTATTTCATTTTAAATTTTTCTATTTTTATTTTCTAGTGTATTTATCAAAAATTATAAATCTTTTACCAAAGATATCTGTTCATAATTTAAATTTATATGGTATGCCTAATATTTTATTAACAAAAATTTGTAATTTAAGTTGTAGTTATTGTTTTGCATCAAATGTTAATAATCGATCACAACAAAAAGAACAAGAAATTTCTTTAGAGTTATATATATATTATTTAAAACATTTAAAAATTAATAGTATTAACGAAGTGAGATTGCTTTGATGAGAACCTTTATTACATTCAAAGATTAAACAAATTTTAGATATTTCTTATAGAGGATGATTTCGTATATTAATTTTTTCTAATTTATCCTTTCATTCTGATTATATTTTTAGTATTTTTTGAGAATTTCCTATATCATTTTTTAAAAGTATTACAGTAAATATAAATTTAAATAAACAAGATTTTTACACAGAGAACCAATTGCTAAATATAAAGAAAAATATATTATATTTAAAATCTTGATGAGCAGATATAGTTATATCAACTATCTTAGAGTATGATATAGATTTTGATTATATTTTTTGATTTTCTAGGGAGTTAGGGGTAAAGAGGGTTAAATTTAAACCATTAAATGGAAAAAAATTTCATCAAATTACTTCTAGTAGAAAATATTGAAAATTAGCATATAATATTATAAAAAAATATAATTCTGAATTTCAACTATCTTTTTCTTGTTGATTATCAGAACATATTTTCTTGTTAAAAGAACTAGATAATATTAAAAATAAATATAAATTTTATATTAAATTTTGATGCTACGCGAACGAATGAAAATATGATATTGATATAAACTGAAATATTTTTAGATGTTTTCCATTAGAAAAAATGTATAATGAAATAAATATAAAAGAATATTATAGTTATAATTCAGAAGATATTATTAAACGATTAAAAATTATATTTTCTACAGAAAATAATACTTCTAATTGTTTATGAAAAAATGTTTAATTAATTTTTAATTTAAAATATATGTTAAAAAAAAGCTTTATATTTATATTTTTAATGATAATGAATATTTTAGATTGACACGCTTGAGAAATTGTTTATGACAATACTAGGTTTGATAAAATTTATAATCAAGCAGAATTTTTTTTAAAGAAATGAAACTATGAAGAAGCTAAAAAAAGAATGTATTTATATTTAGATGAAACTCATTTTAAATCTTGTGATGGACTAAAGTTATTAGTAGATTTTAATGACGAATTAAAATTAAAAGATAAAGAAATATATAAAATTATTTATAATGCATGTGTTGTTTTTAAATCTTGAGATTATAGATGATCATTAAAAGAGTTAAAAAAGGTTACAATAGATGATTATAAAGATAATATTTTACTATTTAATATTTATTCTCTTAATTATTATTCTAATATTGAAACCACACATGATATTAATAATAACTATAAAGAAGTTTTAGTGTATTTAAATAACACTACCTTTTTATCACAAGAATTTCCACTTACCTATTGAATGTGGTCGTGTTATATTTATTATCAAACAAACCAAGTAGATCTATATAATAAAATATATAATCAATATTTATTGAATAATGATTATCTGTATAAAATTATGTATGACTATTATTTTATAAAACTTAATTGAGTCACAGAAGTAAAACCTCTGCTTAATGTATTAAAATATCAAAATTTTTCTTCTAGAAACCTGACTGAGGATCAATTTAATATTCATAAATCTATTTATAAAATATTACTTGATAAATACATCTCTCTCGATGATAGAGATAATATAGTAAAATATTTATTTCTGTTTCACGAAGTAAATGATGATTTCTGAAAATTATATTCAACAGAACTTTTAAATTATTTTTTAAAAGCCCCAGATATATCTATTTATAAAAGTGCTATTTTAAATAATGTAGCTTCTTTATCATATAAAGAAGCTACTCAGGAAAAAAAATTTCCTATAAAAAAAAGACTTTCAATGTATTATGATTTTATTTCTAGTTTTGTACTTTTACATCAATTTAATGAAAAATCTGATATTTTTGATATTTCTTTACAATCCGATCTTATTTGAAAACCTTTAAATATAGTATCAAATACATATTCTTGAATATTAAATAACAATGAAGCTGACAAGATTGATTCTGATATGAAAGATTTACTTATTAAATCGACAAAAAAAATTATTTGATTGCATCAAAATTGAGAAATAAAAATTCTTATTAATCTTTCTTCAGTTTTAAAAACTATTATCAAAAATATTCCTGAATTAAAAGAGTATTCATCCTATGATTTTACACTTAATAAAATAGATACAACTCAGTCTTTAAATATAAAAAAATCTGATTGAAATAACAATTATATCATTATTTTTATAATCATTAGTATAGTTCTACTTTTTATCGTTATATTTTTTTTAAAAAAGAGATCTTAAGGAAATATTTTTATTCATTATTAAATATAATATAAACTTTATTATTTTTTTAAAATAAAATATGAAATTAGTCAACATAAGAAGTAAATTTCAAGAACCACCATTATTAAAAAATTTTGGTATTTATGATAAAACTGAGTTAAATAAATCAATTATTAATAATCAATTAAAACTGTTGTATTTTCAAACGAGTTCTTTATGTGATTTGTGATGTATATATTGCCCTACTAAAAGTTGAAAGAAAAAAAAATGAGAATTAACAAAAGAAGAAAGAGAAAAAGTTTTAGTAGACTTTAAGAAATTATGATGAGAAATAATTCATTATATATGAGAATGAGAACCTCTAGTAGACCCATTATTTTGGAGTGATTATGATATTATAAAAAAACTATGATTAAAAATTGTTATATTTACTCATTGATGAAATCTAAATAAAGATACTATCATTAAATTAAATGAAATAGATGCGTCTATAATATTAAAATACCATTCTCATAATGAAATTATTCAGGATTTAATGGCGAATAAAAAATGATATGCAAAAAAAAGAGATAATGCGCTTAATTTATTAATAGAATATTGATTTAATAAATGAGATGAAACTCGTTTGGGATTAGATATACTTGTGATGAAACCAAATATTAAAGATATAACTAGATATTGGAAGTATTGTAGAGACAATAATATTTTTCCGATGGTAAAAAAAATTTTCTTTTCTGAAAAAGCATGATTAGATTCGGTAAAAAAATCCTTAGATGTAGAATCTAATAAATTTAAAGCATTATTTTATGAATTATCTGAAATAGATAGAAGAGAATATTGATATTTTTGGATACCATCACCTCCATGGGCAGCTATTAAGTGTAATTATTACTTTTATCATATCTTTGTTACAAATTTATGATTTGTAAGACCTTGTATTTGAGTGAATGATATATGAAATATTAGAAAACAACCTCTTGAATATTATCGGAACTCTCCAGAAATGAATAGTATTAAAGGTATTCCAGATAATCCATCTTGAAAATGTATTACATGTATTAATAATATAGTTGATAAATGTTATTGATGTCCATGTAGGAAGCTATATAATAATTGAAGTTCAGAAATAGGAGATATTTCAAAGTGAGATAATTGTTTTAGTTCTTGTTGATTATAAAAATAATAAAAATGGAAAAAGGATTATTTATAAGAAATTTAGATAAAAAATACAATTTAGTAAAAATTGATTATTTATATTTATGAGATGCTGATTGTGATTTTAAATTCATATCATTATTTAATGATAAGGATTTTTTTAAAAAAATAAAAATATATAAAAAAAAATATGTTTTAGTTACACCTATTTTTTCTCGAGAAAATTATAATAAATTTAAAAATTTATTATATGAAAATAAGGAAGAGTTTTTATTTCTTAACTTTGAATTTGTTGTAAATTCATGGGGAATATATTTTTTATTAACAGAGGTGTTCAAAACAAAAATAAAAATTATATGGTGAAAACGGATGTATGTTCAAATTAAAGATCCTATGGTTAAAAAAATTGATAATAAATTTAAATGAAATATTAATATTGATTTTGCTTTTTATCAAAAATTTTTTCACAATAATCTTATATGATGATTAGAGTTAGTTAATTTAGAAGAGAATTTTTGTATTTATAATTTAAAATTACCTTTCCATTTTTATTATCCAAAAGTTTCTTTCAGCTCAATAAAATATTGTTATTCTTGGAATTTATATAAGTGAAATAAGACATTGCAAGTAGTTGATAATTGTGATTGATGTAACGGGAAAAGTATAAAATATTCTTTTGATTATCTATGAGATAAAATTACTCATGAATCAAATACTTTTTCTTATAATAATTACTCTATATGAAATATTAATGATAAAGCTTCTAGATTAATTTATAATTACTTTGAATAATGTTCCAAATAACAGCACCAGTCGATAGTTTAGATAAAATTAAAGTTTTTGAAAAATTGTGAGTAAGAGATTATTATGCATGATGATGAACTTTTCATGATTGGGAAAAAAAATATCAATATATTACATATATAAATTGAAGATCTTCAAAAACTGGGAATTTTCAATCTATACAAGATTTTATAACAGCTATTAAATATTCTAAAGAGAATAATCTTAATTTAGCATTAACATTTAATAATTTACCTTGAATATCTGATGATAAAATTTTATTTGATGAAATAAAAAATATAAATGAGACTTTAAATCCTACAACAGTAATTGTTTATGATTATTTATCTACTTGATTTATTGATAAATCAAAAACTATTCATATAAGTAACCAGGCAACTATTTATGATGAAGATACTTTTAAACATTGGATTTATTTATATCCAAATATAAAGAGAATTATTTTTCCGAGAGATACATTATTAGACTCATTATATTATTTTATGTGTGATGAAAAATTAAAAGAAAAAGAAATAGAAATTTTTATAAAAAATCAATGGTGTTATCATGCAAATAATTGTACCTCAATGCATCAATTTTGAATCGATAGATGAATACCTATCCTTTGTGATAGAGAAAGAAAATTTTTTAGTGAAAATTCTACTATGTCTAAAAAATTACAATTATTATTTGATTCAAGAAATGATTGTAAAGTATGTTGATTACATAAGGTATTAGAAATGAAAAAAAGAACATGATATAAAAAGGATATTTTTTTAAAAATTGTTTGAAGAACTCTTGCTATAAATGAAATATCAAAAGATATTTTATTTGTTAAGATAATTATTGCTACTTTGAAATGAATGCCCAATATTTCATATAAAGAGTTTTTTCTTAATAATATTAAGCTTCATAAAAAAATATATTGAAATTATTGTAATTACAATAAATGTCAATATAGTCAAGAAATAAATATTAATTAATAACTATTATATGAAAATACAAATATTTGATTATCATAGATACTGTTTAGAATATAAGCTTTTATCAACAAAAATACTTTCATTTTTTAAAATAAATAATATTGAATGTGATATTTATGTATGAGAAAGACATTGACTAAATGAAGAATTTATTAATCGATTACATCAAGTTGATTTTATCTTTGTTAATTCATGTATAGGTTGAGATAAAAATATTTCTTCTACTTATAATATTATTCATAATATTTTTGAACAAAATAAAAATATAACTATTTTTTTATTTTGATGTACGACTCATACTCATAATTTGAAGTATAAAAACAATGAAAAATTGATGATTATTCCATTATGAAAAGAGTATTTAATAGATGAATATTTTAATTTACCAATTAAAATCAAAGATATTTCTGATTTTTATATAAATAATTTACTCGATATTTGAAAATGGAGACATCTTCATAGAGAACAAAAATTTTATTATTTAAATATATCAAGATGATGTATACATAATTGTTCTTTTTGTAATACTAAAAAAGCTATATGATATGTAAAGTCAAAAAACTTGCAATCAATTATAGAAGAAGTGGAAAGTGCATTAAAATTAAATTATAATGAAATTGTTATAGTATCAGATGATTTATGAAGCTATTGATTAGATATATGAAGCAATTATATTGAACTTTTAAAGCAAATATTATCAATATCAGAAGATTTTTTGTTACATATTGATTATATTGAACCTTCAACAGTTATAAATAATTTTGATAATTTTAAGCTTTATTTAAATAGAATTTCTTATATCTGTATTCCGGTTCAATCATTTAATGATAGGATTTTATCATTAATGAATAGAAAATATATAAAAAAAGATTATCTAAATGTTATTTTAGAAATAAGAAAAATCAATCCAAATATCAAACTCTCTAATCATTTAATTTTTGCTTATCCTACAGAAAAAGAGATAGATTTTTTAGATTATTTTAATTACATAAATTTATTTGATATTACTGAACTAAATGAATATTCTCATTTTAATAATACTGCTAATAATTTTATTGAAAGTGATTTCATTGATAAAAAAACTTTATTAAAATATAAAATTATATTGATAAAAAAGAAACTTCAATTTAAAAATAAAATTAAATATATTTAATATGATTTCTACTATAACAAATATTATTACGAATAATATAAAATACATTAATTTAATTCCATCTGAAAATATATTATTAAAATGAGCTATATCAGCATATAACTCTGTTTTTTTTAATAGATATTATTTTCCACCTATAAATTGAGTATATGTATTTCCTGGTAGAGATTATTTAAAAGAAATAGAAAATTATACTATTGAACTTATAAGAAAAAAAATAAACCAAGAATTTATAGATATTTCTACTAACTCTTGAGTGAATTGTATGCAGACTGTTTTATTTAGCTTCGTCAAACAATGAGATGTAGTTTTTACTATATCAGTAAAAGATTGATGACATTTTATTACTGACCAAATTATAGAAAAAATTTGATGACATGTTCTACATATACCATTTATAAAAAATAAATTAGAGATTGATTATGAAAAATTTTCTGATGAAATCAGAAAAAATAATAAGACATCTCTTATATATATAGACCAGATGACCTGAATTTATCCTATTTCTTTAAAAAAATTAGATGAATATATTGATACAAGTAAAATAGTTAAATATTATGATGTTTCCCATAATTTTGCTTTTATTATTTCTTGATTACATAAAAATCCTATTCATGATTGATATACTGCATTTTGAGGAAGTACTCATAAAACGATTCCTTGACCTCATAAATGAATTTTTATAACTTGAGATTATCATTTATTTAATATTTATTTAAAAAATATACAAGTTACTGTTTCTCATAAACATTATTCTGATATATATGCTTTATGAATGATCTTTGAAGAAATGGATACAAAATGGGAAATCTATACTAGAAATATTATAAAAAATGTAAATACTTTCGCTTTGCAGTTAGATAAAACTATTTACTGTATACTAAATAATAACAAAATTTTTTCAAAGAATCATCAATTATTAATATATTCTAAAGATAATAATTTATTAAATATTTTTCAAAAATTAATTGAAATTTGAATATTGGTTAATTATTTACCATTACCATTTACTTGAAAAATGTGATTAAGATTATGATTCCAGGAAATAACCATATTATGAGCTTCAAAAGATACTATAAAAGAGTTAGCATATATATTTAACTCAGTATTAATTGAAGACTCTGAGATTCTTAAACAAAAAATAAAAGTTTTAAACTCTCATCTAAATTATGATATTTAATTTTTTATAAAATATTTTTTCTTTAGTACATTTGTTTCTATATTTTGAATATAAATAATTTGATATTTATTTTTATTTTAGTACACTTATTTCATATAATTAATTTTTTAAATTATTATTATATAATGTATAGATATTAAAAATAAAAAATGCAAAATAATATTGTTTATTATAATTGAAAATATTCATATTATAAAAATATTCATATTGGATTATTATCAAATTCACTTAATTTTTGAACTTGAGTATTAGATTCTATTAGATTATATAAAATAAATGGGTCAATATATTCAATAGGTTTATATTTATATTATGAAAGATTTTTGGCCTCAGTTAATAATTATATTTATGATTTTTATATTGATTATAAAGAGTTTGAAAGTATAATAATTAAATTATTAAAATTAAATAAAGACTTAGAAAATCCTTATTTACGATTGTTGATTTTTCAAGGAGATGAAACTTTAGATATGAATAAAAATACTTTTAATTTTGCTATTATACCAATTTCTTTAAAAGTACCATATTCAAAATTAAACTGACTTGTTGCCTCAAATTATAGAAATAGTGATGAGATATATAAATATAAATTATCATTTTTATATTGAAAAAACTTTTATCAAAATAATTTTGGTAAAAAAACTAGTAATGATGTCTTTATTTTTGTAGACAAAACTTGAAATTTACTAGAATGTTTCTCAGAAAATATATTTATTGTTATAAATAATATTATCTATACTCCTCCTACAGAAAATATATTATCGGGGATTAATAGACAAGTTATAATTTCATATTTAACTACATGTAATATTAAAGTGAAAGAAGAGTATATTAATTTAAATGAGATATCAGAGATCGATGAAATCTTAATTTGTTGATCAGCTACTTGATTACGATCTCTTATTAGTATAAATTGAATAAATATTAAATGAAAAAATTATTTTTATTATGATATAATTAATAAATTTTTTCAAGAAAAATTTATTAATTATAATAAAATTTGAAATATTATTATAAATAAATTATTATAACAATATGGCTGTTTTCTTAATTATGGTATACAAAAAAATATGATGAATATTTTTTAAATTAACTAATAGTTCATATGCCAAACTTTGCTTATTTATCAAAATATTGGGATATATATAAATATCCTTGGAGACCAAATGACTTATTTTTAGAAATTATAGATAAAAATATTGGTAATAAAAAAAATATAAAAATTCTTATATTATGATCTACGCAAGAGTTTAGATATAAATATCAAAATCATATTATAACTCTATGTGATGTATCAAATGAAATGGTTATAAGTAACGATGTATGAAATAGAAACGAAATTATTTGGAATAAAGATTGGTTTGAATTAGAAAAATGAAATTTTGATCTCATATTATGAGACCTTGTTCTATTAATGTTTGAATTTGAACAAAAAAAAATATTAATAGAACAACTTTTAAAAAATATACATGGAAGTGGAGGTATTATTTTAAGATGTGTAGTAAAAAAGAATAATATTTTTATTAAAGATATTACACATATTTTAACTAAAATACATTCATATTCATCTATAAATGATTTTTTTAATTATATATCATTTGAATTAGTAAATTGATTTTGATTTTCATGACACAATATATATAATATATTGTGTACTTATTCTAAAAAATTAGGTAATATTTTTAAAGATACTTTTTTAAAATTTACACCCTATAATAATTCAAAAAAATATTGTTTGTCTTCTCAACAACTTATTTTTATTTTGAATCATTATGATGGAAAAATTTTATCCAAGATTTCTCATCTATGTATTGAGGAATTTATTATTTATATTAAGAAAATATAAAATATTATGAATACTAAAGATATAACTATTCGATTGATTTGATATCCAGATTTTTTTCGACCTTTTTTGTGATATCTAGGAGCTATAAATCTCAATCATTTATTTTGGAATTTTATTTTTTCTGATAAAATATTAAGTTTATGAATTATAAAAGAATTATCAGAGGATGAAAAAAATAATTTTAAATATATACTAAAAAATATTACATTAGCATATGAGATATTTTTTTTATATTCAAAAAATAATCCACAAGTAAATCACCTGTTTTATGCAATTAATATTATTACTCAATTATTAAATATAATAAATAAAAACTTAAAATATGAAGAAATTAATTTTTATGGAACATTTCGATATAAATGAGATGTATTTAATAATATAGAAGAAACATTAATATATAAATTTTTAGATTTATATAAACATGAGTTTGATAAAATTGAAGAAAATTCTATTTTGTATATAAATATACAATTTTCTGAGCAAATTAATCAAATTAAAATATTACAGTATTTTTTTAAAAAAATATATAAAAATATTTATTTTCATATTGATATAACGCATATCATAGAATTTGAAAATAAATTATATATAAAAAAAATAATTTTAAATTCTATCGAAAATATTGTTAAATTTACTATGGATATGAATAGGGTTGATTCTATATCAGAAATAATAAAATATGGTGATTATTTTTTATGACATAAAAATATAAATGTATATATTTTTAATAGAGGATGTTATTATAGAAAATGCACTTTTTGTAATATATGAAAAATGTGACTCATAATGAATAATGAATCTAAAAATATAATAAATAATTTAATTACGACTGCAAATAATGGTCTATTTGATACACTGCATATAGATGATCCTGATATACAACCTGAAGAAATTACATATATTTCTCAAAAATTTATCGATCATAATGTCAATCTTAAAATACATATTAGAACGAGATTTTCAAAAAAATATAATAGAAAAACATTAGAAATCATGTATAAATGATGAGTAAGATTTATGGGAGTATGATTAGAAAGTGCATCTCCAAGATTAAATAAACTTATAAATAAATATGAAAATAATATATGAACGGATGATTTTGATGAACTTATTAAAGATTGTTTTGAAGTAGGAATAAATATACACATATATACTATATTTTGATTTCCAACTGAAACAAAAAAAGAAATAAATATGACGAAAAAATTTTTACTTAAAAATTTTAAGCAATATCCATATTTTACTTATACTGCTTGATCATTTTGACTTAATAGATGAACATATATATATAATAACCCTGAAAAATTTAATTTAAAAATTAAATTTCAAAATTCATGAGTTGAAACTTTTATATCATCTTTTTATGAAAAAAATATTGCCAAAAATTCATTATTTTTAGTAAATATTTTATTGAAATTGGAAAATACAATGTTTTTTAAGAGTAAATTTCTTTTTAAAAAAACATCATTAGGTAATTTATTTTGGTCATTCATTGAAAATTCAAGACTATTTCATATGTATAAAATGTATTATTCTAAAAATCCATTTTTAGAATTTTGGCAACGAAATAATTGACTAACAAAAAGAAATTATAAAAATAAAGAGTATAAATTAATGAGATATTATCAAATAATAAAGGGGAAAGATAAAATATATATAAAAAATCGGATTAATTTTGAACAAATTGAAATTCAATCAGAAATATTATTATTTTTAGAATACTATGATGAAGATAAAAAATTAATTGAAAATTTAGAAAAATATAATATAATAAATCAAGATACTATCTATAAAATGGTACAATCATATTTTTTTTTGTTGAAATAAGTATGGTTAAAAATTAATGAATAAATTTGATGTAATATGCATAATTATATCAAATTTATTGTAGGAATATAGTGTTTGTTTATACAAAAATATGTAAATATGAAGTAAAAATAATAGCAATAAAAACCTAGAAGTTGAATTATAAAAAAATGGTTTAATTTATAAAATATATATATGGTTCATAGTATACATGTAAAATCTATTTCAAAACTTTCTTCCCATATTCATGCAGAAGAAAAATTATATAATAGATGGTCTGATTATGTGGATATTTCTTATATATTTTGGTATAAGATATTATCAAATATTTTTCTTTCTTCATTTTTTAAAAACTATCTGTTTTTTATAAAAGATAGTTTGTCGAGTCATGATTATTCACTAACAAAAGATAAATTAAATTTTATTCTCTCAAATATAGAAACAGCTAAAAAGAATGTAGATTTTAAAACGAGTACATTATGTCCCACATGAAATGATGTCTTTTTTTCATATAAATTATTTTCTGAAATTGTATCATACATAAATCATTTTTATAAAAATGATGGAATCCACATCAAATTAGACAGTGGAATTCTTTTTCAAAGAGAAATAAATTCTATTGAAAGTATTATAGAAAATATAAAATTTTATCAAAAAACAAATTTTTTTATAGAATTAATAGAACCTATAATTATAAATATATTTGAACAACAGGATGATATTGTATATATATTTGATATTTTTTGGCCAAATGAATTTATATTAGTTTGAATAATATGAGAAATATTAAAGAAAAGAAATAAAAGAATTATTATTGTGGTAGATTTTTCAAATGCAAATGAACAGTTTGATTTTTCTCAATGGACAGATATTTTAATAAAATCTCCAGAAATATTTATCTATTATGATTATTTTATTATTGATAGAGATTTTTGAACTTGATTGAAGCAGATTCAGCAATATTTAGATTGATATTTAGAAAAAAGTAAAATTCAAAATGTTATTTTTAAACAAGAAGATACTATTATTTATAATAAAATAAAAAATTCTGATTTACCAGATGATATGTTTATACAGTTTATGCATTCTACTTTTACTGATAAAAATATTTGGAAACTTATGAATAAAAAACATATTGCAGCTAGATTATTACCATATAAGTGTTATTGGAATCAATGTAGTTTTTGTGCTATAAATTCAAATAATAAATTTATTTATAATAAAAATTATTCATATGATTTTTTTGTAGATCAATGGATTGCATATATTCAAAAATATAATATAGAATCTATAAATTTTCTTGATGAAGCTATTTTACCGAGAGTTATTATTTTATTTGCAAAAAAATTGGTTCAACTTAATTTATATGTAAATTATCAATTTAGAACGAGATTTGATAGATTATATACCTATGAAAATTGTAAGATTTTAAAAAAATCATGATGTTCATTCTGTTGAATATGATTGGAATCAGCAGTAGAAAGAGTTAATCAAGAAATTGGGAATAAATGAAATTTTTGAATTACACTTGCAGATAAGTTGAAAATAATACATTCTTTTGATCAAGCATGAGTATCATTTCATAATTATTCTATTATGTGATTTCCATGAGAAAGTCTTACAGAATCAGCTATTACATATAAATTTTTAAAAAATAATATTATTCATTCAAACTATTATACATGTACTCCAAATATTTTTTGCCTTATGAAATGACCAAAAATATTTAATGAACAAGAAAAATATTGAGTAGAAATAGATAAAAATAAATTAGAGAATCCATTTAGTTTAGTATATGAATTTACTTATCATGAGAAAAAGATAAATTATACTTTGTTATATAAATTTGTAGGAGATTTACATAAAACTCAATTTTTACCATGGTTATTAGATAATAATCAAATAAATTCAATAAGTTTTTGGGAATATATAGATAGATCGTGAATTTTTTATATCATGAAAAAATATTATACTAGCAATCCATTTTATATATACAAAAATATTAATAATGCTATATTGGAAAAAAAGATAGAAGAAATATGTAATACGAAATTTAAATTATCATCATATATTCAAATATCAGAATCGGATGATCATATTAAATTATATTTATATGATTGGGTTTGATGTAAAAATACGATTTTTTCTACAAGATATAGAAAATTTATTACATGTTATGATGAAAATATTTCTTTGAAAGAAAATTTAAGAGATTTGGAATATCATTTAGATAAGCAAACAGAAGAATTGATATATTTATTATTAAAAGATAGAATACTTATGAAATTATAATGAATAATGTGTATTATGAATAAATTAAATTTTAAAAATATTCAAATAATGAAAGACTTTGCTTATTTTTCAAGTGATAGTTTGATTTTTTATTCTCTTTATATATGAGTAAAAACAGCAATGGATCTTTGGATAGAAGATAATATTTTTCAAGATTTTGTTAATTTTTGTAAAAAACATCATATTTATTTGAAGTATGATATTAAATTTGTAGAAAGTAGTGATGATACTCTTTATAAAAAAGTTATATGAAGTGAAAATCTTACTACTACAAAAACTATCTGAGAAAGCATTGTATCTACAAATAAATGAAGATTACATTGTTTCATTTCTATGAATCAAATAAGTGTAGAAAATTTATATAAATATTGATGGTATCCAATAGTTGTCTGAAATAGAGTTATTTATAAAAATTTTCATGATTTAAGTGAATTTGGAAAATATTTATGATATCCTTCTTGTTGTACGGAATTCTTTTTTAAAAAAAATGATTGGAGGTTTTATAATTTTCCTTATGAAATTTATAAAAATTCTCAAATATATGATTATAGATGTAATCCTTTTTGGAAAGATTATTTTTGAATTTCATATATATATCATATGCCATGTAATTTTTGATGTAAAGATACGATTGAATATGTTCAAAAAATAATATATGAACTAGAAAAACAAGAACCTGAAATGGTTTTTCTGATTGAAACATATTTATTGTACCCAATTTTATGTATGAGAGAACAAAAAATGTATGCTTTTCAGTGAGAAGTTTCTGAAAACAATACTATCATACAATATTCACAATATTTTCATTTATGACATAAATCAGAATTGGACTTAAGTTTATATTTAGATCAAGGAAATAACATAAAGATAGAATGAAACTTTATAAATATTTATTTGAATGAAAAAAAAATATTTTCTTATAATTACTCTTTTTCAGATGAAATAGAAATTCCGTTTATTATACAATTTAAAAAATATCCATATGTTTAAAATTTTGTATAATAAAATATTATGAATAAATTATGTAGAGAGAGATATAAATCATATTTATGAGAATATTCTTAGAAAAGATAATGTCTATGAGTTATTGGTAAAAAAATACTTTAATAATATCATAGCTTTTAAAAAAATATTAATTATTTTAGAAAAACTTCCATTATATACATCTACTGAATTATCTTTTTTATCTTATATATACGAATTGAATCAGCAATGGGAACAAGCTATTCAAATAATGGAAAAAGTTATTTATATAGAACAATGACAAAATATAGATAGTTGGATGGATTATGGTCATTTTTTAAGAAAAATATCATTATATGAAGATATTTCAAACACATTATTATTAAATTTGGAAAATTATATGAATCAATATAATGATTCTATAAAAGAAAAATATAAACAAATATCAATAATAGAATTTTTATATGAAAAGATATAATAATTTATTAAATTATTTTAGATAAACTCAATAATTTGATGTAACTAAAAAATATTATGCAATACTATATTCTCACAATACTGATAATAATATTTTTATATTTCAATATAAAAATATTATTATCAGATATAAAAATGAAAATTATTCCTAATAAATACCTAATGTATTTATTAGGAATAATACCTTTTTATTATATATATTTTTTTATATACTTATGAAATATAGATGGAGTAAACTTATTATTAAATTTAATAATAAGTTTCATAATAAGTTTTATATTATATTATTATTCTATTTGGAATGCATGAGATGCTAAATATGTTCTTGTTTTATCGTTATTTATACCAAATACTTGAATGGTACCATTTATATGAAATATAGCTTTAATAACAATAATATATTTATTTCTATATTTTTTTTATTTCTATTTTTGAAAATGTTTTTTTAATTTATCTTATTTTAAGAGTCTTTATAAAAATATTTATGTAGATTTAAGTGAAAAATTTATATTTTTTATCAAATCTCATGATGGAAAGTATTATAAAAAAATTATTTTTTTTAAAATATTGAAATGGATTTTATTATTTTTAATATTTTTTGTAAGTATTAGATTAGCTAGATTATATATTATTAATGATATAAAAACAAGTATTTATTATATTGATATACTTAAATATTTAGAAAATTATTTTATATATATATTATTAGCTGTTATTTTTATATTTATTTTTAATTTATATATAATTAGATTATGTATAAATAAATTTAAAACATTTTTATATAAAAATGTTTGAATAAAAAATAATTTTACTTTAGATTTTATTTTAATTTGAATACTTTTAATCTTATTAATGAGTTTTATAGGGTATGAATATAGTATAAATGCAAATCAAATACAAATTTATTTAATACAAATTTTTACCATATATATATGGTTATATTGAATTTTTATTATTTTAAGATATAGTTATAAAATTACTTTTCAAATATCTGAAGAAAATTTAATTAATATTAAAGATCTTAAAATAGGTGATATAGTTGATAAACAATATTTAGTAACTATGTTTTGAAAGCAGTACCCTAAAGATTATTTTTTAGATATAGAAAGAATAGTTGATAATGAAACAAAAAATAAACTCCAGGATATATATACATATATAAATAAATATCATGAAGAAAATAAAACAGAATGATTTAATAAAGTACAAACTATTAAAATATTAAAAACATTTTCTTTTGGAGGGTATATATTTTTATGATTTATACTGACTTATTTTATCTCAGATACTATATATAAATATTTTTTAAATTTTGTAATTGAGTATTTTAAAATTAAATATTTGTAATTACTTTATCTATAATATTTTGTTTTTCTTTTTTTGTTAATTTTTGAGGAATAACTGTGACATAATTATAGTATTCTTTTTTTTTCCATATTCAAGCACAAATATTTTTCAAATCACAACTATAACATTGGCTTTCTTTATAATGTTTCCAAGATTTTCATTTTTCTTTACTGAGATCTCTATTATCTAAAAAATAAACTATTCGTTCTTCACTTTTAATAATTTTTCTTGTTTCTGTAGATGCATATTCAAATCATCTCATAAAACAAAGAGGTAATTTTTCTACCCTAAAAGTTCTTCATGTTGATTCTAAAAAAGATAATGATTTTACAATATGAATTCATGCAATATCAAAATTTGGTAGTGTTGACATGGCAATATTTGTTTTTCTCATCATAACAGGATCTAAATTATTCCATACAAAATGCTGAATTTGTGGGAAAAATTTCACTATGAATTTTACAGTTTTATCTAAATGATTTTGATTATATTTATTAATAACACAATTTATTTGAACTCGTATTCAAAGTTGTAAAGCATTTTGAATAGATTGTACTATTTTTTTATAACTTCCTGGTGTATTGGTTAAAAAATCATGAATTTCTGGAATATAAGAATAAAATGAAAAATGTATTAATGATAATCAAGCATCTTTTAATTTGGTTATATATTCTAAATTACTGCACATCATTCCATTTGATATAATTCTACAGTTCATATTTTTAGACACACTATACTGAATCCATTTATCTAAATCAGGAGATAATGTAGGTTCTCATCATGTAAAAATAATTCAAGAATATTTTCTAGAAACAAAATCATCTATAAGTTTTAGTCATTTTAAATAACTGATATTATTTCCATTATTTGGATTACTACAAAAATGACAAGCATTATTACAATACCTATTCACTTGTATGTATCATATATTAGCCATTTTACTCTTTAATTATCGGTATAAATTCATTCCAACCATACATTTCTGGATATTCTTTCCATGGTCATTCACAATAATTATATTTTATACATTTTTTACATTCAGTTCTTTTAATTTTTCCATCATTCCATCTATAATCAGAATAACTTTCTATTACACTTTCTGCATCATGAATTATAGTATCAGGCATAATATTTTCTACTATAGCCCATTCGTATCATTGCATTAAACAATAGGGGATAGCCTCTGTATAAACTTTTACTCATTTGTCTTTTGCTAAATCGAGTGCTTTATGTATATATGGTATTATAGTTGATTTTTTTGGCACAACACTTGTTTTGTTTTTATTAGCACTTCCTAATATATGAACAAAAGCGAATTGAAATTGGTTGACTCATAATTTTATAAGCAAAGCAGTTAATTCAGGAATTTCTTTATAATTAGATTGAGTAATAACTGAGTTCATGATTATAAATTGGCCTAATTGTTTTAAAAGAATGATTCATTTGATAACTCTCTCCCATGCTCATGGAGTATTCACCTGTTTATTGTGAGTTTCTTTATTAAATCAATGTATAGATGGAGCAAATTCTGTTACTCATGCATGTATTAATGCTTTTACATATTCAAGTTTATCAAAATTAGTTCCATTTGATTGAATTTGAATTTGTGTATATCATAATTGTTTTGCATATGTTACCGATTCTATAAGATCTTTATGCACAGTTGGTTCTCATCATGTAAAAACAACATACTTTGCTCATTTATTTGATTCTTGTAATAATATATCTTTTATCTCATGTATTTTTTTTGGTTTAAATTTATATCTTTTATCTCACTGTACACAAAAAGTACAATGGTTATTACAAGCAAATCACACTTTTAAATCTATTCTTTTTAACATAATGATTATAGATAATGTATAAAATATTTTTCAATAAATATTTATATAAAATATATTATTTTTTTATTGATGTTAAAATACTAAATCAATAACTTCTAATAAAATTTATATGAATTCATTCACAATTATGAGTATATTTACAATTTTTGCAATTCAAAGATTTTTTTCTATATAAATGTTTTATATATTTATCTGTATAATCTTTTATTGTGTTTGATTCTTTTATATCATTATAATTTTCATATATTCAACTTCCATTTAAACATTTTGGTATATTGATAAGTTTTTTTCAATGAGAAATTTGTCTATTTAGATATACAAGAAAATCTTCTTTTGTTTTTCAATATTTTTCATAAATTGTATTTGGAGACTCTTCTCAAGAAATAATTTTGAAACTCGAATCAATGAGTAATTTACTTTTTCAAATATTTTTTATAAAATCAAAACAATATTGTTGTTGAAAACAATATGTACAAGCATCTCAATAACATTTTGGTTTTATTTTTCATTGGGATTCTATAAATACTTGAAATGTATGCAATGAATTTCACATAACTTCATCTTTTATTTTTCTTGGATCTTGAATGAGATCTTCATATCATTCAAAATATTCTACTGGAAAACGATTCGTCCACATAAATACTCATCATATACGAGATAATTTCCAAGTTTCCATTAACTTTTCTTTATAATCCTCTAAATTATAAAATAATTTTTCTTTATTTTTCTGAAATCATTTTCCAAAAGGAATAATTTGTAAAATATCAAATTCATATATTCATAATTTTATAAAAAATTTTACTATATTTGGTAAATAAGCTATATTTATTTTATTTACTACTATATCTATATTTATAATTATATCTGGGTGATTTTTTTTTATATAGATAAGTCATTGAATTGATTTTTTAAAAGCTCAAGGAGTTGCTACTAAATAATCATGAAGAAAATTATTATGACCATGAAAAGAAAAAGTAATTTCTTGAAGTCAACTCCTGAATACTTTTTCACAAAAAAAAATATTAGCAAACATATTTCAATTAGTAACAGTTTGTATTCTATTATAACCTACATTTTTAGCATATGCTATATATTCAGCAAATTTAGGATTTATAGAAGCTTCTCAACCTGATATAATAATTCGATTATCATATCATATTTTAAATTCATTTTTTATTTTTTCTTTTATTTCATTTTCTTTTGGAAATGTTCCATTTTGAGCATCTGAGTCGTGACAAAAAATGCATTTATTATTACATGCTGAAGCTATACGAACCCATCTACGATTTTGTTTTATAGCTGGTTCTTTTAATGAAAGATATTTTTGATTGAGTAACATATATGTATATATAATGTATAAAAAAATATTTTACTATTGTATATTTTAATATTCAAATATACTTTCGATATTATTATAATAAATATTTCTAAAATATGAAATTAAATTATTATGTTCTTTGAAAAAACAATAATGAAATAGTTATAACTTATTTTGATAAATATTATGTATTACTTATTTCTCATCTCATAAAATTATCTCAAGTGTGAATTTTATCTCCAGAAATTAATAAATTACTCAAAATACAAAACAAAGATTTTCTATTAAATCCGGATTATTCATCGATTATTCATATTTTGTATAAAGAAGTTATTGAAAAAAAACATCAAAATTTATGAGAAAGAAAAATCTTTGAAAATAAATTTAAAAAAGAGATTAATATATTTTTATCCGAATGAATAGAAAGTGAAAATCTTACTATGAATAAATGAGAAAAAATATATGGAACCAATATTAAACTCACGATAGAAGACAATAATCCATACAATACTATGGAGGCTCATCCAGAACATCACTTGAATGGGTGAAAATTATGATGGGGAGAAAAATCTCAAGAAGATTGGTTACAAATATATGAAAAAACTTTTGAATTATTAAAAAAAATAGATCCTGAGTTTTACTCTGAACTCAATCAAATTATTAAAAAAATTATTCCACTCTGAACAGCAAAATGACTTCATAATTCAGCCAGTTATAAA
This sequence comes from Patescibacteria group bacterium, assembly GCA_036170435.1. Lineage (GTDB taxonomy): Bacteria > Patescibacteriota > Gracilibacteria > BD1-5 > UBA6164 > JAQVPN01. The sequence continues at coordinate 20,427 of JAVHPF010000071.1, forward strand.
GAATGTATAGGGCATCTTTATCTTTGATATACCATTGATTCACTCCATCCAGAAATAAATAACTTAGAAGCGATTATACATGAATCAAGTCATAATAAACTCAATTTAATAAAACAATTTGATCCAATTCTATTAAATGATTATTCTGAAAAGTATTATTCAGCAATCAGACCAGATGCGAGACATATTCATGGAGTATTTATATGATATCATGCATTTGCACCAACTATGTATATGATTATGAAAGCATATTTGCATTGATTTTTATGAGATGATATACAATGGTTTGAAAAAATAGTGTTGTACTATATAAAAACAAAATTTCTTCAAAAAATAGTGAAAAAATATGCTATTTTAACAGATATTGGAAAAGAAATATCAGAAGAAATAGATTATGTTATCATGCAAATGGATATTTTAATTAAAGAAATGAATCCATCAAAAGAGATGATTCAAAAAGCAACTGAAAAACAAAAGGAACATTTTTCTGAAGTAAATAATAAATATCCTTATTTGCAATATTAAAAAATTTGACAAAATTTAATAAAAATGCGATAATGATCCAAATTAAATTTTAATTTCATAATTTTTTATTCTTATGAAGAAATTCTTATTATTCACTTTCTCAATTTTCATATTCTATTCATATATTTTATCAACTCATGCAGCTTGGTATTGATCACATGCCGAAAATATGACTTTTTATGACGGAAAAACTTGGTGTTCAACTGATGGAGACATCACTTGATGAAGTGTTAATTTTACTCCTTGAAATTGATTTCCAGATTATACATACGATTCTAGAGTAACTAATGTTTCATGATCTTATGATATGTTATGTGAATATCGGGATAATAGTAATCCAACTTGATGAACTGTAATATATACTGACTTACGGGTAAATTCAGCTCAAACAGTAACTTATGGAGGTTTTACTGATGCAGGATGAAGTAAAATGTATGGGATGTATTTATATGAAAATTCAGCTCCAGTAGATAATAATGGAACTATTTGATCATGGGCTTGACGGACATTAGTAAAAAATGTCTTAAATATTGGAAATAATAGTTCATGAACAGATACCTATACAAGACCTTTTCAATCTTGAAAAGCTTATACTTACACTACTGTGTCTTATGATAGAGCTATTTTACTTAGTTCATTTATAACGAGTACAAATACCATTAAAATGGAATCAGTACTTCCAACATGATGAAGTGTTACTACTTTTAATGGATGGACAAATACAACTCAAACAGTAACTTATGGAAATTTTTCAGATTTATGATGAAGTAAATTAAATCGTATTATATTAGAACAATCAACTTCAGATGTAAATGATAATTGAGATATATTATGATGGGGGACTTATAGTCAAGTTGATTCTATTCCATCTAATATTTGATCAAATAGTTCCTCAACAGATACTTATACTACTGTATTTCAGAATAAAAAAGCTTACAAATATAGAGCTGTAGCTTATGATAATGCTGGAAATTCAAAAATAACTTATGGAACAGATATTATATATATGGAAAATGAAAAACCAACTTGATTAATAACTTCTTTTTCTTGATGGACGAATAAAACAATAACTACTTTTCCATATGTTGAACAACCCGTTGGTTATACGATAGGGGATACTGGATGATCAAAAATAATAAAATATCTTCTCACACAATCGGTATCAGCAGATAGTCCGAATTTCAATTCTTGGACCCCATACTGAACTCCAGAAAATACAGCAGATGCTTTGAATACAAATGCTAAAAATGAGACATTTACTTATACTTATTTGAATCATCATGCTTATAAGTATAAGATTCAAGTATGGGATCGTGCAGGAAATACGGAAACTTTTTACTCAAATAGTACACCTACCAAAGTAGATATCACGGTTCCAACTATGACTGATATATTAACTGCAACTTCAGTTCCTGCTGATAATTCAAATTTATTAGCAACGGGTTCACAAAATTTTAAAGTGGCTGTAGATGTTGCATTATGATCACCAATTGTATCAGTAAAATGATTTTTAGAAGATTGGAATACTATAAATAATTTTAAAGCAACCTCAAATGATTATGCAAATTATGTTTGATGATCAAATGAAAATATACAAAATGTAGATAATAGTAGAGTCGATCCAAGTTGAGAAAGAACATATACATTAAGAGTAGTACAAATAAAAGATGAAGCTGGAAATATTTTATGAACTGATAATGTTTCTTCTACTCCACATAAAGATTTAACTTATAAAGTGTATGCAAATACTTTATTGACAACTTGATGATCTTGAAAAACACTCGTAACATATAATAGTTTGACATGATCAAATCTTACAGCAAATGGATTATTACATCGTCTAGATATTACACTCAATGATATTTATTGAAACCAAATCATTCCAGCAACATGAATAAATAGAACCATAGATTTTAAATTCAATGTAAACAATACTATGTATCTCAATCAACAGACCAGATCATGAACTTCATCGGTATTTTTAACCAATGCAAATTCTGGTTTAACGGATCCTAATAATTTTACACCTAAATTTTCAATTTGAAATCCAATAACTAATACACTTACAAATCAAAACTCTTCGAGTGGAGTCTATACTTATGGATTTAAAGTTTATACTCCAACAGCGAATGTTTATACTTCAAATCCAAGTCTCTGACCAGTTTCAGATCCTTCAGCTGAACTGACTTTTAATAATATTAAATTTGATGTCAATTGTACATGACCACTATCAAATACACCAAACCAGTGAATTGTTTGAAATAAAGATATAAATTCCAGTACATTTAATACGAAGTTTAAGCCAATGTTTTATTCTTATTTGAGTTGATCACTCAACAGTATATGATTTATAGAATGAGCTGTTCAAACATGAACATTAACATTAACAGCTACGGGAACTTTACCATCATTTACTGCTTTTAAAACACACTTAACTTTTTGAGATGAAAGTAGTAAATATACTTTAAAATATGCTGAAATTTCAAATCCAATTCATTCAGCAACAAGTGTTATTACATCGAATTATCTTCATAATTATATATCACCTCCACTAGTACCACCAGCAGTAAATATATATTTACCAACTGTATTAAGTCCAAGTGTTACTCCTCTGAGAACTTTATTAAGATTAGTAAGTTTTCCAGCTCCAAGAACTTTACAGGCATATTTAGCTTCTCATATTTCTTATACTTTAGATACACATAATATTGTCTATAATTCTGATATAATAGGAAGACCTCAATATTGGAAAGATAGTACAGCAACATTAGCAGATTATAATAGTTGAGCATTAGCAAATCAAGCTGGATTAAAAATAGTATGAATTGTTTCTTCTCAAAAAACTACAGAAATTCTTGCTGGACAATTATGAAACGAAATAAAAATAGTTTGAAATACAAATAAACTGATTTCAAAAACAAACATGGTAAAAAATGGATATGCTTTTGCAAAAAATGTGACTTGATCAACAGATACTAATGCATTAACAAATATAGATATTCCAAATATAGCGAGTGCTATAAATAATGTAATATATTTTGGTAATACTTCGAATTGATCAAATACTACATATACAGTATGAGATTGAACTAACAATATAGCAATAAGTACAAAAAAAACTATATTAGTTATTGGAGCGAATTTATATATAAAATCAAATCTTTATTATTCAGATAAAAAAAATGGAATGTTAGGAATAATTGTTTTAAAAGATAAAGCATGAAATGGATGAAATATTTATATTGATCCAAAGATTACGAATATAGTTTGAAGTATCTTTGCAGAAAGGTCAGTTATAAGTTATGATGGAACTCATGAACTAGATGGAAATACTGAACATACTATTTTAAAAAATCAACTTCATATTTATGGAAATGTATTTAGTGAAAATACTATTGGTTGATCAGTAAAAGCAACTCCTCAATGTCCATATTATATTACTTCTTGTCCTGATAAAGAAACAGCTCAAAAATATGATTTAAACTATTTAAGAAGATATTATTTAGTAACTGATTGAGAAAGTACTTCAACTCCAAAATCATATAAACCAGCAAATAATGGAAAAGCTATTTGATGAGGAACTTATAATACTACAGATAAGAATGGAACGATAGATTGATGAAATTCATATTTTGCTAGAAATATCACCAATACAAATCAACCATATGCTGCAAATTCAGTCGTTATAGAGTATAATCAAAATATTCAACTGAATCCTCCACCACTCTTTACTATTCAATAATGAAATGAAATTTTTAAAATAAAATCCTCAATTTGAGGATTTTATACTAAAAATTTTTTATGAATTTCTTTTAACTGAGGATTACTTACATGAGTATATATCTGAGTTGTTGCTATATTAGAGTGTCCAAGTAATTCTTGAATACTTCTGATATCAGCTCCAGCTCATAATAAGGTCGTGGCAAAAGAATGTCTGAGAGTATGAGCTGAAATTTTTTTTGTTATATGAGATCAAAGAGCTCTGTTGCTTATCATAGTACTAATCCACTGTCTCGTGAGTCGAAGAGATTCATTCTCTAAAATATTGATATTTTTTTCATCATAATTATGTCTGATAAAAAGAGGAGTAAAACTATCGTTTCTTTTTTCGAGATAATTTTTTATATCATGACAAGCATCATCAGTGAGAAATATCATCCTGATTTTTCTTCCTTTTCCTCTTACTGAAAATTCTTGTTTCACAAAATCAATATCATTTTTGTTGAGAGCTGTTAATTCTGAAATTCTCAGTCCACTAGAATAAATAGTTTTCATAATAGCTAGATCCCTTATATCTTGAATACTTTCACTTCACACACTTTCAAATAATATCTGTAATTCTTCTTGATTCAAAAATTCTATTTTTCTTTCTTCATTTTTAATGAGATCAATTTTTGTTGGCGACATGCTTGTTATTTCTTGTTTTTCTAGATATTTAAAAAATGCTCGCAGAGTAATCATATAAGCATTGGCTGTTTGAGTAGTGATATCCTTTTTTGCATTTTTATGTAAATATATTCTGAAATCATTTACCATTTTTAAAGTGATATTTTCTGTTTCTAGATTTCATCTTCAAATTGATATCAAAAAATCTTTAAACTTGAGAAGATGTCTTTTATATTGTTCTTCAGTTTTTGGAGATTTATTTTTTATAAATCGTAACCAGTCTATAAAAGAAATACTTGCTTCTTTGAATTTCATAATATTTATTTTTATTACTTGTATTACTATTCAGCTTGGTTAGAAGAGATTATATTATAATTTCAGGATAGTTTGGTTTGACTATTATCGTATGTTCAAATTGTGCTCAAAGACTTCCATCAGCTATATAGAGTTCAAATCATCATTTATCAATAATCTTTCCACTTGAAAATCATATGATTGGTTCAATAGCAAGAGTCATATTTTCTTTCAAAATTTCTCATTTTCATGCTGGTCCATAATTTGGTATGTATGGTTTTTCGTGTAATTCATATCATATGGCATGTCATGTAAGATCTTTCACTATATGATATCCGTGTGATTCTACATATTTTTGTATAGCATTTGATATATCTCCAACTCGATTTCAAACAATAGCTTTTGCTATTCATTTATACACTGCCTCCTCAGAAACTTGTAAAAATTTTTGTACTTCTAAACTATGAGGTCATTCTCATATAATCATGGTAAAAGCAGCATCAGTATTGAGCCCATGTTTTTTATCTTTTACTCAAAAATCAAATTTTACTACATCTCCATATTGAAAAATCATTTTTTTTGATGGAACTCAATGCACGACACACGAATTTACACTAATACATAAATGAGCAGGGAAACCATATACTCCTTTAAATCAACATAAAACATTATATTTATTACAAATATCAAGACAAAGTTTGTCTATATCGTATCCAGTTACTCCTGGTTTTGCCATTTTTTTTATTTCTTCAAAAACCTCTTTATGAATTTTTGCATTTTCTCTTATAATATTGAGTTCTCGTTCATTTTTTATTACTCACATGTTTTTTAATTATTAAAAATTACTATAGATATAGTATAAAATAAAAAAAATAAAGTCAAAGTAATTTCTGACTTTATTTTGTATCACATATTCATTCTCATTTATCTTGACTATTACAAACTTTTTCAGAAATTTTTATCGTTCTATCAAGTGTATTTATAGATTGGGATATATTATAATGAATTTCAATAATTTTTGCTTGAAGATTTTGAGTAGAATTATCTTGGAGTTGTGCATAATCGAGTTCTTGTTGATAGAGATTTCGAATCGTTTCTTCTATATTTTTTGTTGTTTGTAATTCTCCATTTGTTTTTCAAAAAGCTTGAGTTGAAACAGAGGTTTCTTTTTTTCTAAAAGATTGAGTAACAGAATCTCTAAAAGCAATGATTTGTGAAGTAACGGATTTTTTTATATAATTAAAAGTATTGGTGATAAAATTATTTTCGAGTGAAAAACCTCATGAATTATTATATCTATCAAGATTACTCAGAATTTGATTCGATGCTTCAAGACTCAGTCCATTTCTTGATAATTCTTTTGATAAAAGTTCTCTTTCTCTTTTTTCATTGTCTCTTTTATTTCCAGAACCATCGATCATAGCTATAGCATCTTGCCATGATTTTATTCAGTCTTTTGCATTTTTTTGCCAGTCAGTTATTTTTGCTATTTCTTCAGTTATTTTAGTAAATCCTCCTTTTTCGCATTGACCACAATTTGAAGTGGTAGCTTCATTATAACATTCTCAAAAATTTGTTTCAAAATCATTTCCTATAAGTATTAATTTTCAGCTAAATTTATTTTTTTCTCATAAAATGCTCAATCTATAATAATCTTTCATAGCTTCATGATTGGAAATGACTTTTCCTACGACATCAAGAATATCTCATTCAAAATCACAACTATCACTTATTCCAGCACATATTTTTTCTTTGGTGAGATTCGTAGAATCAAATCATTTGTTGGTAAGAAATTTCAGATATTTTTCAAGCCCAGCACTTTCTTTTTCTAGGAGAGTATAGTCTCTCCAAACTTGAGATACATATTCGTGTTGGAGTGAATAAGTAACATAAAAATGAAAATAAGAATAATATCCATTCCAATTTATCATAGTATTATATACTCAAATAATTTTTGATTTTGTTGATGAAATATCTTTTTTTACTCATGAGGTTGTTCCAACTTTACTTACTTCTGAAGAAATATTTGAAACTACTTTTCTCAGATTTGTTATATAAGTATCAAGTGACAGACCTGGTTCATCTTTTATTTTACAATCATTACAATCTCAAAAAACTATACCACTGCACAGACTGAAAATAAGGAAGAAGAGAAAAATTTTGTTTTTCATACAAATAATTAGTATATTAAAATATTATCATTTCGGTATTTCATTCATTTTGTTGATGACTCATTCTGCTCAAAGAGTATAATTTAATATAGCATTGGTAAAACTCTCGATTTCAGTAAATTGTTTATAGAAGTCTTGCATATCATCTTGAATAATTTTTTTATCTACTATCGTTTGAGAAATAAATTCATTTTCTTTTTTCATTCATTCGATGTATGTGTTAAAAGAATTTTTTTTATCTTGAGCTTGAGTTTGAGCAAGTTCAGTAGCATCTAAAACTGATTTGAGTTCGGCTTCTTTTTGTATAAATATATCTAGATCATTTGGTCTTTCATAATCAAGTCAGAGATTTTTATAATATCTTGTAAGGAGATTTTTATGTTTAAATTCATCACTTCCTGTATTTTTACTATCCTTTGATTCACTTTTTACATTAATAATAGGGACTGGTTTATAACTTACTTCTATTCCTACATGAAACATATCAACTAAATTAGGTAATATAGATGATTGAAAATTATTTAGTGGTATTACTGCTTGGATAAGAGAAGTAGCAGTAAATTTTTTAAAATGTTCATTTGATCTTTTAATCAGTCATTCTATACTGAGATTTTTTCATCATCCAAGCAATTTATGATCATACATTACAAATTTTATAACAATACAAAAAAAATTATTACAAGGCCATATAGAGGTATCATCTACTTTTGTATATGATGGAGCTGTATTTCAGGTATTTCAAACTCATCAAACTCCAGTATGTCATCCATTTCAAGTATTTCCATCTCATCAAATTCCGGTCTTTCATTTTCATCATGTTCATAAAATACCATTAAGACTTTTAGTATCGAGTCATGAAGTATCGGTTGTACAGATTTGAGTACTTCCATCATTTGGAATATTGGTAGTTCCACTTGGAGTATTTCCATTCCCAATTGGATTTGAATTTGTTGATGAAGAAAGGGGAGTATTTGTTTTATATTTACCTCCATTATAAGCTTGATGAGGAGTCATTCACTTGAGTACTCATGCCGTTACTTTTCATAAATCTTCTGTATTTACTCCATTGTAAGGAATATTTGATTCAAAAATTATGGTATCTATTTCATCGAGATCAACCATCAGATCAAAAGGAGAATTTTCTTCAAGTCCGTCACTATACATACCGATTCTCCCTATTTTATAGATTTGATTTACTTTTTTTTGAGCTTTATCTTGATTTTCATTATAACTTTCTTTGATTATATTTACATATTGATTGTAAGTAGAGCTTCAAATTTTTGCATCTTCTTCTCATAAGCATCATTCTAACATAGATGAAAGATCATAATTATTTACGATATTTTTAATATCAACTATAGTCATATCTGGTTTAAAACAATCATTTTTTAAATGATTTACTCCGGCTCTTTTATTGAGATCTTCAGTGATACTTCATAATATATCTCATCATTTTAGTTCTTTTTCGAGATATTTAATTTCTAAATCATATATTCATTTATCTACTTTTTTATACATATCCAAAGATAATGAATCACTTAAAATTCCAAATGTGATATTTGGAATGCATAATGAAATAATTATAAATAATAGATAAGGAAAAAGATTTTTTTTCATAGATGTTATTGTATTACTATTTCTTTTTTAACTAAAGATAAGGTAATAGTATCAGATATCTTTCCATAAATCAAATTTTGTGCTATTTTATCTTCTATTGTTTCTATGATATATCTTTTTATTTCTCTGGCTCAGAATTCTGGATTATATATTGTTTTTGTAATATGATCTATAATTTTTTTATCATATATAAAATCAATATTTTTTGATTTTTTAATTCTATTTTTTAATTCAATTAAATGGAGATCTACAATTTTTGAAATAGCTTTTTTATCAAGAGGATTAAAAACAATCGTTTTATCAATTCTATTGAGAAATTCTGGTGAAAAATAATCTGTTAATGTTGCTTTTACATTTTCTTCTACTTTTTTAAAATCTTTTCATATATTCTTTTCTTCTTTTTCATCAAAATGAAATCATATTTTATTGGCTTCACGATTGAATTCTTCTTGTCATATATTTGAAGTCATAATGATAATCGTATTTTTGAAATTTATTTTTCTTCATTTATTATCAGTTAAACTTCATTCATCGAGTATTTGAAGGAGTAAATTATATACTTCAAAATCTCATTTTTCTATTTCATCAAACAGTACAATGCTATATGGTTTTTTTCTCACTTTTTGAGTCAGTAATCATCATTCTTCATATCAAATATATCCAGCACTTGCTCATATAAGTTTTGATACTCAAGTTTTATCTGAATATTCAGACATATCAATTTTGATGAGACTATCTTCACTTCCATAAAATTCTTTAGTTAAAACTTTTACTAATTCCGTTTTTCCTACTCATGTTGGACCTAAAAATAAGAAACTTCAGAGAGGTTTATTTGGATTTGAAATACCAGTTTTACTTCTCATAATTGAATTACAAACAGATGTAATTGCATTTGGTTGTCATATAATTTGTTTTTTTAGATTTTTTGGAAGTTTTTTTAATCTTTCTATTTCGGTTTCTTCTAAATCATTCGTTGGTATGCCAGTAGTCATACTCAATACTTTTTGAATATCTTTTTTAGAAATGTTGAGTCTTTTATCTTTTGGAATCGAAAATTTCTTTTTAATATTTTGAATATCTTCTTCTAATTTTTTTACCTTTTCTTTCAAAGCACTTGCTTTTTTATATTGTTGAGAGAGAACGAGAGCTTCAATTTGTTTATTCCCGCCTCCTATTTTTTCTTTTAATCAAATTATTTTTTCTTCATCTCAGCAGTAAGTCATACTTTTTAAAGAACAAGCTTCATCAATGAGATCAATAGCTTTATCTGGGAGATATCTATCAGTAATATATCGACTTGAAAGTTCAACTGCAGCAATAACAGCATCCTCAGTAATATTTAAATTATGGTATTCTTCAAAAGTTTCTTTCAATCCTGAAATGATTTCTATACAATCTTCTATATTTGGTTCTCAAACGGTTATTTTTTGAAATCTTCTTTCTAATGCAGAATCTTTTTCTATATATTTTCCATATTCATTCAGAGTCGTTGCTCAAATAACTCTTATTTTTCATCTTCACATGGCAGGTTTGAGTATATTGGAAGCATCAAGAGTTCATTCTGCTCATCCAGCTCATATAATAGTATGTATTTCATCAATAAAAAGGATGACTTCATTTTCTACTTTAGAAGCTTCTTCTATAACTTGTTTTATACGAGCTTCAAATTCTCATCTAAATTTCGTTCCAGCTACGAGATTACTCATATCAAGTGCGAGGATTTTTTTATCTTTCATAGAAAAAGGGACTTTTCAATCTACAATAAGCTGAGCTAAAAGTTCTACAATAGCTGTTTTCCCAACTCATGGTTCTCAAACAAGAACTGGATTGTTTTTTGTTTTTCTATTGAGAATAGAAAGTAGTCTTTGGACTTCATCATTTCTTCCAATAACAGTATCAAGTTTTTTATCTTTTGCTTCTTGTGTTAAATCAGTTGAAAAAAAATCGAGTGCTGGAGTTTTTGATTCAGTTTTTTTTGTCTGAGTTTTGTTATTATCAAAAGGAGTGGTCTCTTCACTATTATTGATACCTCAAAATAAATTATCAGTAATTGCTCATATAATTCTATCAAGAGATTCCTCACTATTTTGATTTCCTCATTTTATATACACTCCGTCAATGGATCATAGATTATTGAGTTCAGTAAAATTCTTTTCTATATCTTTTGGATTTATTCCAACATAATCTAAAAGTTTACAAAACCATCCATTATTTTTTAAAAGTGCCAGTAAAAAATCTTCTACAGAAGCTTTTTGTTTTGAAAATGAAGCAGCTATTTTTACACTCAGTAAAATAGTTTCTTTTAAACTCTGATTCATTCCAGAATAGACTCATTTCCTATTTTCTTGTTTTCAAAAAATTTCTTTGATTCAAATTAATTCTAAAATTAAATTTTCATTGATTCCAAAAAGAGTAAAAATTTCTTTGATTCATCCCTGAGAATCTCAAAGTATTCCTAATAGCAAATCTAATTCAGTAAGTTCTTTATATCAAAGTTGTTTTATTTTATTTTCTGTATTTATGAGAACTTTTTTATACAAATCCGAAAAATTATTATAAATCATTTTTTTTGTGCTAAAATATAAAAGTTAGCTCTATTTTAAAGAGTTTTATTGTAAAGTAAAGAAAAAAATATTTTTATTGTAAAAAAGTTATTGCTTTTGTTGTGTTTTTTCATATTATTGTAGAACTTTATCATTAATTATATAGATATGAATAAAAAATTATTAACATTATTATGAGTATATGCATCTTGAGTAGTAGCAGCCCTTTTGTATAATAAAAAATCTCCTGCACAAATAAAAACTGAATTAGATACAGCAAAAGAATCTGGAGAAAAAAATATAAAAGTTTTGTTTAATAATTTTATTGAGATTCATCAAAATCTTTTAGATACTTTAAAAACAAAATTATTAACCGAAGAAAATAAAGCAAAATTTTATGCAAAAAAAGATGATTTTATCTCTTTAGCTCTTGATTTTAAGTCAAATTCTGAGAAAATATTTGAAGAATATAAAAACTTAGGAAAAGATTATAGTACTGAATGAATCCAAAAATTAGAACAATTCTATACTGAAAAATTAAATGAAGTCGAAGAATTAAAGAAAAAAACTCCTGAAAAAATTGAAGCAGTAAAAATAAAAATTATAGCTTATTATGAAGATATAAAATCAAAAATGAAAAAATAAGGTATACATTTTGGTATATAGTTTTATAAAGTAATAATCATGGAATTTATATATGATGGAATAATTATTTTATTGATTATTATAAGTACTACATTTATTCAAAAATATTATTTTGTGATTTTATTTCAAATGAAATCATTCAATGTTTTTTTGAGTTGATTTTTTGGTTTTATTATTAGATTTTGAATTATTATTCATGAATTTTGTCATATATTTTTTTGATTTTTATCGGGAAATAAACTTCGTGAAGTTTCACTTTTTGATAAAAATGGATGAAAGGTAGTCTATGAAACGAAAAATTATATAGGACATTTACATGAGTATGGATTTAGTTTACATTATTTTTTTCTTCTTATTTTGAATCAAATATGAATATTTTTGACTGCATTTTGACCATTGATTATTTGAATTACTGTTACTTTTTTCTTGTTTCAATCTCTTTGAATACATGATTTAAATACTTTTAAAAACATAGATATAGATTATAAATTGATAATTATATTATTCATTTACTCAGTATTTATTCCAAGTTTTGTTTTGAGTTATGAAGATGTAGCAAAATTTTTTATATCTTCACAAAATAATATTTTTTCAACTTTTTTTTGAAGTATGATTAATACCATTATTTTTGCTTGATTTCTTTTTCTATTTTCTCATTTTTTTATTTCATATTTTATATTTTTTGGAGTTATTTTTTTATCGATGTTTTGTTTACAACTTTTTTTGTATCTTGTTATATTTATAATGAAAAAATTATAAAAGTTAAAAAGTATATTTTTCTCAT
>JAVHPF010000072.1:0-5527 GCA_036170435.1 Patescibacteria group bacterium
TTTCAATTTAATCTATTTCTTCTTCTTTTTGATATTCTTTGTAATCTGAAACTTTAAAACTTGTTTCATTTTTCTCATTATGTTTAGATTTTGCAATATGAAGTAATTCTAAAATAAAGAAAATAGCTGATTCTAAAATCTCATAAGCATCATTTAAAAAAGCCAATCTGTAATCTAATCTATTTAAATATGCAATACCAAAGAATATTGGGAAAAGCAATAATAGAAGCCAATTTAGAGAAACTAGATAGAAATAATTTAAAAGTAGGATAAATATAAATAAACTAGTTATAGCTAAACCATTTTTGATATGATTTTTATATTTTGAGTTTTTGATGAAACAAAATATTATATTTAAAACTGGTATATAAATAAGAAAACTTGGAATTTTTGTATCATTTTTACTTGAAAGAATTGCTATATTATCTTTAGCTCTTTGTTCTTCTTTTAATCTAGTTTCTAATTCTATAACTGAAAATTTTTGAAAGGCCGTAAAATATCTTTTCAAATATATGAAAAATGATTTAAAGAAAATGAAATACGACAAAGTGTCTTTTAGATATCTCAAATTGAAATTTAAAATATTTCATTTCATAACGATTTGAATAGAAGAAAAAACTACAAATAATATGTAAAACAAAACAAAAACTGATGCAATATTTGAATATCCTAAAATATAAATAAGTATTATAGCAAAACTAGAATAAGCATTTAATTTGATAATATTCTCTAGTAATTGATTTCTATAATTATAATATTTTCCATAAACCAAGAATCAGATAAATGGAATATGAGCCAAAATTAAAGTCATTTTTTCTTTTTCATTCATTTCAACATTTTCAGCAACTTCAACTAAATTTTCAGTTTTAGTCATACTACCAAAATCTCTTATAGTAAAATATTCTCACTTCCCTGCTTTATACATTCAGTAAAGCATAAAAGCAAAAGTAAAAAGAAATAAAACTATAGAAATAATTTCATTCAATCAGTAATTTAAGAAAACAAATCCTGACAGGATAGATAAATGTAAGAACAAAAACCAAGTAACAACTAAAAATAATTGTAAAAATAGGGCTGTTTTAGTATGAGATTTAACAAAATCATTATCTATATATTCATTATTCTTCACAAATAAGAAAGTCGCGCAAACTCAAACTAACATATAAGCAGATAATGCATTATTTTTTGTTCTTGTATCAAACATAGTTTTTATAAATTAATTAAATAATTCTTTTTATTTCTCCCCTTTTCAAGGGGAGTACCCGTTAGGGGGAGGGGTTAAATACTCCAAAAATTTTATTTTTTAAAAGATTCATCTAGAATAGAAACAAGTTCCTTAAGTCATTCTTTTGTAACAGTTGAAAAATTTATAATTTTTTCTCAGAAAAATACCTGACTAGCATGATCATGAGATTTATTTGCATCATTTTTACTAAGTTTATCTATTTTATTATTCAATATCAAAATAGGCATATTTAATTTTTTTAAATACAAATACATATCTTCATCTTGTTTTTGAGGTCCTAGTTTTGAATCTACAATCATTATAGCTTGTTTTAAATACATACTTCTAGCTTCTGTATACCAACTAATAAGAGCATCTATTTTATCTCTTGAAACAATACCAAGTTTAGCAAAACCGTAACCAGGTAAATCTGTAAAATAATATTTATTATTAACCAAAAACATATTTACAGTTTTTGTTGAACCCGGTTTAGAACTAGTTCTAGCCATAGATTTTGTATTAAACAAAGTATTTAATAAGCTAGACTTCCCCGCATTAGATCTTCCTAAAAATATTATTTCCTTTCTTTCATCAAAAAATACGTCTTTTGTTTCTATATTTAGAACTTTATAGAGTTCTACTTTTTCTATTTTCATTTATGCTTTTTTATTTTATAATCTATTTTATTTGGCTTTGATTATATATAAAAATCCAAAATAGTAAAATTTAAATAAACTCTTATTAAAATGATTTGACTTTTATATCATTCCTCTTATACATTAAGGGTCGAAAATAGGCAATTTGAAGTCTATTGTATACTTTTATAGTAAACAATAGACTTCATAAGAAAAAACAAAAAAAACGGAGGGTGAAAATGAAATCTGTAAAAATTGGGAAATGGCTAATTAAAATTCCCATTATTCAAGGTGGTATGGGTGTTGGAATTAGCTGGGATAAACTAGCTGGTGCTGTAAGCGTAAATGGTGGACTTGGAGTAATCAGTTCTGTTGGAACTGGATATTATCAATTCCCTAAATTTGCAGGAAAATTAATCAATCAAAGACCTGATGATGAACATTTTTGTTCAGCAGAAGCTTTGAAAGAAATCTTCAAAAATGCTCGCACAAAATGCGGTAATGCCCCTCTTGCTACAAATATTATGGTTGCATTATCTGATTACAAAGAAAATGTTATTGCTGCCTGTGAAGCTGGCACTAATATTATCATTTCCGGAGCAGGACCTGCTACACATTTACCAGCTTTAACATACGATTACCCTGATGTAGCTTTGGTACCTATTGTTTCAAGTAAAAAAGCTGCCGCTTTTTTCTGTAAAATTTGGAAAGCAAAATATAATAGACTTCCTGATGCTATTGTGGTTGAAGGACCAAAAAGCGGTGGACACCAAGGTTTTGCATTTGAAGATTGCGAAAAGGCGGAATTTCAACTTGAAGCAATTATTCCGGAAATTCTGGAAGAAGTAAAAAACTGGGGAGAAATTCCAGTATTTGCTGCTGGTGGAATCTGGGATAAAACAGATATTGATAAGTTTGTTGCTATGGGGTGTGCTGGAGTACAAATGGGGACGAGATTTATTGCTACTCACGAATGTGATGCTCCAGATTATTATAAAAACCTTCTTATTGCCTCAAATGAAAATGATATTGTACTAGGGGAAAGTCCGGTTGGTCTACCAAGTCGCCGAATCTATACTAAATTACACAAACTTATAGCACGAGAAAAGGCTCCAAAAATAGCTTGTATCTCAAATTGCGTAAGTCAATGTAAACACGGAGATGGGGCAAAAAGAGTCGGATATTGTATCGCAGATAGACTTGCTGATGCTATTCTTGATCAACGAGAAACTGGATTATATTTTACTGGAACAAACGGATATAGAGTAAATGAAATTATCTCTGTAGCCGAACTTCTGGAAAAACTCACACAAGGAGAGTGAGTATTGCTAGCTAATTATGGCTAGCTTTTTTATTTTTTTAAAATTTTCTTTACATTATTAATCCTTTATTTATAATGCAATTCATTTTTTAATACTAATTTAAGATATATGTGAATAAAATTAGATAACAAGACGGTTTTAAATAATGATTTTTTAACAGAATATAATAAAGTTGCTATTAATTTAGCTGGAATACAAGAAGTTATTTATGAATTATTTAGCAAAGAAAATGAAAAAGATGATTCTATTCCATTTGACGAAAATGATCATGAATACAATATGGATTTTTCATATTCTGATTTATTAAAAGAAGATTTAATATATTTAAAATGAGAATTAAGTACTGAAGAATACAATAAAATTGCTGAATTTTATTCTCTCGTAGATGATAATAAAGAAAAGGCTGAAGAAATAATTATAGCTTTTGCTCAAAATTTACAATTATTATTTGATTTAATTGCTGAAACTAAACAAAATATAGATAAAAAAATAGTTGATGAATCTCTTTATTTTTTTAAATCGAGTATAGAAAATATTATAAAAGAACAATGAAAAATGTTTGAAATCGTATCTTCAAATGCAAATATTGATTTAAATGAAATAAGTAAATCTCCATATTTATATATATATAATATTCTTACAAAAGAAGCACAAAGAATAGCAAAAGCTTATGAATTTGCTTGTTTAGAAACTGATATTTATGAGAAATTAAAACTTTTATGACACATTGATTTTTCAGATTTAAATCTTGTTTCAAAATTTGAAGAAACGATAGAAAAACATGATTTAAATATGTGAAATATTGAAATGCTTGTTTATTACAATCATATGTTTGAACAAAATATAAAAAATATGTGAGATAATATTTCAATTACTTCATTAATTGAATATAAAACAAAACTTCATAAAATAATAGAAATTAATATAGATAAAATATTGTTTGACTTTGATTTTGATTTTGAAGATTTTATTCAAAAAGAATTTATATGACATCTAGAATTAATCAAAAATAAACTTGAAAATGATATAAATGCTCTTTGAAGTTCTCTTACAAAACACGATAAAAGTTTACAAGAATTTCCTAATTTCAAAAATATAATAAAAATCTATAATCTTTTGAGATTTAAAAGAACTCAAAATCTAACTTATTTATCAGAAATGATAAACGAAATAAATTCTATTGATGCAAGTAAATTAACAAAAACTGAAAAATCTGAAGCAAAAGCTGAATTAGATAATATATTTAATAATTGAACTATTATATAAACAAAAAATAACTTTTTTAAAAAAAAGTTATTTTTTGTTATTTAGTATTCTCAAAGTGTAAGGGAAAGATTTTCCACTGATCAATCTCGTCTCAAAACTTTTAGTTTTATAGTGTCACCAGGGATTTTATTTTGAATAATATCTGATAAATTTGTTTTTTCATCTATTTTTATTCAGTCAGCTTCTTGTATAATATCCCCTTGATTTATTCAAGTTTTTTCAGCATTAGAACCTGCAACTATAGTTCATTCTTTGTTTGGAATATAATCTCAAACTGAAACTCCTAAATTGTAAGCCTTGGCTATATCTGCATTAAGTGGAATATATTGAATTCACGCAAAAGCTCTTTTTATTTTCCCTGATTCATCTATTGATTTCAGTATATAATCAACTTTTTGTTTAGACAACGGAATTGCAAATCAAAGATTTTGTGAATTCCCTGCGATTGCTGTATTTATCGCCATTACTTTTCAATCTAAATTAATAAGTGGTCATCCACTATTTCCTGGGTTTATGGCTGCATCCGTTTGAAATAAACCTGATAATTTTTCTACCTGAGTTCAATCTGATGATGTACTAGCTTCTATACTTCTTCATTTTCAGCTTATTATTCAAAAAGTTACAGTATTTTGAAATTCGGCTAGTGCATTTCAAATAGCCATTACAAATTGTCCAATATTTGATTGATTTGTTTCATCCAGAAATTCAAGTGGAATAATTTTATCTAAATCACTTTGACTAGCTCAAACTAATTTTATAACAGCTAAATCAGTAAGTGGATCTTTTGCTAAAATTTTAGCATCCATTTGTTTTCAATCTGAAGTAATAACTGTATATTCAGCATTATCATCAGCTACAACATGTTTATTTGTCAGAATAGTTCAATCTTTTCTTACAAAAAAACCACTTCCACCTCAAACTTGTCTTTTTTCTTTCCCAACTGGAGTTTGGAAAAATCCAAAAGGATCAGCTTGATATACAACTAAATCTTTTTTTATTATTATACTTACAACAGATGGAGAAGCTGTTTTAGCAAGACTTGTAACTTGGCTTTGCAAATCTGTTAAATTAACAGTTTT
>JAVHPF010000072.1:5627-9534 GCA_036170435.1 Patescibacteria group bacterium
CTGTTTTAGCAAGACTTGTAACTTGGCTTTGCAAATCTGTTAAATTAACAGTTTTAGTTGTAATATTATTTGTAATTTTTTCTCATAAACTTTCTACCCCTGCTGTTATTTCAGGCATTTTACCCAAAATATAAATCATAAAATATGATCCAATAAATCCAGAAATAAGTGAAAAAAATATTATTACAAACGCGAGTTTTTTGTGGTTCATAAAGCTTGTGTTAGGTTATAAATTTTAAATTATTATATTTTAGAAATTATAAAAATCAATATTAAAATAATGTTAGAAAAAAGACTAGAAATTCTAGTCTTTTAATCTTTAATAATTCAGTTTAATTTCTCAGTAAAAGCCATATTGATCTCGTATTTTTTCTCTAATAATTTTCATATTATCTGAAATATTTATTATATCAAAATCTTCTTTAGAGCTTGCTTTTATAGTCAAAATATCATTTTCTAATTTCATTGTACTAGATTTAAGTGCTGAAATTAATGTTCCTGAATAAGATTGTTCAATAAAACTTATAAAATCAGCTTGAACAAATTCTTTTTTTGGAGGAAGTGTCATCATTAAACCCATAGTCATTGATGCAGATGTATCTGATGCAATATCTGCTGTCATTCAAGTATCCGCTATTCAAGAAACAGAATCATTTGCTTGAGTTTGATTATCTTGATTTGTAGGAATAGATTTGAAACTTGGTGACATTCTAGATAATTCTGGATTTGTAGTTTTAGTCATCGCTAAATCAGAACTTTTAGTTTCACTTGTATTATTATCTGTTTTTTGATTATTTTCAGGAACTGTTTCTTTTGTTTCTGTAGTTATTTTTTCTATATTTAAAACATTTGTTTTTGGACTAATTTTAGCTAATGGTTTTGATGTTTCTTTTTGAATTTCTGATTTTTTTTCATCTTCTTCATTTAATTTTGCTATACTTCAAGTATTTGTAATATTTTTGATATTATTAATTTGTTCACTTGGATTTACTGTAATAAAAACAGCATAAGAAAAAGCTGCTCCAGACAATAAAAACCCTAGAGTTTTTAGAGGAAAGAAATTAAAAGTTTTTTTATTTTTCAAAGCTATCTCTTTCATTATTTCTTTTTTCAAATTAGCTTTGAAAGTCTTATTTTCTATTTGTGGTTTAGATTCAAGCATACGAGAAACGATGAGTTTCAATTTCTCATCTTTTTCATTTATCTCTGGATTTATGAATTTGAGTTCCCTCAAGATTTGTTCAATATTTTCTAAATTTTTCATGATTTATAATGTGAATAATATTACAAGTAAAAGCATAGTTATACTTTCTTTAATTTTTCCTAGGTTTCTTGAAACGATTTTTTTACAATTATCTACACTTAGTCCTGTAATTTCTCGGATTTCCCTATAAGATAAATCATCCCAAAATCTCATAACAATAACATCTTTTTGATTTTTAGGTAAAGTTTCCAAATATCCCAAAATTTCCTCTATTTTCATATCATTATCTAATTTCTGAGCATAATCTTCATCAAATCATAGTGTGTCTTCTATATCTTCCATATCAACTCTATCACCCTTTTTTGCTCTATAATTATCAACAACAAGATTATAAGCCATACGATAAATCCGCGCACTCAAATCTCTTTCTGTATTTCCGGGAAACTTCTCTATACTTTTAAGCAGCTTAAAAAATACTTCACTAACAAGGTCTTCCGTAAGTTCACGGTCAAAAGTCTTGTTATAGCAAAAATTATAAATTTTCTGTACAAAAGCGTCATAAATAATCGCGAAATTATCCATCTTTCACTTCTTACAAAGTTCTATAGCTTCATCTATGTTTTGTAGCGACATAAAGTGTTTTTATTAAGTTTACAAATATTAATACGAGGAATGATTGATTTGGTGACAAGAATTATTTATTATTTTCTTCAAAATATAATTTAGCAAAATATTCTCCTTTTTCTGTAAAAAGGTGAATATGAGCACGCCCCTCCTTTTTAACAATTATCTTATTAGCTAATAAATAAGAAATTATATTATTCTGTATTCTATAAGGAACACTAGAAGATACAAAATATCAATCATGGAAATTAATTATTTCTATTACATTTCAAAATTGAATATAAGCTAAAGATCTCTTAAATTCTTCATATTCTTTTTTCCATTCATCAAATTTAGTTACTTCTAAAGTTTTCTTTTCTTTGTTTTGCTGTACCTTTTCTTTTATTATTTTAGTTTCTGTTTCTTTTTCTTCAAGTGTGATTTTAGTAATTTCTAAATCTCTTTTTTTTATATTCTTTCTGCGAATCATTTTAGTTTCTTCATCTTTTTCAGTATATTCAATATATTTTTCTAAAATTTTATTATTATATTTTGGAAAAATAAAAATAAAAAATAATGCCGACGAAATAGGTAAAATTAAAAAAAATCCTAAACTCTGATACCAAGTTCAATAAAAGAAATCACAATTCATTAAATAATCAAATTTTGTAATTTTATGTGCATCAAAGTATACTTTTTCATCTAAAAAAGCTATAAAATAAACAAATTTATAATTCCATAAAACCCACGAAATAGTAAAATATCTAAAAAAAGGGCTAGATATTTTTTCTTTGAATGTTGTAAAAATTTCTGTAAATATTTTATCCATAAAAAACAATTTATTAATTAATTTCCTCGATTATATCCAATTTTAAAATAAATCCAAAAATACGTGATTATTCGGATTTATTTTAAAATTTAAAAACCCATCCCCCTGCGGGGACTTCCCTTGAAAAGGGAAGAAATTTATAAGGAATTCTCTATGGTTTTTATTACAGCATTGATATTATTTTTAATATCTTCATTTTTTATTCTAATTATTTTAAATCACATATATATAAGTAATATTTCTTTATATAAGTCCAATTCATAGACTTCTTTTAGATTATGAACATTTCAATCAATTTCGAGTATTAATTTCTTTTCATGACAATAAAAATCAGGTATTATATATCTATCTAATCAATTATTTTCAGTAAAAACATATATAGGTTTTTACTGAAAATCTTCATCGGATTTTTCATCACTTTATAAAACTCCATAATATAAGCTCCGATTCTGTCATATTTTTTCTTAAGTTTCTAGAAGCTTCTTTTATTATATCTGAACTAATCATAGGATAATAAATTATAAAATATTTTAATAATATCTCTATATTTTGTATCTATTTCTTCCCTTTTATCCGAAGGTGTATCCTTTAGGGCCAAGGGAAGTCCCGAGGAACGAGGGGATGGGTTTTTAAATTTATTTTCACCTTTAATTTCTTCCCTTTCCAAGGGAAGTCCCCGAAGGGGGATGGGTTTTCTAATATTAATTTACATATTTTCTTATAACATCCAAATATCATAAATCATAAAGAGGAGAATATAATATATCATCTACTTGATTTTCTATTTTCTCAGGAATGTTTCATTCTGATGCCGTAGTTAATAAAATAACAGCTATTTCATTATTAATTATCTTAATTGCAGATATTATTTTTTCCATTATTTCTTCTAGTATTTCTTTTCAAGAACAATTTAATAATATTAATTTTGTGTTTTCAGTAACACTTGTTAATAATGATTTTATATCTGAAACTTTTGTTATAGATGTTTCCGGAATAGTTTTTTTTATTCATATTTCTAAACTTCTTCAAAAACCAGGATCTTTATCATACATTAATATATTTGTCATAATAATTATAATTACTAAGTAAACTTAATTATTATACAAATACAAAACAAAAATCAAGACTTTTTCCTAAATACAAGCCAAAATTTAATATAAATTTAATATCATTTCCGCTGCGTATTTTACTAATCAGGAAAACAAAATTAAAAATCTTGTCACCTTTTAAATATTTCCTCGTATTAAAGATTGTCGTTAAAGGCCTTAATG
>JAVHPF010000073.1:0-9440 GCA_036170435.1 Patescibacteria group bacterium
TATCAAAAATATCTAATTCATTTTCATAATCATAAGATTGTACTTTTATTTTCCATGGAGTATTTGCTATAATTTCTAAGGAATCATCAAAATATCATTTGTGATCAGTTTTGAAAATGAAGCTTCATCAATCTTTTGTAATTTTGTATAAATTATTTAGGAAAAGTTCCGATACTATTCTATTTTTCTTTTGTCTTTCTTTATTTGCCCAAGGGTCAGGGAAGAATAGATAAGTTTGAGATAATTCTCAGTCACTAAATATTTTATCAATGTTTTCTCATTTATCTTTAATTAGCATGAAATTATCTGCGAGTTTTTCAGTAAGTTTTTCCCATGTTCTATGGAGTCTTTTATATCTTATTTCTATTCAAATATGATTTTTATCTGGATTTCTTTCTGTGATTTTTGAGAAAAAGTTCCCAAGTCCTATTCATATTTCCAAAACTATATCATTATTATTTCCAAATATTTCATTCCATTTTCATTTCTTAGTATAGATCTCGTCACTAGCAGAAAGTATTTTTTCGTTTTCTTCAATTTTGTTTATATAAGGGTTTATAAAAGCCATTTTTATTCATTACTAATTAATTTTATTTTGTCTGATTTTATAGATTTTTTTGCATAAGTCTAATTTCTCTAATTAATTTGGATTTTTCTTTGACAAACGCTATAAAATCCTTATAAATATTTCTTATTTTTAACAAAAAATCTATGTGTGAATTTTTAACTACAAAAGAGGCTGCAACATTACTGAAATTATGAGAAGAAAAAACTAATAAATTAACTGATGAAACAAAAGAGCAAGTAGAAGATTTAACTAGTATAAAAGCTAGGATTTTATGAGAAATAAATAAAGCAGGATTTCCTGATTTGGAATTTTTGTTTTCTTCTGAAGCTTTAGAACAAATTCCAGCTTTACTTGATGAACTTCTTGAAGAAGAAAAAGAGATTTTTCAAAAACTTATTTCAAAAAATCCTGAAGATGTAGTTTTTGATGATTTAATAGAAGAAACAGTACTAGATTATTTATTTTGACTAATTAGCCATTTGGACTCAGTAAACCAAAGTGAAACTACTGAAAAAATAATAGAAGATTTTCAAGCAAAATATACAGCTTTTTCTAATGATAGGATTTATAATAAGGAACTTTATAATATTTATAAATATCTTTTTAATTCTTGAAGTTTAGATTATGAACAAACTAGAATAGTTCAAAAATCTATAGATAGTATGGAAAGAAATTGAATAGCATTAGATAAAGAAGATCAAGAAAGAGTAAAAGAAATAAATGTAAGATTAGCTAAATTAAAACAAGATTTTAGTTCAAATGTTTCAAAATCTAAAAAAGAATTCTCATATACTATAACAGATTTTGAAATAATAAAAGAATTACCAGAATCTACTCTGGAAGCAACTAAAACAAGGGCATCAGAGAAATGAGTAGAATGATATTTATTTGATGCTGATCCAACTTCTTATACTGATATAATGGATTATTGTTCTGATTCTAAAGTTCGTGAAAATTTTTCAAAAGCAAGATTGGCTTTTGCTTCTAGTTGAGAATATGATAATAGACCGCTTATAATTGAAACTCTTAAATTAAAAGAAGAAAAAGCTAAAATTTTGTGATACAGGACTCATGCTGAATTTAGTTTATCATCAAAAATGGCTAATTCTCCAGAACAAATTTTTGAACTTATTTGATGAATAAAAGATAAAGCTCGTGAAAAAGCATTAAGTGAAATAGAAATGTTAAAAGAATATTTTTCTCTTGCAAAAATGGAATCTTGGGATGTTCAATATTATGAAAGAAAGTTGAAAGAAGAAAAATATGATATAGATGAAAAAGAAATAAAAAAGTATTTGAAGTATGAAAATGTAATGGATTATTTATTTGAACATGCTAAAAATTTTTATTGACTTGAACTTAAACAAATTGATACAAAAACTTATTCTCCTGATGTAAAGGTTTATGAAGTTTATAAAAATAATAAATTAATATCATATTATTTTACTGACTTGTTTTATAATCCAGATAAAAAATGATGAGCATGGGCTAATAATATTAGATGAAGAAAACAAGACTGAGAAAAAGAAATTATTCCTGTAGTACTAAATGTTTGTAATTATCAAAAATCTGAAACTTGAGATATATTACTTACTCGTGATGATGTAGAAACTTTATTTCATGAATTTGGACATGCTCTTCATGAAATGCTATCAGAAAGTAAGTATTCGGAATTAAGTTGATTTGGTGTAGAATGGGATTTTGTTGAATTACCTAGTCAAATAAATGAAAATTGGGTAACAGAAAAAGAAAGTTTTTCTCTTTTAGCTAAACATCATATTACTTGAGAAAATTTACCAAATGATATTTTAGATAAAATAGAAGAATTAAAAACTTTAATAACTTGAATTTGGGTTTTGTGACAAAATACTTATGCTTTACTTGATATGAATTTACATCATATGAAGGCTCCAGAATCAGTAGAAGAACTTGATAATACAGTACTTTCAATAGTAAATGATATTTCTATTTCTCCAAAATGACCAGAATATAAAATGCACGCGTCATTTTCTCATATATTTGCTGGATGATATTCTGCTTGATATTACAGCTATATGTGGGCAGAATTACTTGAAGCTGATGTATTTGCTAGAATAAAGGAAATGTGAATGTTTGATAGGGAAGTTGGTGAAAAATTTATTTCAACTATTTTAGGTCAAGGTACAAGAAAGCCAGCCGCAGAATTATTTAGAGATTTTATGTGAAGAGATTTAGATAATACAGCTTTTATGAAAAGAAAATGACTAATATAAATCACACAAAAAAAGAAACCCGCGAAAGCGGGTTTTAATGTGTTTAGAAGAATTTACAGTTTGTATTTTTGTTTTAATTCTTTATACATTGAATTATCAACTGAACCAGGTATGATATTTGTCCATTCTGCTTCATTTTTTGAATATTTATCGTCTTCTATAACAGAACCATTGCAGTTATAAAAAACAGTTCGTTTGACCATATTTCTTTTGTTTTTCATATCAAAAGTTACATTGTATTTAACATAACCGAAATTTTCGAATGAACTTCCATAGTTATTAACAAATTCTTTGTTCCAATCAAAAGTTGCTATATAGGTTATCCAGAAACTAATTATTTTGTTTTTTTTATCTATATTCTCAGTCCCCGGAACAATATAAGAGTAATGAGAGGTACTTAGGTGAATATTTTCAGGATTTACATTATAAATCAATTTATCAACAACTGTATCTTTGCAAATAAGATCAGTATATTTGCTTTCCTCTTCAGCTGGAGCCGGAGCTTCGTCAGCAGCGGGAGCTGCATTATTTTGATCAATTACCTGATTTTTATCAAGCATAGCCAAACTATTGTTTGCTGCAAAAGCACCTGTTACGAAAAACATAGCTGAAAACATCAGCATCAGTAGAACTTTTTTCATTGGAATTATCCTTTTGTTTTGCTCTTTACTATAAAAGATATCATATTTTGATACTTTTTAAGCTAAAGGCTGATTATTTATATTAAAAACTTTTAGTTTGTCAAAAGTATTTGACTTTAGCTCTTATTTAATTATAAAAGATAACTTAAAATTAAGATAAATAATTATGAAATTATCTAGTACTATTGATAGAGACATTACTACTTCAGAATTACTTTTAAATAAAGATTTATATAAAATTTTTAAACAATTTTTCTTATATGTAATGGAAGAAGGATTTATAGAAGATAAGTGACTTTTTGATTCTATATTGGAAATACTAGAGACATCAAAAAATGATTTTGATATGCTTCCAAAAGATTATTTTGAAATACTTTGAAAAGCTTTTTCAAATGATATTTTGCTTGCTACTTTTTTGAGTGTTATAGATTGATATAATATAGACGAAAAAATTAGAAATGATTTTTTGATTGTTTGAGATTACCTTCTTAATATATATAAAAAAAGCCAAGAATGTGCTAATAGAGAACTTTATATATCATCTTCACTAAATCAAAAAATTGAGGATATATTAAAATTATGAAGTTTTAAAAATTCTGTTATCAAATTGAAATATGATTGATTTCCTACAATTGATAATGCTTGATTTCCTATTGTAAATGCTTTAAGTCAAGATTTTATAGATATTTGATGAAATAAAAAACTAGAAGAGGTTTATATAAAAGTAGTAAATAGTGATGATAAATTATTTTATCAAAATATAGATTGAGATATTTTGAATTTTAAACAAAGAAAAATAAAAAACAATGATTTTGAACTAGTTTCTAATGAAGTTTTAATAGTTGATTCAGAGGGGCAAAAAGTACTTTGTTTTGATGAATATTTCAATAGAACTACTCTAAAAGATTTAGTTTGATTTATGAATTTGTGAAATACTTTTGCTCTTAAATTGCTTTCAAAAGTTGTAGAAGAATCAAATTTTACAGATATAAAAATTTCAAAAATTTTTGGATTGTATGATTTTAATTGAGTAAAATTTATAAAGTTTTCTATTGATGAATTCACTTCACATCAAAATACTTATATAATGAAATCGGATTGAACTTTTTTGATTGATGATTCAGATGAGGATATCCAAAGAAACATTTCTACTTTATTTCCTTCTGAGAATATAATAGCTAGAGAATATGTACCATTTTCTTATTTTGATTTTTCTATTTTTGAGGAAGATATTGATTTTGATTTATCTCCAGTTGAATGATATATAGATGTTAATTGAAATATAATATATGTAAAGTGAGAACAATTATTTGATGTTTCTGAAATACAATTCAGAGATTATTATATGATAAATTTAGATAAAAATTTTATAATTAGTAAAAGGGACTTAGAAAAGGAACTAAAAAAATACCAAAGTTTTAATACTTTAGCAAATGATTTATGACTTGATGAAGAAGACGAATATCTAGATCCAGATTTGGAAAAAATATGAGGGAATAATGAAAATGGATTTATTATAGGAGTACATGAAAAATTTGATTTTTATGGTTTTAATATAGAAAAAATAGTATGAAAAATTGAGTGAGAGAATGAACTTGATTTATATATAAAAAATGATGAATGATTTAAAGAAATTTTTTTGGATGAATTTAGTGATTTTTTTAAAGTTTATGATGAAACTGGAGAAATTTTAGGATTATTTACTTATCATACAAATAGAATTTGTTGAGTTCAAAATTAAAACCGCCCAAATGGGCGGTTTTTTCGATTTCAGGCAGCAGTAGGTGGATTGCAAGTTGGACATTCGCCATCTACAAGTTCACCGCCACATTCTGGGCATGTTGGAGCAGGTTCTTCACCAGCATCAGCAGATTCTTCATCGGCAACCGGAGCAGGTTCTTCGCCAGCATCATCAGCTTCTTCTTCGGCCATTACTACGGTGATATCTTCAACCGCAACTTCATCAATTGCATCAATAATTTCTACATCAGTAACGGCTTCTTGAGCACCAAGTTCTTCGTTTGTTTTTGTTTCTGTTTCTTCTTCGGTAGCCATAATGACTCCTTATATTTTTTGGTACTCTTATTCAAAATATAACTAATTTGGCTAAATCTTGAAAAAGGCTGACAATTTATATGGAAAAAACTATTATTGTCAAATAATTTTACTAATAGAAGTATTGCAAAAAACAAAAAAATGCTTATAAATAAGAAAAAATTAAATTTTAATTAAATATTTATCAATGGAATATATTAAATATTTTAGTATACAAAAAAGATTAAAACAAATAATATCATCACCATTTATTTATGGAGCAGTTATGTGATTTGTTATTTTTGATTTATTTTTGGAAATTTATCATAGAATTTGTTTTCCTCTTTATTGACTTGAAATTATAGATAGAAAAAAATATTTCAAATTTGATAGACGAAAATTACCTTATTTAAGTCCTTTACAAAGATTCAATTGTTTTTATTGTTCTTATGGAAATTGACTTATAACTTATGCTCGAGAAATAGTTGGTCAAACAGAAAAATATTGGTGTGGAATTAGACATGAAGAAACTACTTGATTTGTAGAACCAATTCATCACGATGAGTTTGTTCCATACTGAGATGAAAAAGCATTTTATGAAACATATGCAAAATATGAAAATGAATGTAAACTATTAGAACAAAAATAAGAAATCCTACGAAAAAATCGTAGGATTTTTCTTTTTTAAAAGCAAAATTTGATTTAAATTTAAAAAAAATATAATAAGTAAAACATTTCTTAAAATTAACAAAAAATGAATATTAAAAAACTTATATCTCTTGATAGTCCAATAAGAATTATTTATCATAAAATAAAAGCAGTAATAGCATCATATTACTACGGATTTCCATCTAGATGAATGACTATTATAGGAGTTACCTGAACAAATGGTAAAACAACAACTACAAATATTATAGCTAGAGCTTTAGTTCAAGCTGGAGAAAAAGTATTTATGTTTTCTACTATTAATTATATGATGGGAGATGAAACATATGTAAATAATCTAAAAATGACTACTCCAGATCCATTTTTACTTCAAAAATTACTTAAAGAAGCAAAAGAAAAAGGATGTAAATATGCAGTTATAGAAACTTCAAGTCATTCACTTTTTTATAATAGAGTTTGGGGAATAGATTATGATATTGCAGTTTTGACAAATATTACTCAAGATCACCTAGATTTACATAAAACTATGGATAATTATGTAAAAACTAAATTGTCACTTTTTAGAAATCTTATAAGATTTGACAGAAAACATTGAGTTAAGAAAACAGCTATAATAAATTTTGATAGTGCTTATAAGGATTTATTTCTAAATGAAACTTATGATTCTCTTTATACTTATGGATCTGATTTAAAAGTAGATTTGAGACCAGAAAATATAAAGTCAGAATTTGATGGAACAAGTTTTTCAGTAAGAATTGCTGGAACTGATATGCAAATAAAAACTCGTCTTAGATGAGATTTCAATGTATATAATATTTTAGCTGCTATTTGAGTGCTACTATCAGTTTGAATAAGACCAGAACAAATAGAAAAATCTATAGCTAATATTAGCTGAGTTGCTGGTAGATTAGAGGAAATAGATAATTTAGAATGAATAAAAATATTTGTAGATTATGCTCATACTGCGGATGCTTTGGAAAATGTATTATCTACAGTTAGAAATATAAAATGAGCAAAAAGAATTATTTGCGTTTTTGGTGCAACATGAGATAGAGATAAAACAAAAAGACCTATAATGTGAAAAGTAGTTTCAGAAATGTCAGATGTTGTTATTTTAACTCAAGATGATGATTATAGTGAAAAAACTGAAGATATAATAAATGATGTAAGACCTGGAATAGATAGAAAAGAATGAGAGGATTTTTGGATAATTCCAGATAGAGAAAATGCTATTAGAACAGCTTTAGTTATGGCTGAAACATGAGATATAGTACTTGTCGCTGGGAAATGAGATGAACATACTATGATAACTAATTCTGGGGCAATAACTTGGCATGATAAAGACGTAATTTGAAAGATTCTTAATGAAATAGATGAAAATAAAGTAATTTAACTTGACAGAATAAATATTTCGTTATAATCCAATCCTCTGCTTTTAGTTTACTAGGGCAGAAAAATACCAAAACAAACGAGGTAAAACATGAGTTTACAAGAGAATAATGAGTCTTTAAGAGAACTTGCAAAGGTTAAAATTATGTCTTTGGCTGTATCAGTTTTTGGAAATGATATTAATGCTATTATCCCAGATATTCTGCTTCGGGCTAAACTTTATAATGATGCAAGTCTTCATACTAATGATGAAGAGCCATCATGTACTAATAAAATGATTAGACTAATTTACAATAATTTGTCTCCAGTATTAGCCGGAGCTTATGATAAAGCACAATATTGGTCATCCCGTTTCTCAGATGATTTGAATTACCCATTAAATACTGGGCAAATCATGAGAGCATTTAAAGGGATAGAAGATAAGCTTATTGCTGAACAAGTTGATACAGACTTTATAGTTCGTACACTGGAAAATGTTGGATTTGATCTTTCAGGATGGAATAAACCGATTAATTCAATTTCAGACGAACTTGTTGTTCTTCCTGAAAGTCGTTTAAATGACAATTTTTCAGAACCTTTGGCTGAAAAAACATCTCCAGCTTACCCTGGTTATGATGTACTTGCTGATATTCTACCTTCAATGGAAATTGAAGGAAATGAACATTATGCAATGACTTAAAAATCCCACATTCGTGGGATTTTATTTTTTTCTAAAATAAAAAAATATTAATCAAAATATCGCTCAAGCTAGATGTCATACGAAACTTATTCAAGAGCTAAATCATATTAAAATATTTATCACAATTGCAACTATTCATCATTTATACTCTTCATTATTCATAGATTTTAAAATTAGTGTATAATAAGTCAAAACAGCAAGCGCAAATCAGCTTATTCCTATTGTATTTCCGCTAGAAAATACACTTAGAGCAAGCGCATTGAAAATAGTAGTACTTATAAAAAATGTTATAAATTTTTTCCTTCAAATTATTGCTTCAACAGGATTTCAGAAAATATATAAAAATATAGAATTTGAAAATAAATGTAATAATCCTCAATGCAAAAATGAATAAGTTCATATCTGAACTAAAAATACTGGATAATTTCAAGTATTTAGAAAATAACTATTCATTCATAAAATCAAAATATTTGGATATATAAAAGAAAAAGCTGTAAAAATAGCAGATATAATTATAAGTAGATTTGAAAAACTTATTTTGTTCATGATTTCTTTTTTAAATAGATAAAAACACTAATTCAAGAAGCAAGCATAATACTAGAAAGTATTTCTCACATAGTTAGAAATCCGAAAATATATCATATTTGAGCATCGGGACTTCTGAAGAATATTTCTACAAATATTCTAAAAATTGCGTAAAATATAAGGAAACTAGAAGCTACAATTCAGTCTATTTTTTTGTATTTATTTATCTCAAATAGAATTATAAAAAGAACTATTCATTCTAAAAAGGCTTCAAGTAATGGTGAAGGGAAGTAATAATGTCAGTTTTTTTCGACTGATAAAAATCAAGTGTATGGAAATCAAAGTAATTCTTTGTTTAAATAATTTCAAATTCTGCCCAAAAAAAGTCATATTGGTAAAACTGAAACTATATTATCAGCTAATTTTAGAAAAGAAAATTTGTATTTTCTTGAAAATAAAAGCATAGCAATTATTACTCAAATCGCTCATCCATGAAAACTCATTCATCCTTGCCAAATTTTGAAAATATCAAGAAAATTATGAATATAGTATATTAAATCATAAAACAAAATATATCCAATTCTTCCTCATAAAATTACTCATAAAAATATGTATAAAAATAAATCATCAAGACTAGCAGAATTTAGAATTTTTCTTTTATTTAATATATAATATCAAATTAAAAA
>JAVHPF010000074.1:0-9194 GCA_036170435.1 Patescibacteria group bacterium
GCATCTTATTTCTATAATGAACCAAAAAAATATGATTATGGGACAAAAGCTGTTCAAGTAGATGCGCTATGTAATGGTAAAGTTACAGCATCAACTCCAAGTGAAGCAATAAAAACTGTATATTTAGTAAATAATGTTGTAGATATAGACCCAAATCAAAAAGATTGGAATAATTGAGCAAATTATCTACTTGAAATGTGATGAGTATGATGAAGTAATATAATAACAAAAGAACCTACTGAAGTTTGTGAAAGAACAGTTGATTCTTCTCAAATAGCATTTGATATAAGTACAGTTATTGAATGATGAAGTTTAGATCTTTGAAAAAATATTATACATCTATCTTTCTCTAGTAATACACCAATACAAAGAGTTGATTTATATGTTTGAGATAAAAAATCTAGTTCTACAGATATAGCAAAATTAAAAAAATCTAGTTTAGATTTAAATGTAAATATAACTGATTTAAGCCAAAAAGTAAAAGTAGTATTAATTGATGAAAATTATTATTCAAGTTCAAAATATGTTGATTGATCTGATTCTACAAATATTCCAGACTCAACATCTAATACAAGTACTTGAACAGAATCTAATACAAATACTTCTACATCTTCTATTCCAGACATAATTATAAAAAATCCCCGAGCTTGAAATATAAAAATCTTTGAAGATCAAAGTTTCAATTTCAGATTTGATGCATCTGATAAATCTGGTATAAGTGCTATAAATTTAACATCTGATTGAAAAGAAATAATTACTGGACTTCCTGAATGAACAAATGTTTATGCAGTTAATTGAAGTGATTTATGAGTTTGAAATCATATAGTTACAGTTGAAGCTATAAATAATAATTTTTCTAAAAATTCAAAAGATATAAGTGTAGAAGTAATGGCAAGATAATTTTGCAAAAAAATAAAAAAGTATTAAAATAAGCTCTTGTTTATTTTAATACTTTTTTATGAATCAACAAACATATTATGATATGGTGACTGGAAAAGAATATTTATTAGACCCTACTACAAAAAAGTGACATACTCAAATCGAACTTGAGTCTTTATTTGATTGATTGAAAAAAGATTGATTATATGATGCTAATAAAATGAAATATTGATTTTTCCCTCCTGAATTATCTCATAAATTATATTTAATTGTTTGAAATGATTCTGAAAAAAAAGAAATAGTTTTAGATTATTTGATGAAAAATATAATAGATACTGAGCTAAAAAGAGAAGATTTTGTATTTATGTTTATTACAGACAGAACTGTAAAAACAAAAACTTGAGAAAAAAACATCAAAGAATCACTTATAGTTAGAACAAATTATTACAAAGCTATTTGAGCAGTAGTTAAAAATAAAATCAAAAAAATAATTAATCCAAATACAGATAAAATTGAAGCTTCAAAACACAAAGAAATAATTGAAGAAATTGATACAATATCTGAATTTGCATGTTTTGCAGAAAATTTTGTAAAAAATAAAGAATCCTTTGATACAAAAAAAAGACAAATAATACATGAAACTTTGAAATCTATTTTTTGAGATACATCAACTATAATTATTCCAAGAGACAAAAATACTGATATAAGAATAATAAAATCTTGAATTAAAATAGAAAAATCAAATAATATAGATTTCAATAAAATAGAAAGAAAACTTTTCCCTATAACAGATGATTTAAGAAAATTTTTGAGTACTTCAGCTAATAAAATATGAACAGAAACAGTACTAACTTCAAGAACTCCAGATAATCTCTTCATAAAAAAAGATTTTGCATCAAAACTTGCTAGTTTTTTAAAACATAATAAACAAGTTAAAGAATTAGCTTTGAATAAAGAACAATTAGAACTATTTTCAAGTAAAATATTAGAAAAAGATTTATCATGAGAAAATATAATAATAAATACAATTATAAAAAAATTATTAAATATACTAAATTCATGAACATCTAAATGATTATGATTCTATAATTTTTTGATAAATAAAGTTTTGAGAGGAAATATTCCAGAACATTTACAAAAAAAAGTAGAACCAAAAATTAGAATTGATAGATCTAGAGAATATATTCAATATCAAAGAGATTTATTACTAAAAAAAGAAACTCAAGTAAATCCAAATGTAATCACAATGTATGAAAAAGATGTTTTAATTCCTCTAGTTGAAGCTGTAAAAATCTATATGTCAAAATAAATTTTGACATATAGATTTTTTTTTATAAACTAGCATCATTAAATCATAACAAAAGGACGTATGATGAGCCTAGCACAACTTGTAACCACTACTACTTCTATCTTCTAGTAAACTAGACAGATTTTTGTATTGCGCTAAACTTTAGTTCTTTTTCAAAATCTTCTAGAAATAGAAGATTTTTTTATTTTATAAATTAATATTATTATGGAAATCTCAACAAAAAGACATTCTCTGAGCCATATTATGGCACAAGCTGTAAAAAGCATTTACCCTGAAGTTAAAATGGCAATTGGACCTAATACTGATACTGGGTTTTATTATGATTTTGATTTTGGTGAAACTGAAGTTAAAGAAGAAAATCTAAAAGAAATAGAAAAAAAGATGAAAAATATCATCAAACAAAACCAAATTTTTGAATATGCTCCACTTCCAGTTGATGAAGCTATTAAAAAATTAGAAGAGATGTGAGAAATTTACAAAGTTGAAATGGCTAAAGATTTGAAAGAAAAATGAGAAACATCTCTTGGTTTTTATAAAAATATGAGTCAAAAAGGTGAATTAGCTTTCGAAGACATGTGTGCTGGTCCTCATGTAGAAAAAATGTCTCAAATTGATGAAAATGCATTCAAATTGGATAAAATTGCTGGAGCTTATTGGAGATGAGATTCTTCTAAGAAAATGCTTACTAGAATTTATGGACTTGCTTTTGATACTAGAGAAGAATTAGAAAATCATGTTAGAATGATAGAAGAAGCTAAAAAAAGAGATCATAGAGTTCTTGGTAAAAAACTAAAATTATTTACAATTTCAGATTTAGTTTGAGCTTGATTACCCCTTTTCCAACCAGCTTGAATGGTAATTAGAAAAGAACTTGAAAATTATCTTTGGGATTTACACAAAGCTCACGGATATGATAGAGTTTGTACTCCTCATTTAGCTAAAGAAGATTTATATGTAACTAGTGGTCATGCTGGGCATTATTTAGAAGATATGTTTTCTGTTTATGGATGAACTTCAAAAGAAAAATTTCACCTAAAACCAATGAACTGTCCTCATCATATGCAAATTTTTGCTGACAATCAATTTTCATATAGAGATATGCCTATTAGATATTTTGAACCTGCAACGGTTTACAGAGATGAAAAAACTGGACAATTATCAGGACTTACTAGAGTTAGATCTATTACTCAAGATGACTGACATTTATTTTGTAGAGTTGGACAAATCAAAGATGAAGTAAAACTTATAACTGATATAATCAAAAAATTCTATGAAACTATGGGAATGCTTGATTCTTATTGGGTTTCACTATCAGTTCGCGATGAAGAAGATAGAAGTAAATATTTAGGTTCAGATGATGTTTGGGAAAAAGCTGAATGAGCTTTAGAGGAAGCAGCAATTGCAAATGGTTTACCATATAAAAGAATTCCTGGAGAAGCTGCATTTTATGGACCAAAACTAGATTTTATGTTCAAAGATTGTCTAGGAAGAGAATGGCAACTTGCAACTATTCAATGTGATTTTAACTTACCTGAAAGATTTAATTTAAGTTTTACAAATGAAGAATGAAATCCTGAAAGACCAGTTGTAATTCATAGAGCTGTTTCTGGAAGTTTAGAAAGATTTATGTGAATAATCATAGAGCACTTTGCTGGACTATTCCCTACTTGGTTATCTCCAAGACAAGTAATTATAGTTCCTGTTGCAGATAAATTTGATGATTACGCAAAAGAATTAAATCAAAAATTAAAAGCTCTTGATATTAGATCTAGTGTTGATTATTCTACTGATAGTTTAAACAAAAAAGTTAGAAATGCTGAAACTTCAAAATATAATTATGTTTTAATTGTTTGAGAACAAGAAGTAGCTGACAATACAGTTTCAGTTAGAAATGTAAAAACTAAAGAACAATTAACTGAAAAAGTAGAAGATTTCATAGAAAAAATAGTTGAAGAAATAAAAACAAGAAAATTGTAAAAAGAATAAAGCACCACGTTAAGTGGTGCTATTTTTTTGAATCATATGATTCGACAAGAGCTTTAGTTCTTGGATTATCCAATGATCTAAGCAATTCGATAGACGAAGCTAAATCATCTGATACATCATCCATAAATTTTTTGTTTCTTTCATAAGCTTCCTTTATATAGAAGTTAAAAATAGTACAAAAAATTTTCTGATTATCATGTATCCAAGTTGTTTCAAACAAACCCAAATGATATGGGTCTCCTGATTCCTTACGGTACTTTTCATTTTGCTCGTCCAAGATGTTTTTAAAGTCATCAGAGCTCATACTTGAGTCCGGAGCTTTAAATATTTCACTTCTAAGAAAAACATCATTTAGATATTCTCTTACATTTGTACTACTCCCTTTATCAGTGGAATTATAAAGATATGGATGAGATAGATCTTCAACAAACAAAGTTCTTACATCTGAACAAAGTTCTGATAAAAAAACATTTTCATAATGATATCTCTTGTAAAGTATACCTACGTTTATCTCGTCAAAACGAGGAATTCCTACAGAGATAATAATATCACGCAGGAAAGTATGGTAATACTTTTTCATGGGGTTAAACACTGGATCATTTTCACGATTTGCATATTTAACATCTAATTCAGAAAGCCCTTCTTTCCAAGATTCAATAAGCTCTGACAAAGTTTCATATTCATCATAAGAAACAAACTCAACTCCATGTTTTTCCAGCAAAATTTGCTCTTCTTCCTCAGAAATAAACTGACGAATAAGTTCAAGTGAAGCTTTGGGAATAGATTCCCAAACATTTAATATACACATATTAATCACCTCTCTTTTTATTTTTATTTTCTTATTTATAATTATTTATTATAAAAAAGCAAACCGATTAATCAGTTTGCTCTTTTATTTTACTTAAGTTTATACATTACATCAATTAATTCTCATCTTCATACGACTTGAGATGGATAGAAATATCCTGAATTTAATGTAAATAATTTATTTTCTATGGCATAAACTGCATAAGGATAATACCAGTCAGTTTTTGCTATATCTTTTATAGTATATACTTTTGTTTTATATTTAGATATATCTATTTTTTTCAAAGTCATTATCATTTTCAATACTTCTACTCTATTTATATTTCTAGATGGAGAAAAAGTTTTATTCTTTGTATCAACTAGGGATAAAAGCATAGCTCTTTGAATATAAGCATTTTCCCAAGTTTTTGTTGCTATATCTGTAAAAATTGACGATTTATTATCTATTTTAGTATAATTAAATGAAGTCAAAATTATTTTTAAAGCCTCAATTCTAGTAATATTATTCAAAGGTCTAAATGTTCAATCAGCAAATCAAGTTAAACTATTTTTATCTTTAAAATATTTAATTGAAGTGTAATATTTATTTGAACTTGCTACATCTGTAAATATTTTTGCAGTAGTTGCAGTTGATTCTTGTAGGGAACGATTGCTATCGTTCCTTATATCTCAAGTAGAATTTATCTGAACTGGATTAACTACATTAGTATTTGAAACAGTATCAGTTTTTATTTCAACAACTGGGTTATAAGTATTTGTTTCTAATTTTAATACTTGAACTCCAGAATAATAATAAGCTATAATTTTTTTATAATCCCATCACATTTTTGCAAAATATGTAGCTCAATCTCAGCTTAATCATACTCAGTGACCTAAAGTAGTCTTCCCTACTCAAGCAGGATCTGAAACTCAAACTAAATAAGGGTAATTTGTTGATTGTGAACTTTTACAAAAATCTGTTTTCCCTGAATTATTTTTCAGACAATATTCATAGTAAGAAAGTGTTTTACCATTACTTTGATTAAAGTACCAAGGTTTTATAAGTTTTCCATTATAAGTAATTACTTCATCTAATGTGTCTCAAAGAAATTTAACTATATTTGTATTTCTTTGCTCCATTCCATATCACAAATATTTTTGAAAAATATTTGGATCATCAGACCCGTCATAATATTCTCCTGGGAATTTTCTATTATTTGTAGACATATACCATCTAGCATAAGTTCTTGCAGAAATTAATATAGTTTTGGCTTTTTGTTCTAATGCATCATTTGAAATTTCTCAAATTCATTTCAAATAATCATTTAAATAAAGTTCATTTACTACAACAAGTTTAGAATTTTCTGTGTAAAGAGTAATTATTCATCTAAATTTATTATCATTATAGATTTTTTTTGTATCCCAGGCTGGTATTCTAGACCAAGAAGTAATTTCAGTAATTCAATTCAAATCTCAAATTTTCAATTTTCCCGAAACTAAAACTCAATTATTATAAAGTTGTCAATTAGTCATTTCCAAATCATAAGTTTTATCTCATGATTTCAAAGAAATAGTATTTTGATTTTCAGGATACGAAAGCTTAACTTTTATTACATTATTTTTATCAAATCAATTTGAAACTATTGGAGTTTGTGTACTTGTACTAGCAACAAGAGAAATTCAAGTATTTACCACAACAGTTTGAGCTGCGGCTATTTTAGCCTGATTTGCTTCATAAACTTTCATTGATGCTAAATTTGGAATAAACTTATTCCCTGAGCTTAAATCAATATTTGACTCTTTAAAATTTGCTAAAAATCAATATCGATTATCACCAGGACAAGTTGTATATCCAGCATCTCTATGTCATATAAGAGAAGCTCAAGTTACATCAACTAAAGGATTAGTACAATTGCTACTAGATAAACAAGATTTATGATAAACTCTTTGTTTGTCCAAATCAATTCAATATTTTTTTGCTAAATATCCCGTAAGTTTATTAATAGAAGCTAATTGAATTTCAGTTAAAGTATTTGTTTGATAATTTCAAATAACAGAAATAGAAACATTTGATTTATTATTCCGAAGAGTATGACTTCAAACTACATAATCTCATCCAGCTTTTCATTCATAGATTTTTCAATCTTGTCCAACTATATAATTATAACCTATATCTCACCGTCAATTTTGAACAGAATGATAATAATAAATTCACCTTAATATTTCATCACTAGATTTAGAAACATCTTGAGTATCAGTATGATGAATAATTATTGCTTTTACAAACTCTGTTCTTTGAATAGGCCGAACAAGTGGATGTCCATTTTCTGATGTAATTGTTTCTAAAACTTTTGAATCTTCCGAATAATTTGTATTTAAGTAATTATTTATTTTATTAATTTTATCAATTTCAGCTTGTTGAGCAGCTGTTATTCATCAAGTTGCTGTGGCAAGTTTATCATAATAAGCCTTCCAATATTTTGAATCCTTGTATCTATAATCTTCAACTGCTCCCCAATCTGCTCTTTTTATTATTCCTATTTCATCAGCCTCAGTTTGTGGAGTTTTTAATGTTAACTTATAAGTAAAAGCCTTTGAATCTAGAGTACTTATTGCTAAAGATGGAACAATTAAAGATTTATCCGTAAAACTTAAAACATATGAAAAACTATTTATTTCTTTATTTAAAAAGATAGGTGCAAAATGGATATAAGAATCCGTTAAAAGTCTTTCATCTCAATCTTCGTCAATTTCTGGACTATAAGTTTTTCAATCTACTATTATTTTCAATTTTGCCTTATATCCATAAGTTTCAAATTCTCACTTTTTCGGGATTTTAAAATAAATAGTATCAAAATTCGTTGTACTATTTACTGTATTTGAATCTATCCAAGTTCAATTAGTAGGAGTTAAATCTGTATTTAAAGAAGCTTCTTCCTTTAAATTTATTTTAAAATTTGTTTTTAAACTAAGGGTTTGAGTATTATATGTATAGTTTTTTTGTAATTTCAAATTATATAAAAATCCACATGCGACAGCAAAAACTAGAAAAAAACTAATAAATAGTTTGATTTTTTTCATTTTTTCATATTATAAAGCTAAATAATCTTGTATGCAGAGTATAAGAATTTAAACCTAAAAATCAATAATAAACTATGGACAAAAAAGTTATATACTATTTTTTGAAAATAACATTGCTTACATTTGCCTTTATTGTGGTAATAAATTTAGCTACAGGTTTTTTTAATAATTTTACTCTAAATACTAGTAAAACAGAACCAAGTAATAATGTTATTCCTAAAACAGAAGCTGATAAAAATAGTGAAAATTTTGTTCAAGCCTGAACTCAAAATATGATAGTAGCTCCTGTTTGAGTAGCAATTACTACAAATATTTGAACAAGATTAAAGGATAGAACTGAAGCTCCTGCAAATGTATATTCTGATGTTATGAGTATTTCTTACATACTTGGTAATAAACAAATTGCACGTGATAAAATCATAAGCCAAAATATGATGCAAATAAATGAATATCTAAATATTCTAAAGATGGATTTAAAAACTTCTCTTAATCAATCAAATGATAGAGCTAATGTTTTGGATACATATATAAACCAATTAGAAGCTAGATATTCAACTACTATTGAAAATATAAATAATTTAAAAAATCAAAGAACTGTACTTGTTTCATCAGTTAATGAAAACAATACTGAAATAGAATCAACTAAAACAAAAATGAGTTCTGACTT
Organism: Patescibacteria group bacterium; assembly: GCA_036170435.1. Classification (GTDB taxonomy): domain Bacteria; phylum Patescibacteriota; class Gracilibacteria; order BD1-5; family UBA6164; genus JAQVPN01. Next base: position 8,709 of record JAVHPF010000074.1, read on the forward strand.
CAAAGTATTTGATTCACAAAGTGTAATAGAAGATGTTGATACTTATCTAAAGGCTAGAGATTCCTACACTTATGCTAGAACTTATATAATTTTTATAGATAAATTTTTGGTTTATTATACTTACCTAAATAATTATAATAAAAAATTACTTGATACTCTTATAAATAATAAAGATTTAATAGTAAAAAATTCTCAACTTGTAATTCCAGACTCTGGATCTGATTTATTAAAAAGTCTAAATTTGATTTACACAGAAGCTGAATTCAAAAATAATAATTAAAAAGTAAAACAAAAAAAATAACATTTCTTCATTGAAATGTTATTTTTTTTGTTTTACTAAAATTAAGCAACAACTTTATCACTAATTTTTTCATAAGAACAAACTTCTCATTCTTTAAAAAATCTTTTTAATTCAATTGCAGCAGTTTCAGCTGAATCAGAAGCATGGATAATATTTGCATCAATAGTAAGAGCAAAATCACCTCT
>JAVHPF010000075.1:0-9063 GCA_036170435.1 Patescibacteria group bacterium
ATGCTTGATCAGTAACTTATAGAGAACAAACATTAAACCAAAAAGTATCTGTAGGAACTCCAATATTTTACTCATAATAAATAGCAAAAAGACCAGTTCAACTGGTCTTTTGTTTTACTCATTTTTTAGAAGCATCTTCTTTTTTCATAAGAACTTCATCGATGAGTCCGTATTCAACACAAGCTTGTGCACTCATGAAATTATCACGGTCAGTATCTTTTTCAAGTCTCTTAACAGGTTGTCCACAGTTATTGGCCATAATTTTATTAAGTTCAGCTTTCATTCGTAAAATTTCTTTTGCTTGAATCTCAATGTCACTGGCTTGCCCTCCAGATCCACCACTTGGTTGGTGAATCATAATGCGAGCATGTGGAAGGGCGTATCGTTTGCCTTTTGCTCCAGAACTCAGGAGAAAAGCCCCCATAGAAGCAGCTTGACCAATACATATTGTAACTACATCTGGACGGATATAATTCATTGTATCATACATAGCCATTCCTGCGGTAACAACTCCACCGGGAGAGTTGATATAGAAATAGATATCTTTTGTAGGGTCTTCTGCTTCCAGAAATAACATTTGCGCAACGATACTTGATGCAACAGAATCATTTACTTCACCGCTAAGCATAATGATACGATCTTTGAGAAGTCTTGAAAAGATATCATAAGATCTTTCACCGCGACCTGTTTGTTCAATTACATAAGGGATATAAGACATAATGTCTCCTTTTTTATTTGGGTTTTTTATTCTTGTTTTTACCATTTTTACTGATAAAACAAGAAATATTTATAATTATAAATTTAAAGAAGTCAATAATAAAAATAAAATCCCCGAATTCTCGGGGAAATTTAGATGTAGAGAACAGAGATTTGTTTACCTTGTTTTATAATATCTCTAACAAGAATAGCAAACTCTTTTCCTTCATTGTTATGCATACGTACACAGCCACCACTTGCTCTTTTCCCAATAGTATTATCATCTACATTTCCATGTATTCGATAAACAGCACCGCGTTCCTTTGTGGAATTTGAAAGAGTAATTTTGAATGGCCCCATATAATTTTGTTTGTGTCCTGGTGGAACAGCATTCGGAAGACAAATATTTTTATGTTTTTTGAATTCCTCTATTGTTTTATCTGTAGGATACCACCATGGATCTAATTCTACTTTTACTACATGTCCTATTTCACTAGGATATTTGATTGTAGTTTTTGGGGTTGCTACAACAAATTGTTTGATTGGAACTAGATTTTTATTTTCATCTAGTCCATAAAAATTCATAATCCGTTTGTCTACTAAAACCTCAATTTTATAGGATTTGAAATTTTTTGGATTTACTGAGATGAAAATATTTGCAGGAGTTTTTTCTTTTTCAAGAATTAACGAAGTTGTATTTGTATCCACTGATTTTGTTGCGTTTTGTTCAGTAGATGAGCTAATATTCAATTCTTCATTTGCAAATAATTGTCCAAAGACAACAAAGCCAATAATAACAAGTAACTTTTTCATTGTAATCACCTCTTGGTTTTTGTATTTCCTGTTTTATCTCCATATTGGAAAAAAACAAGAAATATTTATAGTTATAAAAAATACAAAGTCAATAATAAAAAATAAATTCCTCCAATTTTGGAGGAATTTATTACTCTTATATTTTAAGAGGCATTATTATATGTTTGAATTCTCAAACTTTATTTTTTTCTCAGTCTTCAAAAGTAGGGACAATTAGAACTGGAGCAAGTGGATTTTCAAAACTTATTGTTACATGAGTTGTTTCAATAACTCCAAGAGATTCTAGGAAATAAGTAGAATTAAGTCAAATTATATTATCTTCTCATTCTACTGATCAAACTAAACTTACTTTTCCTTCTCAGATTTGAGTTTCATTTGTTTCTATTAATATTCCAGTTTCTCGAGAGAAGCTAATTCTTATAGAATAATTATTTTCACGACTTATTAGATTAATTTTTTTAAGAGCTTGTGTTAAATCATATTTATTTATTACAGCTTTTGTTGAATACTTAGAAGGGAAGAAATTTTCATAATCTGGAAATTTTCCATTTAGTAATCTAGAATAAACTTTTGTATTTCAGATAATAAAACCTATTTGATTTTCTCAAGTAATGATTTTTACTTCGTCATTTGGATTTATAATTTTTGCTATTTCAAATGCTGTTTTACTTGGAATTATTAAGAAGAAATTATTATCAGAGTTTGTGATATTTGTTTTGAATTCAGAAAGTCTAAAACTATCTGTTGATGCTAGATTTAATTCAATTCATTTTACACTCATATAAACTCAAGCTAGAGTTGGTCTGATATTTCATTCAGCAGCAGAAAATAGAGTTTTATCAAATCATTTTTTTAGAGTGTCTCCAGAAATTACAAAACTATAAACTTCTTTAACTGAAGGAATAAGAGGGAAGTCAGCTGCATCAATTCATTTAATTTTAATTTGAGAAGATTCAGTTTTTATTGAAACAGAAGAATCATTTAATAATTCTAGAGAAACTTCATCATCATTTATTAAACTTATATAGTTTGTAAAAATTTTACTTGGTAGAGAAAAAGCTCATTCAGTTTCTATTTTTACATTATCTTTTACAAGATGTTCTATTGCCATTTCTAAATTATTCGAAGAAAAAACTATAGAATTAAATCCTACTTTTATAAGTATGTTTTCTAAAATTGGAGTTGTAGTTATAGATGCAGTTGCATGATTTACTCTATCGAGAGCATCTTTTAAAACTTTAGTTTCTATAGTAAATTTCATATTTTAATATTTTTTAAAAAATAAGTTTTTTTAATTTTCTTCATTTTACTAAAAGACTAAAATAAATCAAAACTTATCTTAAAATAATGTTAAAATCTAAAAACTACTAATTGTTAAAAACTATAGTCTAGCCTTTCTGATAAGAAAAACAAAGTATATTTTCATTAACATATAAGATAAAAGAAAATAATTTTTATAGTAAAAAAGATTTGATTTTTATAGTAAAAAGTATATAATCTTTATAGCTTAGTTTTGGCTTATATATTAACTATATTAGATATGATTAGTTTTGACAAAATTGTTAAGAAATTGTTAAAGAAAAGATGAAATATTTTACTTCTTGAAGATATATTTGATATCTTAGATCCAGATAAAATGGAAAAAAATAAAAAGGCTTTGTATAAAATTTTATATAGACTTAAGAGTGAAAAAGTTATTATGACTCTTAGAAATTCTATCTATCTTATTCCCGATGATGAGGATTTGAAATTGAATGAAATTGACTTAGTAGAAAAATATTATTTCAAGCTTGTTAAAAAATATATAACTTCTGAAGTATGAAGTGAATATTTTATTTCTGGTAAAAAAGCCCTTGAAATAAATTTGAAAGATTTTTCAGTTCCAAATAATTTAGTTGTGATTACTAGAAATACTGAAAAGAAAGTTAAGATTCAAGACAAGATTATTACTTTTAAAAAAATTGGAAATAAAAATGCTAATTTATATTCGAAATTTTCTAAATATATAAATAGAGTATCAATTTTTTGAACAGAGTTTAAAATTTCAAATATTGAATTATCTTTAGTTGAGACAGCTCTAGTTTCTGATAATATTGAATGAGTAGAAATTACACTTTTATCAAAGGCTATAAAAAAATATTCTAGAGTTTTTGTGCCTGAAACTTTTTATGAAATCGCAAAAGTAAAATATATAATGAGCTTTAATAGACTCAAAGAAATTTCAAAAAATATAGATAAAAAAACTTACGAATTATTTCTTGATGTTATCAAACAAAACGGGTGATTATTTATAGGAGAAGGACTTAGAAAAATCTAGGTCTTTTTTTGCATTTAATAATTATTTATGATAAACTACTATTAGTTAATTTTTATATAAATATATATGGAAGAAAAAATAATGCAATTACTTGAAGCTTTATATGAACTTTCCCCAAATGAAAGACAAGAGTTTGAATCCGAAATATCAAGGATGGATGAACAAGCAAAAGAATGATTTACTCTAGCTCTCTATAAAAGATATGAAGCTTTCAAAACAAATCTTTCAGACCTAGATAAATGACTTCAATTTATCTCAAATGATATCTCTTCATTCAAAGAAAAAGAAGAAGCAGATAAAATAGAATTTAATTATTAATTTAAAAGATTATGAATGAACAACATAACGTATTTGATGTAAAGGATAATAGAATCGCACTTGTTGATAATCAAAAGGATAAATTTACTATTGAATCTATTACTAGATTCAAATTGACTAGTGTTTCTGAAGTAACTAATATTACAAAAAAACTTGAATATAGACGTGATTTTATTAATGAGAAATATCCTAGTTTAACAGATTCTCAAAAGAAAATAGTAAGTTCAGATATGAATGTTTCCTTAGATAAACTATCTAAAAATGAAAAAATGTCTAAGGATATATTTTTGCAAGAAATAGATAATTTATGAAATAATACATTGAAAACTCTTTTAAATACAGCTAAACCTAAGGCTCAGCAGGTGACACAAGAAACAGAATGATGGGTTCATAGATGAGTTAAATATCTTGTAGATAATACTATAGGTGATACAAATCTTGCCAGAAATTTAAAACATTAAAAAAAATATTTCACCAAAGGTGAAATATTTTTTTTAATTCTTCTGAGCATTACTAATTTTATAAACAACTTGATTTATAGGATTTAGAACTGCATTTAGCTTATCTCTAAATATAATCAAATCTTCTTTTACTATTTGAAGCAGTACATGTAGAGGAAAATTGTAAGCATATTCATTATAAGATTGAAATGCCACAGGAAATGTTTCTATTGCATGTTTCTCTTCACTGTTTATATCAATTCAAATTTTATTGTAAGTAGCACTTATAGAATCTATAGTTGATACTCAATTTATAGCAGCAAGTCAATTATTTATACTTTTAGAACTATCTATTAAGCTATTAGCCATTTTCTCAGCTGTAGGATTTTCTTTGTCTTCATATATTGGGTCTTGTTTCAATAAATTTGAAGTATTCTTATAATAAGATCTCAAGAAATCTAGGTAAGTGACATATTTACAAGTTTCATAAGTTACATTTTGCAAAACCTCTTTTTTATCAAATTCTTTATTTTTATCTGTATTTGTACAAGAACCACTTCCTCGTCAATCTATTGCTAGGGTTTGTAATTTTGTAATTTTAGAAGCTATTTTTTGATCAATGCTTTTTCATATTTCTCAAGTAGTATCTACTTTTATTAGTTTTTGAACATTTTGAAGTTCCTTTATTTGAATTTTTAGTAATGCACATTTGTACATATTATTCATATTTGTTTTATATGTTCACTTTGCTTTTATAAAAGGAGCATCAAAACTATTATTTATTCAAGTTCGAGTAGAAGCTTGTTCATTTCAAGTTCAAGTCGCACTATCTGGATTTTCATATACAGTTTCATTTTTTAGTAAACTAGATATTCCTTCCCCAGGTTTATATTTAGCACAAATCTCTTTATTATCAACTCTATTTTTATATATTGCATAATCAGATGCGGCATTTTCAGCAAATGATGTATTAAATATTCAAAAAATAAAAGAGATTAATATTATTTGGGATAATGTTTTATTAGACATTTACTTGGATATTTTATAAAAATATTTATTTTTGTTATTTTAATCTTTTTATTGAATTTGGCAAAATTTATTAAACTACTCTAAGAACTTCTTCTATAGTTGTATATCATTTTATAGCTTTTAATATTCAATCTTGAGCTATAGAAATCATATCATTTTCTTTTGCTTCAGCTATTATTTCTTCACTTGATGCTCAATTTTTGATTAAATCTTTTAATTTTTCATTTAATCTTATTATTTCATAAACTCAGATTCTTCAAGCATATCAAGTATGATTACATTGGTCACAACCAGCTCATCTATAGATTTTGACATTATCTCATTTTAGAGTTTTTAAACCAATATCTTTCATCATAGAAGAAATTACCATAGTTTCATTTGCTGTTTTTTCTACTTCGCATTTACAATGTGGACATATTTTTCTAACAAGTCTTTGAGCAACTATAGTATCGAGTGCTGCAGCTGTAATATATGGTTTTACTCACATATTTGCAATTCTGTCTAGAGTTTCAGCTGCACTTTTAGTATGTAGAGTTGATAGTACAAGATGTCATGTAAGAGAGGCATTTGTTGCAGTATTTAGAGTTTCATAATCTCTTATTTCTCAAACCATTATGATATCTGGATCTTGTCTCATCAAAGCCTTTAATCCTACATCAAAAGTAAATCATTTTTTTTCATTTACTTCAGCTTGAACAATTCCTGGAAATTCATATTCGATTGGGTCTTCAAGTGTAATTATTTTTTTATCAGGAGTATTTAATTTTTTTATGATAGTATATAAAGTTGTAGTTTTACCTGAACCTGTCGGCCCGGTAACTAGAATTAATCAGTTTTTTTTGCTTAGTGCTTTTTCTAAAATTCTTTTTGTAGTCCAGAAAAATCCTAAATCTTCGAAATCAACCAAAGCTTTTGAAGCATCAAGTACTCTACAAACCATATTTTCACCATATTTTGTAGGAATAGTTGAAACTCTGACATCGATTTTTTTCCCTTCAAGTATTTTTGAATATTTTCAGTCTTGAGGAATATCTGAGATATTTAGTTTCAAAGCTGATTCATATTTTAATCTTTCAAGAAGAATTTTATAATCTTTTGGGCTAAGCGAAAATAAAGTCACCAAAATCCCATCTATTCTGAATCTCAAATCAACAAAAGTTTCTTTTACTTCATAGTGGATATCTGAAGCTCTTAATTCAAGTGCTCCTCTTGTAATAGTAATAAGAGCATCATCAGCATTTTGGGCTTCAAGAGAGTCTTTTACTTTTTTTTCAATTGCATTAAAAAGACTAGAAGTATATGATTTTTGTTCTTCATTTTTAAAAATTTTCTCTTTTAAATCTTCGGTTTTTTCTGAAGTTGCCATATTTTTAAAATTTAATTTTATAATTTAGTAATTTTACTTATTATTATTCTATCATACTATTTAAAAAATCTCAAAAAAATGGATAATAATTCTACAAAAAAAGCTTCAATTTTGATATGGTCAGTTTTTTTACTACTTTTCTTATCTACAAGCTTTATTTATATTTCTACAAAAATAGGGAAATATATGGATAATTCCGAAGAATTAACAAATTCGACAGGTTCTAAGTATGAGTTTTTAAATTGAATTCAAAATATTGAGAATCAAGTAAATGGAGAAAAATATGATTATTTAAATAATTCTATTTATACTTGAGTTTTGAGAAATTTTGAAACTAAGACTTTTACTTGAATTATATGAACAGCAAGCTTAAATTTTATTGTTTGATGATGAACTTGAACTATTTATTATTCTGGAAATGCAAATACTTGAATTACAAATACAGGTTTTACTTTGAATTATGCTAATACTTGAACTTTGACGATAACAAACTCAGGATGATTTTCTAATTATACTATAAATTTAGCAAATACTTCTTATGAAATTTATTCAGAAATTTGATGAAAAAAATTTATAAGAGAAAAATGAGAAAAATAATTTTTCCTCAAAAAAATTAATGTTTAATTAATATTTAGTGATTAAAATACTTTTTATTTTAATCACTAATTTTATTCTTATGGAAGATTTGATATACTTAGTAGCCTTGCATTATATTGGTTTTACTCACAAAAAACTTCATCGAATTTTTGAAATTTCTGAAAATTACATGGAAGTTTTTGATAAAATTTCAGCACATAATTTATCAAAATATTGATTTAATTCTGAGCAAATAGAATTTATTTTGGAGAGAAAAAAGAAACTAAATTTAGATTTTTTGTCAAAAAAACTTGAAGAAAGATGAGTTAAAATAATTACAATAAAAGACGAATCTTATCCAGAAATTCTAAAAAATTCTTCAAATCCTCCATATCTTTTTTATTTGAGGTGAAAAATAGATAATTCACCAAAAATTGCAGTTGTTTGAAGTAGAAAAATCACATCTTATTGAGAAAAAGCTATTTCTATGCTTATTCCAGATTTATGTAAATATTTTGTCATTGTTTCTGGGTGAGCAGCAGGTTGCGATACTTGTGCTCATGAAGAGACTATGAAATCTGGCTGAATTACAATTTCTGTAATTTGAACTGGAATTGATTTAGATTATCCAGTTTGAAATAAAAAAATGTATGATAAAATAGTGGAAACTGGATGAGCTATAATTTCTATTTTTCCAATTTGAGAAGTAGGAAATGCCTATAATTTTCCAATAAGAAATGAAATAGTCCGAGCATTATCTGTATGATTAATTGTTATTGAAGCCCGCGAAAAATCAGGAAGTTTGATAACTGCTAAATTAGCTCTTGAACAAGGGAAAGACTTATTTGCAATTCCAGGAGATATAAACAAAACTAATTCTTGAGGCTGTAATAATCTAATAAAAAATTCAGAAGCAAAACTAGTAACAAAATCTGAAGATATTTTGGAAGAATATAATATTTTTCTTTCTTGAAATAAAGAAATAATAGAAAAAAAATTCGAAACAGATTTGGATAAAATAATTTATGATTTGCTTATGCTTGAAGCTCTTAATATAGATGAAATTTGTGAAAAATTAGCATTTGATATATCAAGTATTTCATTCAGAACTTCTATGATGGAATTAGAAGGATTTATAAAAAAGGGAAATGATGGTAAATTTATGAGTGTTTAAATTTGCAAAAAATAAGAGTTTTTTATTTTTTCATAAATCTTTAGTTTATCAGATAAGGCGAAGAATTATAAAAAATCTTGTAATAAAGATTTAATATAAATTTAATAAAGATTTAATGTTTGGCTTATCTAAGCAAAAAATCATTTGATTTATTATTTTTATAGACTAAAATAGAGAGCATTATTTAATTTGAATTAAATGATACTTTTTAAATTTTAATTTTTTGTTTTATGAAAATAAAAAATAAGATATTTAAGAAAATAATATATTTGTGAATATTATTTTCTCCCTTATTTTATAACAATGCTTCAGCTAATTTAGATGATTGATTAAT
>JAVHPF010000076.1:0-8887 GCA_036170435.1 Patescibacteria group bacterium
ATCTCTGAGAATCTCATACTATTCAAAACTTTTTCCCTAGAATAATATGTTCTATTTTATTTATTCTAGGAATAATCTTTTTTAGCTCGCTTTCAATATACAAATCAGTGTCTAATGAATATATTTCGCCTAAAGTCTTAATGAAATTTATAGTATTTTGTATTCAAATTGGAAAATTTATAGACCTAACTTTTTGAGAAAATTTAGTTTCCAAAATTTCTTTTGAAAAGGCAGCATATGGGAAAATAATAGATTTATCTGTTAATCCTATTTTAGAAAAGTCTTCATAACTAGAATATCAAGAAAACACATTTAATTCTATTCATAAATCTCATAAAATTTTTTGAAACTCTTCTATATCTCACTCAAAATCTCATTCATTTCTAGTAAAAAAATATCAAAATATATTTAATAAATTTGAATTTTCCAGAGAGTTTTTATGAATATCTAATGAAATCAAAGTTTCATTTAGTGCTTCAGAATATCATTCAAACATATTTCATCAAATTGCCTGTCATTGTAAATAAATCAATTTTACATCCGGATAAGTTGAATTTATAACATTTATAACTTGATTAACATCAAATCATATTATCTCTGCTACATCTGTTGTTATTATATAAATTACTTTAAACTGATTTTTTGATAAAATTTTTTCAAGTGCGTCAATAAGTGATTTTTCAGTTCAAAAAACAGATTCTGTATTATTTATATAATTATCAAAATAATGTTCACTATCAAAATTTATATCATTTGGAGAAATAGTAAATTCTGCTTTTTTCTTACATCCGGCAGGTGAATGATAAACAACAAAAACATCTTTCATTGCATAGCAAAAAAGGTGCATTCACATATATTTAGCATAATGATAATTTGTTGTTTTAGTTAAATCCATAATTATAGGTAATTATTATATCTATTTATAAAATTTTGGTAAGATTTTTGATTTATTAAATCAGAATAGAAATTCCTCATTCAAACAAATCACATATATTTGTTTAATGTAGAAAAATTCTTGGAACTAAATATCTTAGCTGATATTTTTCAAATTAATTCTTTTTCTGAAACAATAATTTTATTTGAAAAATTAAACTTGTGTGATGTATTTATAAAATCATTACTTATTATTCCATCTGGGAAATCTGAAAAATCTATATTAAAATACGAAAGTAAATTAGAATATTCCTTTGAATTTGTATAAAAAATATTTTCAGAATACATATTTTGTAGTTTCTCTTTTTTTATATATTTATTTATATTTTCACTATATTTTAAAAATTCTAAAACATAAGTTTTTTTATCTTGAAAAAAATCAAAATATATTTGGGAATAAAATTTATTAATAGCTGTTAATCATAATGGTAAATCCAAAATTGAATATGGGATATTATATTTTTTATCTATATATTTAAGGATGTCTATAAAATCAGAGTCTCTTCATATAAGATAATTTTTCGAAACCTTTCATATTTTTTTTATCTCATCAAGAGATATATTTGAATTCAGAAATGAATTTACTTTTATTCAAAATAAATCTAAAAAAGAACTTATTTCTTTTCTAAAATCATCATTTTGCATTCAATCTTGAAAAAAAATATTTACACTCTTTTCTGATTTTTCAGAATCTAAATCAATAAATTCATCAAAAAGAGATAAAAATATATTATATTTTGTATAATGATAGCCTGTTCATCTCATTCATGATGTATGAAGCGGAATAAGTTTTATATCATAATCACAAAAATGATTCAAAATATTATCTATATCATCTCAAATTAATTCTGATGAACATGTTCAAAGTATATATAAGACTTTTATTTCTTTATTATTATCCAAAATACGTCTAACTAAAGATTCTAATTTTTCATATCAAGTTCAAAGGATTATATCCATTTCATTTAAATTTGTAGAAAATGATTTGGCTCAAAAATTATTTTTAAAAGAAAATTCATTTTCACATCAGCCTGGTCCATGAACTATTACTCAAAAATCCGAAGACAATTTTGATATTATATTCCAAGAATCTCTCATATCACAACAGGTATTTTCTGGTATTACTGAATTTATTTTCATACTTCCATATTTGAAAAATAAAAACTTTCCAATTCTTGTTCTCCCATTGGAGTGGGAATAATAAAATCATTATTATTTTCTATATCTTCAGATAATTTCTTGTAAATGTTCGCCAACTCAGAATCTGGTGTAAATTCCATAACTGTTTTTTTATTTATCTCAGCTTCTTGAATCAAATTATCTCTTGGAATATAAGCAATCATCTTTGTTCCTAGTTTTTCTGCAAAATTTTCTATTACTTGTCTTTCATTTCTAACATTTCTTTCATTTCAAATAATTCAAGCCAATCTAACTGGTCACCTTTCCCCGAAAGTTTTTATAGCTTTTGCTATATTATTTCCTGCATAAAGTGACATAAACTCTCCTGAAACTACAATATATACCTCATTAGCATAATATTGTCTTATTGGGACAGCAAATCATCAACAAACAACATCCCCCAGAACGTCATAAAAAACATAATCGTAATTATGTTGAAAAATTCAAAATTTTTTTAAAATATCCATAACAAGAGTAATTCATCTACCAGCACAACCAACTCAAGGTTCTGGCCCACCAGCTTCAATACAATCAATTCAAGAAAAACCCTTTCTCATTATATCATTAATTCAAAATGAAGACCCTAGATTTTTAGCTATATCTAAAACAGGGTCTAAAATTTGTCATCCAAGAAGTCATCTAGTAGAATCGTGTTTTGGATCACATCAGATTTGTAATATGTTTTTTCAAACCAAAGCTAATGCTGCTGAAACATTAGATACAGTAGTTGATTTTCAGATTCATCATTTTCAATAAAATGCAATTTGTTTCATTTTTTATATTTTTTACCAACTACCATGACTACCATGCGAACCATGACTACCATGCGAACCATGACTACCATGCGAACCATGACTTCAATGACTACTATGTCATAATTGTGATGTTCAAGAAGAAATTATTCAAGTTGGAGTTCGACTATAATGTCAATTTACTATCCCACTAGAATGAGCTGAATTAGCCGTAAAATTTCATTTATTTCAACAATATAAACTTTCTCTTGAAACTCAATTTCAAGGACTTGAGCTAACTGAATCTCGAGAATTTCAAATTGGGTTTGCTAATAAGTCTGAAGTACAAGTATTACTATGTCAAGCCATACTTAAATCTGATGAGCTTAATATAAATCATCAAATAGATACACCTAATGCATCTTTCTTACTTATTTTACCACTCTCATCTGTAATAAATCACTTTATTTTTTTCTTAATTTTTGGAAATATTTTCATAATAAAAATATTATTAATATAATTTATCTACTACTATTTTACATAAAAATTCTTGAAAACAAAACATTAATGATTTTTTTTACAAATCAGTGATTTATGTCAATCTAAATTATTATAATAAGAATAAATTTCACATAAATCTCCTCATTTACAAAAACTTAAATACTCACATTTCCTGCAATCTTCATTTATTTTATAGATATCGAAATATTTTTGAAGATAATTATTTTCATAAACTTCAATTAATGAATCTGTATATATATTTCAGATAACTATAGGTAATCTAGAACATAATGTAATATCTCAATTAAACTCTATTCATAGTACTCTTTTATCATGAACTCAACAAGTTCATAATAATTTAGAATATTTTGGTCATCCAGAAATTGCGGCAACAGAATCGCATCAAAATCAAACTTTCCAATTCTTATTTAAATTATTTGATATAGATAGAATCTTATTATAAAAATCATAAAGTTTCTCTTTCCTATAATCTAAATCATCATTAAGCAAATCCTTTCACCTTCAAGATGGAAGCATTTTCCTAAATCAAACTAATTCTATTCTTAATTTTAAAAACAACTTAAATAAATCTATCAGATTATCATAATTAAAATCACCTATTACAGCTTGAGCTTTCATAATAAATCATAGATTTTTTAATTTCATAATAGTCTTTATTGATTTATCAAAATTTCATTTTCATCTTATTTTATCATGAATTTCTCAAATTCAATCTATACTAATTTGTATTATTAATTTAGATTTATATTTTTCTAAAAACAATAGATGATCATCACTTATAAGTAAGCCGTTTGTTAATAATCAAATCTCAACATTTTCATATAAATCTAATAATGAAATTAATTTCTTTAAACGATCAAAATATAAAAATATTTCTCATCAAGTTAAAGATATTCTAATCTTATCATTATATTTAGAATATTTATCCAAAAATGATTTTAATTGATCATAAAGCTTATCTGTATCTAATTTTATTTTATCAAATTTTGCATCTCTCCAACAATGAGAACAATTTATATTACAATCTTGCCAAACTTGAGCTTGTATTGTCAACATATTAATTATTTAGAAAATAAGGGCACTGAACGTCGTCTCACCAAAAATTTCAAGTATAAAAATAGGCTACTCATCTATCTCCTGAACAATTATACTTATATTTACATTTAGAACACTTTTCTCAATTTAAATTTTCAGGATTATATAAATTCTCTATCTTTCAGTTATTTAATATATCAATTAAATTATTATTATTCAAATCCCCTAATTTATAATCCATAAGATTCCAAGACGGATAAACAGATTTATCTGGTAAAATATATAAAGACTTTAATTTTTTTATATCAAATTTATATTCTGACTCAATTTTTTTATTCCTAAAAAAGAATTGCTCCTGTCTAGGAAAAAAACCTTTTTGCATATATTTAGCTGAAATTTTTTCTAAAATTAAATAGTCTTTATCCGAAAGAGGCTTAATAAATGATTTAATATATGGAATATATCTAGAAAATGTAATAATTGAAGTTTTAGATGCAAATTTATTTACTAAAAAAGGAATTTGTAATATATTATTTTTTGATGCAGTGAAATTGATAACAAATTTTATATTTTCTTTTTCTAATATATTTATAATATTATTTAATTTATCAAATACTCAAATTCACCTTACTTTATCATTATATATTTTATCTCATTCTAATGATAGAATTATATCAACTCACAATTTTTTTAATTTTAATATTTTTTCATAATCTAAAAGTAATCAATTAGTGGTAATTGCCATTTCTATAGATAAATCCTTAGCAAATACCAATAATTCAAATAAATATTTATATAAAAGGGGTTCTCCTCATCACATAAAAACAACTCTAAGATTGTCTCAATAAATATTTTTAGCCTGAATTAATATATTTTTAGCATCATCTAAAGACATAGTTTTGCCATCAAATCAAACTTTATCCTTATAATAACAATGAATACAATCTAGATTACATGAACTATTTGTGTTTAATCTTAAAATCATTAAATTTAAATTTTAACTAAATAGATAAAGATTTATATTGAATTCAAAACTCCTGATAAATCTTTTATTTCTCAAAAATTTCATTTTTTGAATCTTAATATATACCTATCTTTATTGTTAAATAATTTTGAATTATATGGGTCATAAGTGTTAACAATTTTTTCTGGTAATATTATTTTATCGAATGAATATCCTAATATATACATCAAATCTATTAATGCCTTAGGTGATGTTCTAGATCAAAATCCTGAAATATATGTATTTTTATTTATATCTTTTCATGAAAGATTTATAGTCTGATTATTTAAAATTTCTACCATAGATTTAGTAAAATTTTCTTTTCATAATCAATCTATATACATACTTTCAATTATTATGTATTCCGCTCATATCAATGATATTCCTTTCAAAATACTAAAATAATCAACAAAACAATAAAGTACTCATAATATCGCTACAACATCATATTGGGATCTATTTTCAGATAGGAAATTTTCAATAGATAAATTATATAAACTTATTTTATCAGAATAGTGAGTTAATATCTTTTTTGATGTTAAGAAATATCTTTTTTGTATTTCAACTCACGTATAATGCTTAGCTCAATAAAAAATAGAATGTTGTCATCGAGCTCATAAACAAGATCCTAAATCTAAAATTGTTTTCCCAAAAATCAAATCTTTAGCCAATACAGATTCATATTTTTTTTCTAAAACTTCTTTAGTTATTGGGAATATTGGTCTTTTTTTTCTATTATCTAATACATAAAAAAGAGGATATTCGTCAAAAGGCTTCATAACAGTAAATTTATTAATAAAATCTAATTAGCTCGCTTTAAACAAATATCTTGTAATTTCATACTTAATAGATTGTAACACAAGTCTTTATTTTTTAAATCAATTATATATTTAGAAATCTCGCAACGGTATAATAATTGATTATCTTCTATTTTCATACAATCTTCTATGTTATTTTCAACAATATAATTATTTGAAATATATTTTTTACATAAACTTGAATTTTTAATATTTTTACATAAATCCAAGTTAGCTGATTTTACAATTTTCACAAAATAATCATTATTACTAATAATAAACTTACATTGATCTTTTATAAATAGTGATTTTATAGAATCACAATATTTAGGGGAAATTTTCTGCCCCATAGTTATTTTTAGACGCAAGTCATATAGACTAATATTATCATTTAGTGATTGTAAACAAGAATCTTTATCTGATGTTTTAGAACAATATTTTTCATCCTTAAATCTAATGGCTTTATACAAAAAGTCATTAGATTTATCATAGTCCTCTTTCTTATACTTTACTCAATTACTAGCTGTGATAGTAATATTAGAAATATCTTGTTTAGGATAAAAATAATAACTTATTAAAAAGACAATTAACAATAATGGTAAAAATATAAGTAAATATTTATTTTTCACAATCAATACTAATTAAATTATATTAACCACAAGAACAACATCGTCCTGCTGTTCGCCGATTACAATGAGAACTATGTGCTCAAGGAGCAGAATTAAGCCCCAATCAAAAAGTAGCATTAAGTAATGGACTACTACTAATATGTCAATTTATATTTAAACTTAAATGTGAACTAGGTAAAGATGATACTATTCAACAATAACGAACTGTCGCATCAGTAACATTAGGCCGTATAGGACTAGCATAATTAGATGCAATACAACTATTAACATGGGCTCGAGAAGTGTTTATCACATAATCATCACAAGCATAAGTCCAGGTACATGCTGCAGCAAAAGCATTATTAGGAAACAATATTGATGAACCGAACAAAGCAAATGCTACTCATCAAGATAAAGCTCATTTACTTTCATCAGTCAAAAATGATTTGATTTTTTTATGAATTTTTGGGAATATTTTCTTTTTGTTTTCTAACATAAAAATAAAATTAATTAGTTAAATTTTTAACCTATGTTACCAACTACCATGACTTCAATGTGAACCATGACTTCAATGTGAACCATGACTTCAATGTGAACCATGACTTCAATGTGAACTATGTCATATAGCCGCAGTTCAAGAAACATTAGGAGTTCAACTATAATGCCCATTAACAACTCAACTTGCATGATTAGGCATAATTCATCATTTTGTTGCACATGTTGAAGCTGGGACATCCGCTCAAGTTGTATTATTTCAAAGCATATTTACAGAATCTGCTCAACTTGTGACAGAACTGGCTGCATTTGTTGTAGTACAAGCATTAGAATGTCCTGCAAAAGCTTCATCAACTCAACTCAAAAAAACAGTTCAAACTGATAAACCCAAAGCATCTTTTTTGCTAATTTTTCCACTTTCATCAGTTAAAAATGATTTAATTTTTTTAGTGATTTTTGGAAATATTTTCTTTTTAGTTTCTGGCATAAAATGAAAAATAATTAAATAAATTTATTTGATTTTAACATACAATAAGACAAAATCAAGTTTCTATATAACTTCGCATTGACTAACAACAAAATCATTTTTAATTCATAAAATCCAAGAATTAAAAACAGCTGCATCTTCTTCATTTCTTAATTTATCAAAAACATAATCTAAAACTGCATAATCAAGTAATTTTTTATGATCCTTAGAGTAATTTGCTATAATATTTCACGTAGTTTTATATGAATGAATTGGACAAACTCAAATATAGGGTTTATAAACACTATCATTATATCATGGTAATCAATCTAAAGTACTAGCTTGAACCATTATTTTTGTAGTATCACTATTTATCATATTTATATAAGTTTCTCCTGGGTTTTCTCATACCTCTCACATTTGGAAATTATAATCTCACATTCTAGCAAGCATTCTTCACTCATCACAAGAATAAATTTTACCATCATAATTATAAGCTATTTGTCATATACAGGCTCAGCAAGGGCTTCTTTCATCTAAATAATTAGGATCTTTATCAGTTAATATTTTACTTAAATAAATACCTGATAACATTTCTCTAAATGGAATTCATTTTTTATTTAATTCTAAGATGTAATCCATAGACTTTTTATAGAAATCTACAAACTCCTCTGAAGAATAACCTAAATTTTCTAAATCAGCCGCCGCAAATCAATATGGATTTAATGGTCTTAAAAATATTCATTGAAGACCCAAATTAACATAAGTATCTATAATTTCTTTATATTTTGGTAAAGCTTTTTTAGTAACTGTTAAAAGAGCTCCTACTTTTTGATCTAATCATCTTTTTTCATATTCTTCATTTATTCTCTTTATCCAATAAGTAACTTTTTCAAAAGAGTTTCAATCTTTAAAAGTTCTATTGAAATTATGAGTTTCCTCATCTCAATCTAAAGAAGTTGATATATGGATATTATGATCCATTAAATATTTTAATTTCACCTCATCCATCAGAGTTAAATTTGTAACAATGGCAAAAGTTACATTTTTAGCTAAATAATTTGCTTTAATTTCAGCATATTCAGTTATATATTTAACAATATCCCAATTAACTAGAG
>JAVHPF010000077.1:0-30561 GCA_036170435.1 Patescibacteria group bacterium
CTAGTGAATCATTTTCCACCAAAAACTAATTTTTCAACTGTTAAGTTTTCTATTACATCATTTTTCTTCATATATATTTTTATAAGTGTTATTTTTTATGGACTGGATTATATGGAAAAAGTGAAATTTTACAAAAAAATCTTTTTGCAAAAACTAGAAAAGAGTATAAACTGCACAGGTTTAATTATCTAATTTTAAATTTATGCACTACAAAAAATATGCTATTTTACTTCTTGCTTTTTCTTTTTTTTGAATTGAACAAGTAAAAGCAACTGATATAAATATTTCCCCAATAGTCCAGGTGATTTCTTATTATGATATTTATGGAAAATATCCTATGATGATGTGATGGGGCTCGGCTTCTGTAATTACAAAAGATTGAGTAATTATATCCAATGATCATGTAGTAGATGCTGGGAATTGAAGCTTAGCTTCAGCTTTCTCGGTTTGTGTTACAAAAGAAATTAGTCAAAAACCAGTTTGTGATTATACTGCTAGTTTGATAAATCGTGATGATAAATTGGATATTTCAGTTCTTAGAATAGATCCAGTTGATATTTATTGAAACAAAGTTGATTATTCTAAATTCAAAACTATTGACCTTGATTATGATTATGTTCCTAAGAGCCAAGATGAAACTATGGCTATCTGATATCCTTGGGTTTGAGCTGATACTATTAGTGAAACAAAATGAGTTGTAAGCTGAATTAGTGAATATAATTCTTATAAATATATTAAAACTGATACTTTAATTGCATGATGAAATTCTGGTTGAGCCTTTGTTCATAATTGAAAACTTATATGAATTCCTACTTTTGGAATGTGATGAAATGGTGATAATACTATGTGATATGCACTTTCTATTTCTGAAGCAAAATCTTTTATAGAGGAAAATAAGATTAAACAATCTAGCCCAAACCCAATTACAAAATCAATAGATTTTAATTCTTATAGAAAAACTATAGAAAATATAAATTCTTCTTCAAGTTTGAAAGATGATATTTTTGATATAAATCTATCATCTGATTATCAAGTTTCAAATTATATAAAAGATACTACTTTGAGCCTAGAACTGAAAAGACAAAAAGATACTTGAGTTAGTAATTTATGAATTTATATAGAAAAAGTTCCTAAATTAGATACAGATAAAAAGAAATTCTATTATCTTGAGCAAGATTGATTTTATAATAAGGATTATCAAAAATTGCTTATAAAAAATATAGGCGGAATAGATTTTTATTATCCAGTGGATAAAACTGATCTATCATCAGGAGATAGTAGTTGGGGGAATACTTACAAGGCTATTGTAAATAATTCTTATATGATAACTATTGCTTTACAAGCTCCTCTTTATGATGAAAAAAGAAATAAAGAAGTAAAAAAAGAAGTAGAAATGCTTCTTTGAACAATTAAATTAAATAAAAATAATTTATCAAAAATAAATACAAGTTTTTCTACAAATGAGCCTAAAATTGATATAAAAAATTTTGATCAAACTATAACTGACACTGGTAGATATAGAATTTATATGTGAAATAATTTATATGAATATACAGATATTTATTTAAATGAGCTTACTGAATATAATTGAAAATGAAAAACAGCTCAGGAAATTTATGATGTTCAGCTAAAAAATATAGATATTTCCGAGAAATCTATGATTAAATTTAAATGACTTGATTGATTTATAAATTGTTCTTGAGTAAGTTGAATTAGCTCTTATTACAACTATTATAATTATTATGGAGAAAACACTTCTTTGGATGAAAATTGAAATTCTGTAGATTTAGAATCTTGTGATATAAATATATTTTTCCCTTTAAATAAAGATTTAAATAGACAAAATTATTTATCTATTTCTATGAAAAGTTTAAAAAATAATAAAACAAAAAATTTAGATAAAATAATAAAATTTATAAGTAATTATATAGATGTTCATACTAATTCAAATGAAGTAGCAATTCCAAATATTTTGAAAAATAATAATACTTTGAAATTTACAGATATTTCTAAACAATCAAAAGAATACAAGAATTTTTTATCACTTCTTGTAAGGTATAAAATGATAGAAAATAATTCAAAATTTGATTGAAATTCACCAATAAAATGGGGAGAATATTTAGATTTATATACAAAATGGGTGTATAATTATGATACTAATTCTACTTCATGCAAAAATTCAGATTATAATTGTAGATTTAAAGATTATAAATTAACTGTAAATTCTATAGAAACTAATTTAGATAATGTATTTAAAAGTATTTGAATAGATGATTATTCTGATTACATAGATAGTTCAAAAATATCTGATTTTGATAAAATTTTGATGTATAAATTAGCTTGAGTTTCGCTTGGGGATTATACTTATGAAAACATATCTGATTTTGATAAAAATATGGATGAAAAGTATCCAAATGAAAAGAAAAAAGTAGATGATTTTTATAATAGTATTTATGGAACTAAAAAAATCCTTATTTCAGATTTTTATTCTAATTATTCTAGTAGTTTTTTAGCTAAGAAAGTACTTGTATATTATTCAGATCAATTTAAATTATTACTAATTGATAATTCAGATAATAGAAAAATATCTTTTTCTTCAAAGCAATCGGCTAGAGATAAAGAATTTAACAATCTTTATAAAATCTATAAATGTTACGAGAAAAAAACTTATCAAGAATATTATAATTGTAATAATATATATGAAAAAAAATATAGAGAATTACAAATAAAATACAAAGAAATAGTTAAAGATACAGCTAGTTTAGATTATGAATATTATTTTTATCCACTTGCCAAATATCAAGCTGTAGAAAATATATTTACGCAAGTTGATTTCTGATTATTTGACTATGAATTAGCCAAGAAAAAGTGAACAGAAGTAGAAGAAACTTCTAGCACAGATTAAAAAAATGGTGTATTAGGGAACTATTGCTGATTGTAGGGAATGGTTTAAAACCATTCCCTACAAAAAAAACGGTTTTAAACCGTTTTTTTATTTATATAATGTAAAATCTTTTTCTTGTTTTGTTGTGCTAGCTTCTTCTATGAAAAGCTGCCAATATATTTTATCTGTTAATATTGCCGCGCTTCAGTATAGAAAATAATCTTTATTATCAAGTTTTACTCATGAAAAACTTAGAGCAGAATCATAGGTTCAAGTAAAACATCATTTATTATCAGTTCAAAAATTGAAAGACCCTGTTCAAGCAGAAAATGAAGAATATCAAATTGATTTTATACATTCTTGCATATTTATAAACATATCATTTATCTGAGACTTATTATCATAATTATTTAAGTTATTTGTATTTATAGAAAGTAGTTTATAAATACCAAAAACCCCTCAAGTAAGAATAATAGTAGAAATTATTATTTCTATAAGTGTAAATGCTATTTGTTTCTTAATATTTTTCATATTAATAAGGTTTTAATAGTAAATTGGCTAGTTGTATTATTATATTTTGATATTGTTTTTCTATATCATATTCTTTTGTGGTTTCTAATTTTTCTTTTTCTCTTGTAATTAATGTTTCTTTTACTTCTATATCCTTTTTCAACATTGTTATTTTTATATCAATACGCTCAATACTTTTTCTAACTAAACTTATTTTATCTAAAGTGTTATTAATTTTAGCTTTTTCTTTTCCTTCGCTTAGATCATATAATTCATTATATTGAGAAGATATTTCACTAAGTTTTTCATTTATTGTATCCCTTTCTTCTTTACTTATTTTTATACTTCTAAGTTTTTCGGTTAAACTCATTAATTCTATATACAATTCAAAAATTTTATTGTTTTCTATAAAAGCCTCAATTTCTATATTTTTCATAGCTTTTTTGTTTTTTAGTTGAGCTATGCTAGTTTGGTCAACTTTAATTGAAGTATTATATCATTCTATTATTCTTGTTGATTTTTCTATTGATGGAATTTGAGTATTTTTTCTTGTATTTATTGTTTGATAAATTCAAGCTACATTTAAAGGAATTTTTGTAAGATCACTATTAATTCATATTTTTGCTTCTCTATAAATACTTTTTGTCTCAACGGTTTTTCATCTTAATACCATTTTTTTACCATAAAATTCAAGGAATTTTTTAGCCTTTTCATTTCTATTTCATAAAGCATCAATTATTTTTTTGCTGATTAAATAAAGAGTTTTGTTAAAATATTCTCTAAATATATATTGAGAAAATCCACTTACAATAGAAGGATCTATATTATCCAACTTATCATTTAATTCTTGTTCATATAATATTTTAGCAATTTTAGTAAAGTTTAATCTTATATACTCATTTGCTTCTTGTTTAGATAATGCTTGCCTAAAAATAGATTCAGCTATTTCATCAGCTATTTCATCAAATTTATCTTTTAATAAATCATGAGTTACCGCATAAAACATATCAATTTCATTTAATCACAAAAATCTTCTTTCTCATTGAGATACAATTTCATCTGGAGAAGAAGTTTTTATAATAATTTCATTATGAGTTATTATTACATTGTTATAATATTTCTCTATATCATTTTCCATTAATATATTTTCTATTATAACTTTCTTTGTTATATCAATTCATTTTCTTTTTGAAGTATGACTTGAACTCAAAAGAGAATTTATTTTATTTACAACATCATTTTTGTATAAAAGAATGCTATTATTTCATTCTTTTTCATGCATTTCAGAATTTTGAATAATTTCCGTTATTTGTTCTTTTAACATATTTTTTTATTTAATTTGTTTAGTATATTTTAGCTTATTTTTATTATTTTTACAATAAATATGCTTATATTTTATAAATTTCATAGCTTATTTTTCATTTTTCAACAATATCTCTTATATCTCTTTCATTTTTGTTTAGTACAGATTTACCACTTTTTATTTCTAGAAATACAATCTGTTTTAGATTTCATTCAGCTAATCAGTCAAAAACTATATAATCTATTCCTCTACCAACAAAAGTTAAATCCTTATGGTTATAAGGGAAATTTTCAAGCATTGGA
This sequence comes from Patescibacteria group bacterium, assembly GCA_036170435.1. Taxonomy (GTDB): domain Bacteria; phylum Patescibacteriota; class Gracilibacteria; order BD1-5; family UBA6164; genus JAQVPN01. Next base: position 5,000 of record JAVHPF010000077.1, read on the forward strand.
GCAACTTTTTCATAAACTTCTCATAGGATTACTTCACGAGATTTCTTCACAGATAATCATCTTTGTTTTTTTAGTTCTAGGTGTTTGATAGTTTTTCAAACTATATATCATAAAAATATTCATATTAGGAGTCCTGATATCAAAAAGATATATTGGCTAAAATTATTCATTTGAGAGGAATTTATTATTTTAAATTTAGAATATAACCCATCCCCCTACGGGGACTTCCCTTAAAAAGGGAAGAAATTAGAACAGAAGTTTGCTCTATTTCTTCCCTTTTTAAGGGAAGTCCCGAGGAACGAGGGGGTGGGTTATTTACTTAAATGTACTCAATTTCGAAAAAAAGACAATAAAAAAACTAAGCATATTTGGTAATAGGGGCTTAGTTAAAGTTTTTATGTCCAACAACTCACGATCAAAGGAAAGTTTAAGAATGTTAAGTTATCCTAAGGGAGAAGGGATCGAAATTTGGATATTCCAAAAATATCCGTGTCAGAGTACTTACTTCTGACAATCTGCATACCTCTCTTAGGTGATATTTTTTGATCAAAGCGAATTCACCAGGCTTTGTTTGTTTTTTATTTTTTAAGCTAGTAGCTTATATGTTTGTTTAATGTGCTTTTGACTTATGCCTTCTAGGCAGACTATAAAGAGAATTTATAAGCTATCTAGAAAAAGCATAAGTACCTAAGACACGTATTTGTTTTTATTTTGTTTTTGTGTTTTTTTGTATAGGAATGAACTATTCTTGGCGCATAGTGTTCCGTCTTGAGAAGTAGCAGATTTTTTTAAAGATCAAGTTGAATAACTCAACTTACAAACTAATTATACACGACAAATAAGGAAAGTTCCATAAATGTATATTGACGAAAAGCAAAAATATGTTTTATAAAATAATATAAATAAAAGAAACAGCTTAAATAAGACAAAATAAAAAACTTCAGAAAAACACTAAAAATTCTAAAAAATCATTAAAAAACGAATAAAAAAGTGCAAAAATAGTCAAAAAAATGTGAAGAAAAAGCCATCTTTGTACACAAAAATAGTACAAAAATGAAGTCCCCCTTAATAAGGGGGAAGCGAAGAATGAGCAGGGGGATTTTATGAAGCTAATTTTTCATCAGAACAAATCCCCCGGCCTATGGCCACCCCCTTGATAAGGGGGACTTTTCGTTTGTTTTTTTATTAAAATTTCTTATACTCACCAAAAAATAACTACTAAATACAAATTATATGCTAAAAAAAATCGCATCAAATACACTTTCTCAGATACTTTCTAAGGTATTTACAGCTATTATATCAATATTTTTGATAAAGGCTTTAACTACGTATTTATCTGTAGATGAATATGGACTTTATAATAAAATTTATTCATATTTGGGTATTTTTGCTTTTTTGGCTGATTTGGGACTATATACTATAACAGTTAGAGAAATCCGAGCAGGAAAGGAAAAAACAAGTAAAATACTAGGAAATGTAATGACTCTTAGAATGATTCTTGGAATAGGAATTATATTTTTATCTTTGTTTATTGCCTATTTTTTACCTTGATATAATTCACAAGTAGCTTTAGTATCTGTATTTATAGTAGCAATTTTCACTCTTTTTTGACTTATGAATTCTTCAATTTTGGCTCTTATGCAGGCAAATATGAAGATAGAATTTTCGCTTATTTCAGCTGTTTTAGGTAAAATATTAAACTTATGACTTATTTTAGCTTGAGTTTATCTGCTTTTCCCATTAATTAAATGAGATTTTGAATTTGCATTTTCATTTATTATGTTTGCTGGGCTTGCTTGAATTATCTTGAATACTTACTTAAATTATCTTTATGCTAAAAAAATTGAGGATATAAGATTTAGATTTGACTGGGATTATATAAAACATATTTTCAAAATTTCTCTTCCTTATGGACTTGCACTATTTTTGTCAGTAGTTTATTTTAAAATAGATATAGTTTTGATTTCTCTTATTGAACCAGCAATAAAGGCAGATACTAGTATTGCGCTTTATAGTGTTCCAATGAGAATAATTGAGGTTTTAATGGTGTTATCAGGATTTTTTCTAAACTCAGTTTTGCCTATGATGAGTAAAGCTTTTGCAGAAAAACATTTAGAAAATATTTGAAAAATTCTGAGTAATTCATACAAGACTTTACTTGCTTTTGGTTTTTCTATAGTGGCTTTGGGGTCAGTTTTCAAAGATGATATTATAAGACTTGTAGCAACTCCAGATTACATTAATCATACAAAATATTTCTATACTTCATCTGATGTTTTCACAATTACTTTGTTTATACTGCTTTTTTACTTCATTTCTCAATTATTTATATATACTCTTATTGCTTCAGAAAACCAAAAAAGACTACTTTATATAAATATGTTTGTTGCAGCTTTCAATATAATTTGAAATATAATTTTAATACCAAAATATTCATTTATCGGTTCAGCTTATATAACTGTAGCAAGCCAAATTCTACTTCTTATAATGTTATTTTTCTATTCTCGTGATATCTATAAATTCAGATTTCCAGTCGTTTACACTCTTCGTGTGATTTTAGTGAGTTTATTTATCTTTATGTTTTGAAGATTTCTTATAGATTTCAAAGATTTATGAGTGATTTGAAATATACTTATTTATGGATGATTTCTTTGAACTATAATGGGAGCTTATTATTTTGTAGAGTTGAGGAAGATTTTGGGGAAGAGATAAAAAAATAGGGTACACAGGCCTTGTGTACCCTACAATAGAAAAAAAAGAAGAATTGTCTCCTTTTTTTATTTAACTACCCATTCCTTAGGGAACATATTTTTAATTTTTCATTCTATATAATATCATCCTCAGATTTTTAGATTCTTATATGTGATAACTACATATTCTTTATCTTCTAATTCTAGACTAGTTTCTATTTCTTTTCATTTCAGATAATCATAAACTTCATCAGTAGTAAGTATTTCTATTTTTTTAGCATTTTTAAGCTCATAATCACGAGCAAGATAATAATTTGCTATAAATTCTCAGTTTACTATATTTCCGATTCTTTGACCAAGTCTAGTTAGATATAAATCATTTATTAGTTCTCCGAAATTTGGATTTCTTTTGATGGCTAGAATATCTGATTTGTAGACATAAAGTTCTGAGTCTCATAAATCCAAATCATATTTTTTTTGAAATCTAGATAATGCTTCAAGGGAAGCTTTGTCTATTTTTCTGATTTCTTTGTTATTTTTTGCTTCTCTTTTCTTGAAATTTGTTTCTATACTTTGTAATTTTTCTATTTTAGCTACAAAAAATCAACCACTTTTCTCTATATGAGGCCAAAATCTTTTGCTATATGTTATTTTAAAACTTTCTGGATATTTTTTCTCTATATATTCAATTACTCATTCATTTTCAAGTTTGTTCAAAGTACAAGTAGAATATAGAATTTCTCATCAAACTTTTGCTGAAACCAAAGCTCGTTCTAATAAGTTTTCTTGTAAACCAGATAATCACTTTATTTTTTTGATATTCCAATGTTTTATTGTTTCTATAGCCTTAAACCCTATTCATTCACCACTACATGGAGCATCAATTAGAACTTTATCAAATCTTTCTGGCAAATCTCTGAAAAATACTCAGTTATAATTCGTAACACAAAAATTATTTCATCCAATTCTTTCTAAATTTGAGATTAATTGAGTGATTCTATTTTGTGTAAATTCGTTTGCAACGATAACAGAATTTGGATAATATTCAGCTAGTTGAGTTGTTTTTCAACCGGGACTTGCAGCCATATCTAGGATAGTGTATTTTTCTGTATCAACTTTTCATTTTGATAATTCATAAACACTATATGAAGCTCGAAGCTCTTGAATATAAGTCATTCAAAGTAGGTGAGAAATAGTATTTCCAAGAGCATATTTAGCTGACTCTATTTTTTTTGTATAAAAAATATTTGGGATTGCAGTTTTTTCTAATTTAAATCCATCATATAATTCGTCAAAGTTCAAAAAATCAGAAACTGAAATTTTATTTGTGTTAATTCTCAGTGTTTTTGATAAATCTTTTGGTATATTTTCTAGGAAATCTTTTAATTCTATTTCATTGTCTTGGAAAAAATTTTCTCTGAAATACTCTATAAATCTTTGGTTCTCAATTTTAATCATAAATAAATTTGACTTGTTGTAAAATATTGCTATAAATGTGCAGCTTCGGCAAATTCTATCTAAAAGGTCGTAAAATGCAAATTAGTTCTGCAGCTAGTGGCTATCCCACTAATATGAGTTCCGGAGTTTCTTCAGTTCAACAAAGCTCTCAAGTAAATATTCAGAGCCAAAAAGCTGATGAACCAGAAGTTCAACAATCTCAACAAACTATAAAAGTTCCTGTTGATGGTAAAGGAGGGAATTTGGATATTAAAGGCTAAAAAACAAAAATAGATTTGGTGCAAAACTGCGCTAAATAACTTTGACTCCTACGGGAGTCTTTTTTATTACTAAAATTTTAGACAATAAAAAAACTAAGCATATTTGGTAATAGGGGCTTAGTTAAAGTTTTTATGTCCAACAACTCACGATCAAAGGAAAGTTTAAGAATGTTAAGTTATCCTAAGGGAGAAGGGATCGAAATTTGGATATTCCAAAAATATCCGTGTCAGAGTACTTACTTCTGACAATCTGCATACCTCTCTTAGGTGATATTTTTTGATCAAAGCGAATTCACCAGGCTTTGTTTGTTTTTTATTTTTTAAGCTAGTAGCTTATATGTTTGTTTAATGTGCTTTTGACTTATGCCTTCTAGGCAGACTATAAAGAGAATTTATAAGCTATCTAGAAAAAGCATAAGTACCTAAGACACGTATTTGTTTTTATTTTGTTTTTGTGTTTTTTTGTATAGGAATGAACTATTCTTGGCGCATAGTGTTCCGTCTTGAGAAGTAGCAGATTTTTTTAAAGATCAAGTTGAATAACTCAACTTACAAACTAATTATACACGACAAATAAGGAAAGTTCCATAAATGTATATTGACGAAAAGCAAAAATATGTTTTATAAAATAATATAAATAAAAGAAACAGCTTAAATAAGACAAAATAAAAAACTTCAGAAAAACACTAAAAATTCTAAAAAATCATTAAAAAACGAATAAAAAAGTGCAAAAATAGTCAAAAAAATGTGAAGAAAAAGCCATCTTTGTACACAAAAATAGTACAAAAATGAAGTCCCCCTTAATAGTTAGTAAACCCCTCGGCTTTCAGCCACTCCCCTTGAAAAGGGGAGAAATAGAACAAATATGTCAGACACAAGGAGCTGTCTCTACAATATTTTTTATATTTCTAATTTCTTCCCTTCCCAAGGGAAGTCCCCGTAGGGGGATGGGTTTTTTATTCTAAAGTAAGTATAGAAAATTGTATTTTCTCAAAAAATTCTTATATTAATAAAAATAATAATTAAATAGATAAAATGAAAATACTTGCTTTTGAAACTTCTTGTGATGATACAAGTTTGGCCTTATTTGAAGACGATAAACTGATTTTTATGGATACTATGAGTCAGATAGCTATTCATAATGAAACTTGTGGAGTTGTACCAGAAGTTGCAGCTAGAGAACACGCAAATAATATATTTACCGTAATTCAAAATGTACTTGATTGAGCTTGAGTAAAATTGGAAGAAATAGATTATTTAGCCGTAACTATGACTCCTGGATTATTACCATCACTATTAACTTGAATAACAGTTGCAAAAACTATTTCAACTATCTTAAATATTCCACTTATTGAAATAAATCATATTGAAGCACATATTTTTGCTAATTTCTTGGAGAGAAAAAATGAGGATATCACTTTCCCTTTAGCTTGTTTAACTGTTTCTGGCGGACATAATGAAGTCTATTTTATGCAAGACAAATGGAATATAGAGAAAATATGATCAACACAAGATGATAGTGCAGGAGAAGCTTTTGATAAAGTAGCTAAAATGATGGATTTAGGTTATCCAGGATGACCAATCATTTCTAAGTTAGCTAGCGAGTTTGAGACCGGTCTTATAAGACCGGTCTCTGGAGCGAAAACTCTTTTTCCAAGAGTCTGGTTAAAAAAACAAGAATTTGATTTTTCTTTTTCGGGTTTGAAATCAGCTGTTAAAAGAGAAATAGATTTAAGAGGGGAATTAAGTTTAGAAGATAAAAGAGAAATAGCTTTTGAATTTCAAAATGCTGTAACTGAAGTTTTGGCTTATAAACTCATAAATGCAGCAAAACAAAAATGATTAAAAACTGTTATGCTTGCCGGATGAGTAAGTGCAAATGATGATTTGAATGAAAAAATTTTAAAAATGGCAGAAAAAGAAGGATTTAATTTTATTTCACCAGTGAAAAAATTATATTCTACAGATAATGCTGCAATGGTAGGAATAAATGCCTACTACAAAATAAAAGAGCTTATATAAGCTCTTTTATTTTCTATTTGGAAATGCTAAATTGATATGTAATGTAGGTCATTTATCTCAATAGGGTTGTATATTAAATTGAGTACTTGGATAATTTCAATTTTGAAAATGCATATCTCTATGTCAATATCAATTATTAGAATTTCTTATCATTTGTTCTCAAATTAATCTACTTCTATATTCATCAAAAATTTGTACTGTATTTCAATAGGGGTTATATAGAATTTGTATTTTTCATACATCTCATCAATCTAATCTAGATAATAAAATTTCATATATATTATTTCATAAAGGAGTTACTTCTCAACTAAGAGGACTAACATGAACTTCATTTTTCATATCAAATTTGAAATTTTTTATTACTTTTACTTTTTCTTCTATATTTCATCCAGCAAAAACAACTTCTTGTTCTCTATATATATCATTTGAGTCTTGTATATTATTAGATTGATTATTTTGCATCGGATTATTATCAATAGATGTTTCTAAATCCATTAATTGTAATTTATCATCTTCACTTGTTGCTAAATCCTTTTTCATATCAAGAAAATCTTTTAAACTAGATAATTCACTTCTAGTAGACTCTCTAGTTTTTTGAATCAAATAATTTTTATAAGTTTCAGATTTAGGTGATTTAAAAGTTTCTTTTAAATAAGAATTTATGTCACCATTATATTTGTTTGCTATTTCTGACATATTTTTGTAAAATTATAAATTAAAATTTCTTTCTCATAATGCGAAGAATGCATCATTTTCTTTTAATGTATTTAAATCAAAATTATTCATTCCTGGTTCTAAACTTACTTTATGAGTTTCTTTTATTACTCTAGACATTATTTTCCAATACGTACTTAAGAATAGTATCTTTTCATCTCAATAGATTCAGGCTAAATTTATGTACTGGGCAATATCAGTATTGTTCCTATCTTTGTTATATTCAGCTTTAACAAGATTAAATATTTCTATAAATTTTGCAAAATCTGGATCTTTTTTTATTTCTTGCATAGCTTCATATAATCTCAATTTTTTGAATTTATCATCAGACATTAATCAATCAGTTTTTGAATTTCACATAGAAGCAATATCAAGTTCATCTCACCTAAGTAAAGTTAATACATTATTTTTTACAGTTTTACTTATTTTAGATATTTTAGTTATAGCATCTAATATAACGTCATTTCATTCACTTGGTCTTGCTCATTTTTTTATTAATCTTTTTATTTCTCTTTGGTTAATATCCATAGCAACCTTTAACGCAAGATTATACATATTTTTTCTTTTATTAATTAATTTATCTAATTTTAACATATTTACTTTTTCTTTGCAAAAATTTGAATAAAAAATCCCGCACGAGGCGGGAAATATTTATTTATAATTTTATGAATGATGCAATTTTGATGATGCATTTATTTATTTTTTTAAATATGAAAAAATCTTTAAACTTGAAAATTGTAAATCATGAGATTATTCAAATAATAATTCATCCTATTATATCAAGTGGCCAATGAACTCAGGCAATTACTCTAGATAAAAGCATTATTATGAAAAATGGAAGTATAATGAAGGCTGATTTTCTATATCCAAGTAAGAATAATGCTGTTAGAAAAGATGATGATACTGCCGCATGATCTGAAGGGAAAGAAGCATCCGGAATATGATTTAATAAAAAATGTCCAGCATTATGTAGGAAAGCTTCAGGTCTTTCTATGTGTACTAATTTTTGTAAAATTAAGTTTATAGAAATTGCCATTATTACAGAGTAAACTATATATAACATATTTTCTTTTTTACTAGTTTCTCATTTTTTGTTATGAATTATCCAAAAACTTAGTAAAAATATAGGTAAAATAAATATAGGAGCATCAGCAAAAGTTATTGCAATATCTTTTATTATACTATATTGAGCTAGTCAATTTAATGCAGATAATCAAGTTTCATTAAAACTTTTTAATATTTCAATCATTTTTATAAAATAGAAAATATAAAATAAAAAGATGACTTATTTTATAATATATTAAATTTGTATTACAAAGCTAAGTACTATCTTTTGCTTTTTCTTTATATGTATATTTTATATAAAATCAATAAAACTATAAAAAAATAACTTGAATTATTCCAATAAACTGTTAAACTATCTTTAATTTAAGACCTGCCTTAAGAAAATTAGGGCATTTTTATTTCTCTAAATGAATTTTAGTATGAGTGATTCGATAGTTAAAGTAAGATGAATGCAAGATATACTGCCTGAAACGCATAATTATTTTACTTTTTTGAAGAAAGTAACAAGACATGAATTTAGAAAAAACTGATTTAGAAGAATTTCTACACCAATTTTAGAAAAAAAAGAATTATTTACAAGAGCTGTTTGAGAAGGAACTGATATTGTTGATAAAGAAATGTATAATTTAGTTGATAAAAAAGGAAGAGATTTGGTTATGAAACCTGAATCTACAGCCGGTATTATGAGAGCATATATCGAAAACGATATGCAATCTTTGGCTCAACCAGTATATTTATACTATGTTGAACCTCATTTCAGATATGATAGACCTCAAAAAGGAAGATATAGACAATTTCATCAAATTTGAGCTGAAATTATTGGTGAAATAGATCCAATTCTTGATGCTGAACTTATTTATATTGGTTATACAATTTTAAATAAAATCGGTTTAGCAGGAGATTTCAAAGTAAAAATAAATTCTATAGGAACAGCAAAAGATAGAGCAAAATATTTAGAAGAATTAGTAAGTTTTTATACTAATAAGTCTAATTTATTAACAGAAGATGGTAAAAGAAAATTAGAAGTTAATCCTTTAAGACTTCTTGATACAAAAGATGCTGACGAAATAATTTTGGCTAATGAAGCTCCGAAAATCACAAAATTTCTGAAAAAAGATTCTAAAGAACATTATGAAAAAGTAAAAAAATACTTGGATTTATTAGGTGTTCCATATGAAGAAGATCATAAATTAGTTAGAGGACTTGATTATTATTGTCATACAGTTTGGGAATTTGTTGATAATTCTGGAAGAAGTCAAGATGCTTTCTGAGGAGGAGGTAGATATGATTGACTTGCTAAAACTATAGGGAACAAAGATGAAATTCCAGCAGTTGGTTTTGCTATGTGAGCAGAAAGACTTATGCAAGCTATGATTGATAAATGAATAAGTATAAAAAGCAAGGATAAAATAGATTTATATTTCATTCAACTTGGTGATGAAGCTAAGGAACTTGTTTTCCCACTTAGTTTACAAGCAAGAGAAAAATGAATAAGAGCTTTGTCATCACTTGGAACTCCATCACTAAAAGTACAATTAAAAAAGGCAAATAGAATAAATGCTAGATATGTAGTAATAGTTGGTGTTATGGAAGCCAGAAATGGTAAACTACAACTTAGAGATATGGATGCAGGTACTCAAGAAGAAATAGAAAAAGATAAACTTATAGATTATATAATTTGAAAAATTTGAGAAGGAAAACTAGATTTTTATGATCCATCTAAAGATTTGATAATTGATACTCCAGTAATAGAAGAAAAGGTAGAGGCTTAGCACTCTGCCTTTTGGCTTATAAAACAAAAAAATAAAAAAACTTGTCTTTTAGACTTAAAATTTTAAAATTCGCAGGTATTTCAGAAATTTTACAGATATTTTTTAATTTAAATAATAACCTATGAAACTATTTCTTCTATTTATTACTTTTATTTTTTCAACATCTTTGGCTTTTTGAGATGATATCAGTTGAACAGAAACTAATAAAGTTAAATGTATAACCAATAAATATGATATAATTTGAGATTTTGATACAAAAGTAAATACAAATCTATTTTATAGTATAAAAGATAATTCAGTTTGACTTCAAAAAGAAGATACAAATATTACATTTTTTGTTCGTAAGGGGAAAGAACAATTGAAAAAAGTATCTGCTGATAAATTTGATATATCTTTTTCGGATGTTTGAAAAATAAATTTGATAGCAAGAGTAGAAGAAAAAAATACAAGTTGTTCTTATAGAATAGAAAAAGAAATAAATGTTTATTCAAAAATTTTAACTTATATTTCTGATAAAGATGAATTAAATTTATCTTTTAGTCGTGATTTTGAAAAAAATCATACACTTTTTAATAAAATAATTCTTGAATGAAAAAATTCAAGTTCTATTCAAGATGTTTTTATTTCTCAAATTACACAAAATTTATATGTTTTTCAAGAATCAAATATTATAGTAATCAATTCAAATAATTATCTTGAATTATTACAAGCTTTTGAAAAGGTATCAAAAATTTATAATACTAATTTTCCAGACAAAAAGATTTTTATAGTTACTGATTCTAGTTTCATTTTATCTAAAAAACTTCTTAGTAGTTTTATAAGTAGTTTGGATATTAATTTATATACTTTTGCTCCATATAACTTACTAAATTTCCTAAATTATATATCTCTTGGTAAATCAACTTCTGATATTATAAATGACAAAAATTATTGAATAAATCAAATATCTTTTACAGATAATTCAAATAGTATATTTTTCCTTACAAATTTCACAAATAAGCTAATACTAGCATGATTTCCTATAAGTATTTTGGCTATTATATTTTCTCTTGCCTTAGCTGTTACAGTTATAAATTTCATTAGACAATTTGTCGGATTATCTATTTTTAGTTTGTATTATCCATTATTTTTTGCTCTTAGCGTGTATTTGTTTAGTTTTCAAATGACTTTAGCGCTTTTCGCTTCTGCTATTTTATCTCAATATTTAATGAGAAAAATTTACAGAAGAGTCCACTTTTTACTTAATGCAAAATTATCATTATTTTTCGTTATGTATCTTATAATTTCTCTTGTAATACTTTGATTATTAAATAATTTTTGATTGATTGATTTTGCTAATTTGAAGTCAAACTTAGTTGTTTTCCCATTCATTGTTATTCCTATGCTTACTTATAAGATATTTTCAGATGAAAGATGACTTTTTAGCACTTGATTTATGTTTTATTTACTTGAATTTTGATTTGTATCTTTGATGGCATATTTCGCCTTAAAATCAACATTTATACAAAATCTTTTCTTGTCTTACACAGAACTTTTGATACTTGTATTTTTTGCTAATTTTATGATTTGAAAATTTACATGACTACAATTCGTAGAGTATGTTCGTTTTCTACCTCTTATAAAAAAACATTTCCAAGAAGAAGAATAATAAAAACTAAAATTTTAAATTATGTTAGATTTCTGAATACTTTCGATGAACGAAAGAAACCTAAATTATATAAAAAAACTGAATTCAGCATCTTCGATAAATTTGGCTGACGACAAAGTAGAAACTAAATTATTTTTGGAAGAAAGATGAGTTTCTGTTCCCAAAACTCTTGCTATTGTATCGAACAAAAAGCAATTGGCTGAATTCGAATTATCATCAGTTAAAGAAGATTTTTTTGTAATTAAACCTGTATTTGGTAGTAAATGACAGGGTATTTTGATAGTACAAAATTTGCATGATGGAACTTATATGATATGAGAAGAAATAGTTAGTGAAGACTTCTTGTATGACCATATGACTGATATTTTGAACTGAGATTTTTCTCTTAATTTTGGGTTTGATAAAATTCTTATAGAAAAAAAATTAATTGCAGGAAATGGCTTTGAAAAATTCTGTCAATTTTGACTAGCTGATATAAGAATGATCGTTTATAATCTTGTTCCAGTTGCTGCTATGGTAAGAATGCCAACAAATCTATCCTGATGAAAAGCAAATCTTGCTCAAGGTTGAATTGGTCTTGGAATTGAAGTTGGTTCTGGAATAATAAATACTCTTTATATAAAATGAAAAGTTTATACAAAAGAATTTCCTCTAGCTTATGCTCATTTAAAATGATTTGAAATTCCTTTTTGGAATGATATAATGCTTGCTTCAAGCCAAACACAATTTTTCGTGAATTTGTGATATCTTGCGCTTGATTGGGTAATAACAGAAACTTGACCAAAAATACTTGAAATAAATGCTAGGGCAGGACTAGAAATACAAAATGTTTGTTTACTTCCACTAAAATCTAGATTAGATAAAATAAAAGATTTGAAAATTTCAGAGCCTGAAAAATGAGTAGAACTTGCAAAATCTTTATTCTCATCAAAAGTAACAAATAAAATAAACAATTCAAAAATCATATATTTATCTCAAGAAGCTAAATTAAATTTAGCTGATTCTAGTGAGGAAATTTTAGTGAAACTGGATTTATCAAAAACAAAGAACTATATTTCAAGTTATTTGCATAATTTAATTTCTAAAAACACGTATTTTATAGAACTTGATTCTAGGGTAAAATTTGATAAATTGAAGTTTATTCTTGATGAAAATCTTGATTCGGATACTATTATACTTTGAACAATTTCTGTAAAAGATTTCCTTATAAAACCTGAAACAAAAGAACAAAAGAAAGAAATATATATTCCTAAAAAAGTAAATAGAAATGAACTTTCTATGCTTAGAATACTAGATGAAAAAGTAATGAAACTAGATAAAAGAGTAAGTTTGACATCTGTTTTGAAACCAAGTAATTTTTTAGAACAAATGGATAAATTTATAGAAATGAAGTGAAAATATAATCCAATTTTTTCTTATGATTTTCCTGATGAAGAAAAGATAAATTCTTTTGATAGAGAAATATTATCTTTGAAGGAAACTTATTTCAAAAAATGACTTGAACTTAAATCAGAATTTGCGAAAATATTTCTAGCAAAACTTGAAGAAATTCAAGATAGACTTGAATTAATAAAAGCTTACAAATCGCAAAACTTTGATAATATTTTGAAATATAATACAAAACTTTTTCATAAGTTTGATGAGAAATTACTTATTGAATCAGAAAAAAAATTACTTATTTTATCAAATGAATGACTTCTTTGAGAGGCTATTGATATAAATGATGTAGTTGAATATATAAAGTCATATTTAGAAAAAAACTGATTATCAAATGGTGTAAAAGTAGTATTATCTGCTACAAATATGTCTAGAATTTCAGTAACTAGAAAAAAGTGAAAAGCTGAAATTAGAGTAGCTGTTGACGCTGTTTTCAGAGAAAAAGAACTTGATTGAATAATAGCTCATGAAATTTGAGTTCATCTAATTAGAGCTGTTAATGGTAAAAAAAGCGGCTGGAATATTTTGGAATCAGGAACTGCAAATTATATAGAAACTGAGGAAGGATTAGCTGTTTATAATAGTTTGGAATATTTTCCAGAAAGTTACGAAAAAAATGCAATGTATCAGAATTATTATATTTGAAATATGGCTAAGAAATTAGATTTTCAAGAATTATCTGATATAGTTTTTCATTTAAAATGAAATGATTATGTAAAAGTTTTCAAAACTGTTACTAGATTTAAAAAGTGAATAATTGATACCAGCACAAAACATGCTTGATCTATTTTTACAAAAGATAAAATTTATCTTGATTGATATTCAAAAGTAAAAAATTGGATAGAAAAATGATGAGACACGAACTCTCTTATGATTTGAAAAATCAAGATAGAGGATTTGGATATAGTATAGAAAAACCCATCCCCTCGTTCCTCGGTACTTCCCTTGAAAAGGGAAGAAATTTTATAAGATTTTTTCTTATGTCTTTACTTTTTTGACTTTTTGAATAGACTTCTGCCGAATTAATTAACAAAAAAATAGATAAAAATATGGAATTAAATAAAATTAGAAATTTTTGTATTATAGCTCATATTGACCATGGGAAATCAACTCTAGCAGATAGAATGTTGGAAATCACTGGAACTATGGATAAAAGAGATATGAAAAACGGACAAATGCTGGATTCAATGGAACTTGAACAAGAAAGATGAATAACAATCAAACTTACTCCGGTTAGAATGGCTTTTAAATGACATGAATTGAATCTTATTGATACTCCAGGACATGTGGATTTTCAATATGAAGTATCCCGTAGTTTGGCTTCTGTAGAAGGAGCTATTTTAGTCGTAGATGCTACTCAATGAATAGAGGCTCAAACTCTATCAAATGTTTATATGGCTATAGAAAATGATTTGGATATTATTCCAGTTTTGAACAAAATAGATCTTCCTTCTGCTGATGTAGAAAGAGTTACTGATGAAGTTGTAAATTTACTTGGTTGTGATCCGAGTGAAATTATCTCAGTTTCAGCAAAAACTGGTTTGAATGTAGAATCAGTTTTAGATGCTGTAATTGCAAGAGTTAAAGCTCCAAAAGTATTTGAAGAAGAAAATCTAAAAGAAGAAACAAAAGCTTTAGTTTTTGATAGTCAATATGATCCATATAGATGAGTTGTATCTTATGTAAAAGTATTTTCTGGAAATATCAAAAAATGAGATACTCTACATTTTTTAAATACAAAAACTAAAATTGAAGCTACTGATGTAGGTTATTTCGCTCCAAAATATACATCGAGTTGAATAATTGATACCGGGGAAATTGGTTATATTGTAACAGGTTTAAAATCTATCAGAGAGGCACAAGTTGGTGATACTGTTTGGAAAGCTAAATGAAGAGATTTCAAAGAAGCTCAAGCAATTGAATGATTTAAGAAAGTTACTCCATTTATCTTTGCATGAGTTTTCCCTATGGATACAGATGAATATCCAGTTTTCAAAGATGCAATGGATAAATTGACACTAAACGATTCTGCTTTAACTTTGGAAAATGAAGTAAGTCCAGCTCTTGGACACTGATTTAGATGTGGTTTTCTTGGACTTTTACATTTAGATATAGTAAAAGAAAGACTTTTCAGAGAATTTAAAATAGATGCAATTGTCACATCTCCACAAGTAACTTACAAGGTAAAAATGCCATGAGATAAATCAAATGAATATTTCAGATTTCATCCAGAAGTAATAACAAACGATTTTTGAACTTACACATATTTACATATTTCAAATCCAGAAGATTTACCTAAAAGAGAACTTTATCAAGCAATAGAAGAACCACTTGCTAAAGTTGAAATAATAACTCCAAAAGAATTTGTAGGTAATCTGATGCAATTATCTCAAGAAAGAAGATGAAGATTTTTGAATCAAAATTTTATTGATGAAAAAAGAGTTCTTCTTACTTATGAGCTTCCAATGGCAGAGCTTATAACTGATTTTTATGATGAATTAAAAAGTTTATCAAGCTGATATGCATCACTAAATTATGAGTTTTCAAAATACCAAGAAGATGATTTAGTAAAATTAGATATTTTGATTGCTTGAGAAGCAATAGATGCTCTTTCTATAATTTGTCATAAAAATTCTGCTGCATATTTAGGTTGAAAAATGGCAAAAAAATTAAAAGAAGTTGTTCCAAAAGCACAATTTGCAATTGCAATTCAAGCAGCAGTTTGAGTAAAAGTTGTTGCCAGAGAAGATATTTCTGCTATGAGAAAAGATGTTACAGCTAAGCTTTATGGTTGAGATATTACTCGTAAGAGAAAACTTCTTGATAAACAAAAAGAATGAAAAAAGAAAATGAAAATGTTTGGTAAAGTTGAACTTCCAAGTGAGACTTTCGTGAATTTACTGAAGAAATAGTTTGCAAAAACTATTTTTTTGTTTATAAGTAATAAAAAACAAAAGAGGATTTTTTATGAAAAAACAAAAAAGGAAAAAACATAAAAAGTATATTCCTAAACAAAATCCATGCATATGCATGAAAACTAGGGTGCTAGATTTTATACAGAAATTGTCTGTATTAGAATTGAGTGTATTAGTAAAAGAATTTGAAAATAAATTTGGAGTAAGTTCTTTAAATCCAGATGAAATAACTGTTTCAAATTTTTGTGAAATTGGTGTTAAAAAGAAAAAGTTTATTGAACTTGCTCCTTTTCATATTATGAGAAATGAGCAGTTTAATTTAAAATCTAGAAGATCCTAAATCAGGGTCTTTTTATATTTTAAAATTTTGACCTTGTTTATAAAAAATATATAATCTCATTTAATATTTTAAAAACTAAATTTATGAAAAAAATAATATCATTTATCCTTTTGTTTTTCCTATTGTCTTGCTCAAATAACTATATTGATTTTCATGAAAATAAAGATAATTATAGTTCTTCTCAAACAGAAGTTAAAAATAAATTATCTAATTTTTCGCTTGGTAATTTGAGAGAATTTGAAAGCATAGAAATGACTTCTACTCCTGATAAAAAGCTACTTAAAGAAATCGTAAAAAAGATAGACGAAGCAAAAACTAGGATTTTTGTTGAGGTCTATATTTTCACTGAAAAAGATTTGCAAAAAGCTTTAATTAGAGCAAAAAATAGATGAGTTGAAGTAAAGGTGATAATGGAAAAAAATGTTTATAAGGCTCCAAATCTTAATACAAAAACTAGCGATAATTTTGCTAAAAATAATATTGAAATTAATTGGGCTTCGGATACTAATTTTGCTCTTACTCATACGAAAATGATGATAATTGATGATACGCGAATTATTTCTACAGGAAATTATTCTTATTCTACTTTTTCAAAAAATAGGGAATTTTTTATGTTTGTGAAAGATGAGAAATTACTAGGAAATTTAGTAAATATTTTTGAAGCTGATTTTAATTATAGAAAAGAGATAATTTATGATGATAATTTAGTTTTAAGTCCATATTATACAAGAGAAAAATTTGATATTTTGCTAAAATCTGCAAAAAAATCTATAAAAATGTATATTCAAAATTTTGGTGATACTGATATTTTAGAATTATTAAAACTCAAGAAAAAAGAAGGAATAGATATAGAGATTATTATGCCAGATTTGAAATCATTGCCTGGAAATAAAGAAGAAGTAGATGTATTAAATAAATCTGGAATAAAATATAAATTACTTAAATCTCCTTATATACATGCCAAGTCTATATTAGTGGATGATAAATATTTATACCTTTGAAGTATAAATATGAGCTACTATTCTATAGAGAAAAATAGGGAAATTTGATTACTTATAAAAGAGCAAAAAATCATCTCCAAATTTAATGATATTTTCTTATCTGATTTCAAAAAATAATTATAAAAGAAAGCTTTTAATAATCAACATAATTAAACTTTTAAAAATCAAAAAAAATAGTATTATTAAGGCAAAATAATAATGCTATTTTATTAATAAACGAACTCTTATGAATTTAGACAAAAAAAATATAATTTATTTTTTATTCTGATTTTTCCTTTTTATAATTTTCTTGTTTTTTTCTTTTAATAGTTCTAGACAAAAATTAGATGATAATTTCTTAAATTCTATTGTATCTTATTCATCTGGTTTTTCTGAATTTACAGCTTCGGGAAATATTTCAAAAATAGATGAAAATAGCTCATTTGCGGGTAAAAATATAGTATTAAAAAACTCTCTTTTAAATACAGTATTTGCTCAAATTTCTGACAAAACAGCTATTGATATAGAAACTGATGGAACTAAAAAAATATTTAATATATGAACTTGAATTTTTCTTGTGGATTTAAATGATCCTTCTTTTGATTATGAGTTGAAATGACAGGGTTTTGATATAAAATTATTATCTTTAGGAAAAATATTTATTGATAATAGAATCAGTTCAAATATACAAGTTTTTCCTATTAGTTCAACTGTGAACTTGTCTTTAATGGATCCAAAAAATAGATTTGCTTTGACTAATTTATATTTGTATCCACATATGAATTTTTCTTTTGATAGTTCTAGAAATATATATCTTAGAAATGCTGATTTATATAGAATATCTGCAATAGATAATGTTTCTTATATAAAAGCAAATATTTATACAAACTTAAAAGAAATAAATCCAGAATTTGAAAAAGATTTTTTTACTACATCAGATAATCTAAAAAAACAATTTTTTATAGATGTTTCAAATTTTATATCATCTAAGCAAGTAAATATATCTAAAAATTATAATAATATAAAAGATGTAGAAATTTATAATTTCTCGGGAATAGCCTATATTCAAAATTATTTTTTTCTTTTATTTAATAGTGAGAAAAAGACTATTTATTATAAAAATCTTATTTTAGAACAACTAAAAGAGTTATTTACATCAGATTCTCAAAATTCTTTACTTATATCGGATATAAATACTAATATGACTTCTTTAGATGAAATGTCTCATAATGATTATTTAGAATTAAATGAAATTGTGAAGGCTTTTTATATGCAACTTTGTTATTATGATAATACAGACGATTATAATGCAGAAATTAATTTTTATAAACTTATATCATTATTAAATAATAAAACTGTAACTTCCAAAGATTTAGAAACTTTTTATTATTTATCAGCATTTTATTCTTCTTATGATACTAGTAATTTTTCTAAGTCATTTTATTATTATTTAAAAGATTATATAAAGACATATTTATTTGCAAATATGTCTATAGAATATGATGAAACAAAAGGAGAATTAAATTTTAAAAATATAAATTTACAGAATAATTTAAATCAAGTAAAGCAATTAGATTATTTCTCTTTTATGCTTTATAATACACTTATTTCATCATTTGATTTATCTGATTTGGATAGAGATGATTTACTTTTTGTTAGCAAAGATTATTTGCTTTTAAATAATCTTATTATAAGAACTATGTGAGATGATAAAAGAACTTTATCTCAGGTTTATTATAATAATACGCTTGCTAGAAAAATATTAGATAATTTCAAACAAGTTTACTTTACTTGAAATAGGAATACAGAGAATTTATTAGAACTTAAACCAGATACTCAATTATTAAATTTTACAACAGATCAATTTGATTCTATGACTTCAATTTTTCAACTAATAAATAAATTTTATAGTAAAAATTTTTCTTTACTTGATTCTAACAAAAACACTTCTGATAGATTAGTAGATGAATCATATAGAGAAATCAACTCTACTAATGACGAATACATATTAGCGGCTAAGGATTATGACTCTTATACACTTCAGTACGATAAAACTAAAAAGAATCTTCTTGAAACGAAAACAGTTTGATCTGATAGTTGAGAATTAGCATTGAATAAAGAAAATTTTATCTCATATATGAATAATTTTAATTCTGTTGATTCTAGTCAGGCTGAAATAAAAATAATTGAAAATTATTATGAAGTAAAAAATGTCTTTGTTGCAGGAATAAAAATGGATTTTACATTATATCCTAGAGAGGCGAATAGAATAACAAATGTAATATTTAGCTCACAAAATTTAACAGTATCTTATAAATTGGATAATATTAAGCAAAATTGGAAAGATTTATATGATAATGCTGCGACTGATGAGGAAAAGGAAAAATATGATTTTAAAAACTTTTTTATAAACACATTTATAAATAAACAAATAGACCAAAAAGAATATTATGAAAATAATTCTACAAAACCTGTTGATACTGACAAAGCTATAATTATTCTTAAAAAGGATAAACTTTTATGAGATCAGTGAGAATTTAAAATAGTTTCAGATTTATTACCAATAAAATATGAAAATATAAATGTTGTAAAAAATTGAGAAAATTATGATATAAGTATATCTTGAGTAAATATGACTTTCCCACTTAGCGAAAATTGATGAAGTGACCAAAATTTACTTGTTGAGTTTAATTCAAAATATATATTTACAAATACTGATCATAAGTTTTCATCTATTTCCGTGAAATTCTTGGATGCGAATGCTTTTGCTATGAGCCAGGAAAAAGTATATTTATTTGATGCTAAAAGTTTTGACTTGCCGTATAATATAGATATAAATACATTCTCTGATAGGATAAAACCAATAATCAGGAGAATTTATAATAATGCAAATAAATAAATATTTACAAATTAATCTTTAATTATCTAAAAATATGACGAAAAAATCAACAAAATTATTAGCTATTATCGCTTTACTTGCAATAATAGGATGAGTTGTTTCAACTTGAGTTCTTATCTTATTTGAAACACTTTTTGCTCCACAAACTACAACTCAAAATACTACAAAAAATTCAGAAAAAATCGATTTATCTAGTTTACTAAAAAATTCTTGAGCTATAAACCAAACTGGGATAACAATAGAAACAAATACTTGAATAACAAAATAATAAATGCACTTAAATATAAGAATAACATGAGCAGCTTGAGCATGAGTAAACTCAACTGTAGATATAATCGCAGCAATTTTTGCTAGACTTGGATATGATTTAATTACTGATATAGAATATGAATCAAGAATTAAATGATGAGTAAATTATTTTGATGTTTCAGTTTCAGACAATTGAGCTAAATTTTTAACTAAAAAAGTAGATTTACTACTTGCTTTTAATGCTGAAAGTTTAGAAAGACAATTATCTTCATTAAAAGATGGGGCTACTATTATTGTAAATAAAAAACATTTAGAAAAATTAGAAGAGAAAAACGTAGAGAATTCAGGCCTGAATTCTCTACAAGAAAAATTCAACTTTTTGACTCCAGAAATAGATGATAAATATGATAATACATATCTACTTTCTGTAATGGCAAAATTTATGTGAATTTCTGTTGAAATCATAAATGAAAAATTAGAAGAAGTTTTCGGAAAAAAATGAGAAGCAGTTGTTAAATTAAATCAGGCAGTTGTAAAAAATATTTTTGAAAATTTTTCTATTGCAAAAACTTGTGAATATCAAATTATTGATAAAACATGCGAAAAAGAAATAAATTATTGAAACAAAGCTATAATTGATGGGGCTACAGCTTCAGGATTAGAATTTTATTCTGCTTATCCTATGACTCCAGCTTCAACTCTATTAACAGAAGTTGTTAAACAAAATAAAGTAAGATATATACAAAATGAAGATGAAATCGCAGTTATAAATTCAGCACTTTGAGCAAGTTTTACTTGAGCTAGAGCAATGTGTGGAACTTCAGGAGGTTGATTTGCTTTGATGAGTGAAGCTTTAAGTTTTGCTGTACAAGCTGAATTTCCTATAGTTGTAGTTTTGGCTCAAAGAGCATGACCAAGTACAGGAACTCCAACTTATCATGAAGCAGGAGATTTAAACTATGCTCTAAATCCAACTTTTGGTGATTTCGAACATGTTGTTATGTACCCAAGTACTCTAGAAGAATCATATTATTTTTGATGACTTGCATTAAATATAGCAGATAAATATCAAACTCAAGTAATTTTCTTAACTGATAAACAAGCTGCAGAATTAAACGGGACAGTTTGAGAAATGAAGACTGCTCCAGTAGAAAGATGAATAG
This sequence comes from Patescibacteria group bacterium, assembly GCA_036170435.1. GTDB lineage: Bacteria > Patescibacteriota > Gracilibacteria > BD1-5 > UBA6164 > JAQVPN01. The sequence goes on from JAVHPF010000077.1 coordinate 26,612, forward strand.
TTTTAGCTAATCCTCCAGTTGATTATAAAAGATATGATTTATCTGCAGAATATGGAATCTCTCCAAGAGTAAAAGTTGGTACTCTAAATTGAGATTTTATAGCTACAAGTTATGAACATGATGAATTCGGTGCGACAACAGAAAGTTCTACTTTGAAAAAAGCTTTTACAGAAAAAAGAGCTAAAAAATTAGAAAATTTCTTTGAAAAAGAAGGATACAAATGATATGAATTAGTAAATCCACAAGCGAAAAAAATGCTTATAGTTACTTCATTCACTTCATATACTGCAAGAGAATTTATAAAAAATAATCCAGAATTTGGACTAATAATAGTAAAATTCTTAAAACCACTTGATGCTAGACTTAGAGCTGAAATAGAAGGGAAAGAAGAAATAATTTTCGTAGAATCTAATTTTTCAGGACAACTAGAAAAATATTTAACGAACGAATTTGGGCTTAAATATATTGACTGATTAAAAATATCTAATCTTAGAAAATATGATTTGTTCCCATTCTATATAGAAGATTTTGAAACTTTAAAGAAATAATAAAATATCAATGTTTAAAATTTTTGTAAGAGCAGTTATAAAAAATGAAAAGTGAGAATTCATACTTGTAAAAAAACTAAATTCTCAGAAAATTGCTCCCGGTAAAACAATACTTCCTGGATGAACTCTGGAATTTTGAGAAGAAGTTGAAGATTGCTTAGTTAGAGAAATACAGGAAGAAATTGGACTTGAAATAGTAGAATCAAAATTTTTAACTCATGAAAAAATAATGCTAGATTGAGTTCATTGGCTTTGAACTTATTACGAATGCATTACTTCTAGTTTAGATTTTACTAATATGGAACCAGACAAACATGAAAAAGTTTTCTGGGGAACAAAAAAAGATTATGATGTTGTAGGAAAACATATATTAAAATATTTATAAAAATATGGAATTAACACAAATAATAGGAAATATTGCAGCGATATGCACAACTTGAGCATTTGTTCCGCAAGTATTGCAAGTTATAAAAACGAAAGATACAAAATCTATATCACTTTGAATGTATATATTTTTTATATTTTGAGTTAGTATGTGGTTAATATATGGGATTTTGATAAAAGAATTACCAATAATTTTGGCGAATATTTTTACACTTTCACTAGCAAGTATAATTTTAGCTTATAAGATAAAATATAAATAATATGAGATCAGGTTTAACAAATATACAACGGTGTCCTGGATGTTGAGACACTTTGATAATAATGGCTATAAAAAATGCATTTAAAGAATTAGGAATTGAAAGCCACCAAAGAGTGGTTGTTTCTTGAGTATGATGTGCTTGAAAAGCTAGTCAATACATAGATTGATATGCAGCTGAAACTCTTCACTGAAGAGCAATACCTTTTGCTGTTTGAGCAAAAATGGCTAATCCAGAATTGACTGTTATGGCTATGGGATGAGATGGTGATGGTTATGGAATATGACTTGGACACTTTTTGCATGCTTGTAAAAGAGACGATGATATAACTTATATAGTGTTTAATAATGAAAATTATGCTCTTACAACAGGTCAATCTAGTCCAACAACACCAGTTTGAGCAAAAACTAAAACAGCACCAAATTGAAATACTAGTCTTCCAATGGATCCAATTGCTTTAGCTCTTACTGCTTGAGCAAAATTCGCAAAAAAAGCTGATAGCGCAAAATTCGCAGAATTAAAAGAAATTATCAAAGAAGCAATTCAACATAAAGGATTTTCACTAGTTGATGTTACTCAGGCTTGTCCTTCATTTAAAAGGTGGTAAAATATTTTTTCTAATTTTCTTCCTATGGATTTTATAAACATTATTTGAAATAATCATTTCTTGATATATGCATTTGCTTTTTTTGGTATGCTTATCTCGAATTTATTTCCAATAATGTTTTTTTTCTTTCCTGAAATTGTTATAACTTCATCAGTTTATATAGTAAAAGAATGAAATGTATCTATTTATGTTGTCTTTCTTTTTTGCTTATTTTGAGCAATTATTTGAGAAACAACGAGTTATTTTATAGGGAAACATATAAATAAAGATAAGTTATATAAATATTTTTGAGAAGAAAGAGTAAAAAAAATAGAATCAATTTTCCTGAATAATCATAAAAAATCAATAATTATTTGAAAAATGCTTCCTCGAGTAACACGGATAGTTCCAGTTTTTTTTGGTTTTATTAGATATGATTTCAAAAGATTTTTTATGCTTAATTCGCTTATGATAATCTATTCTTTGACTACTTCTATGCTTTCACTTTTTTTAGGTTTTTCAGTTTTTGATTATTATTTCAAAGAGTATAGTTTCTATTTATTCATAATTCTTATTATAATTTTTGTTTTTCCGCATATTTATAAGAAAATTAAGACTAAAAATTGACATAAATAAAAAAATAATTATAAAACTTACTTAATTTCACAAGATAAATAAAAAAGTATGATAGACAGAATAGCGCATATTGATAAAAGTATAGAGAAATGATATTTCCCTTCAGCTATAAAACAAATCAAAGAAATTATAAGTGTTTCTGAAATTACACTTGAAGCAAAAAATGAACTTAATCAGAAATTGCTTGATTGTCTTGATTCTAGAGATTTCGAAATACATAAAAAAATCAAAGAAATTGAAAAAATTTTAGAAGATAAAATACTCTTTGCTAAATTAGATAATATTCACAAATCTAAATTATATGAATCTATTTGAGATTCTTATTTTGATTTAGGAAATTTTTTAAATGCAATTGAATTTTATCAATTACGATTTTCTCTTTGAAATACAAATACATTAAAAACAATAGTTTATATATCTATTTTTTTGTATTTTCAAGCAAATAAAACGGATATAGTAATACAAGATAGTTTATCTCATATTTTTGAAGAACTTGATAGAAATATAAATTTGCTAGGATGTGTACCAAATATTAAAAATGATTTAATTCGTTTTTTCTATTGACCAAATGATGTTCCAATTAATTATGCACAATGACCTTTATTTGAGCGTTTATATTTTTTAGAAATGATTGAGGAAAACTCAAGACAAAATATTAATGATACACTTTCTTCATATTTAACAAAAGAAGAACAAGTAAAAGTGTTATCTAGTGTTCGTAATGAACTAATAGAATTTTATGATGCACTTATTAATGATTTTCCAGAGAATGGAAGTTTGTTTGTTGCAAAGACAAATATGATCAAAAGATTTGCTTGAAATTATACAGATTATTCAGAATTTTGAAATTATATAAAAGAATTTATAACAGCATTATTTCAAATTAATGATGTATTGCTTAGAAATAGAGATTATGAAAAATCTTTATATTTATTAAAATTTGTGACTGATTATTGATATAAAAATACCGATCTTATTGATAAGTCATTAATTACATTTTACTTAAATAAAACATTAAATGAACCAATAGATTTCCCAGAATTTTATCATGCAGGGATTTTTAATATTTTATGAAATATATCTTGATCTTTAGTTAATCCTTGAGATATACTTAGTTTAGCTGATTTGTATATAAAAGAAAAAGATTACTATACGGCTTTTTGAAATATAAAATCTGCTATAGATGTATGACTTGATTGAAGTGAACAATTAAGAAAACTTTTACTTGATATATTGATGAATAAAGAATTTGAAAAGCCTTTGGAATCAGAGTTGAGATTCTGAAAAGTACAATGAAAAAAAATTTTAGAAGTAAAAAAACTGAGATTAGATCCAGAAATAGAAATATCTTTTTTACTTGAAAAACTTGAAATATGACAAGCTTTGACTCGAGTAGACTATGAAAGTATAGAAGAACTTTGTGTATTACAATAAAAAAGAGCAAATTTAATTTGCTCTTTTTTATTACATAGACATTAATTTTGTAGAAATTAAATCTCTCAAAAATTTATATTTTGTAATTCTTTCTTTTTGAACTTG
>JAVHPF010000078.1:0-16887 GCA_036170435.1 Patescibacteria group bacterium
AATAAAAAAACTTAGATTTACTAAATCTAAGTTTTTTTATTTTAATAGTTGAAGTCTAAGTGTATATTTCAAGTATTACTATTTAACTGACCATCATTAACAGTATAAGTAAAATCAACAAATCATGACCGTCACTCATTAGCTGTAACATTAATTATTGGCCAAGAACTAGTATCAATAGTTATATTTGGATTTGAATTTGTATTAGAGAATACTAGTGAAGCAGCTGGAGTTTTATCATCTGATATATATCAACTCATATTTATAGTAGCTTCCCGACGACCTAAAACTCAATAGCTAGGGTTAGGTGTTCATGATAGTGAAATATCTGTTACTACAGGAGCAGTATTTGGAGTATTTGGTAGAGTTATATTTTTATGAATAGTGAAAGCATTTCAAGCTCTATCAGTTCATGTTATAGTAAGTTGACTACCTCAAGCATTTGGAGTTATCCAATCAAATACAGCATTTCAAGATCAATTTATAGATACGTTTGAAATTGTTCATCAAGTAGATGAAGTTATGCTTGTTATACTTCATCCACTAAGATTTTCTCATAAATCTAGCTCTAATCAAGAATAACTACTTGTTTGTGTATCTGGAGTGGTTCACAGCCAATTTGCGGTACTAGGAGTAACAGTATCAAGTATTATAGTATCACTTACTCAAACTTGTTGTACATTTCAAGCAGCATCTTTAACATATACATAAACTGTTTTTACTCCATCTCAAGAACTCATAGTATAACTAGTAGGTTTACTAGATGTCCAAACTCCATTAGAAGCTAAAGGTGCAGAAGATGATTCTGAAACAAACCAAGCAGCTACATCAGCAGCTCAAGTTAGACCATCCAAGCTTACAGTTGTAGAATTAGTATAAGTTGCTCCAGAATTTAATGATAATCAAGTTGGAGATACTGGAGGAGTTGTATCAGGAGTTACTAAAGTAGTAACAGAAACTAGAGAAGAACTTACATTAGAGAAGTTTCCAGTAGTTCAATTTTTAACATCAGCAGAAGTTTTTACATAGTAAGTAGCATTTCCAGATAAACCAGAGAAATTACCAGTTGTATTTTGTAAAACTAAATTATTACCAGCAGCATCAGAATAAACATAGTAAGTTATATTCTGAATTCCATCTGCATCAGTAATGTTATTTGTAATACTAAAACTTGTATCTGTAACTGAACTAGAAACAGGATTTCCTATAACAGCAGCAATATCATTAGCTAAAGTAGTAACAGAAACTAGAGAAGAACTTACAGTAGAGAAATTATTAGTAGTTCAATTTTTTACATCAGCAGAAGTTTTTACATAGTAAGTAGTATTTCCAGATAAACCAGAAAAATTACCAGTTGTATTTGTAGCAACTAAATTATTACCAGCAGCATCAGAATAAATATAATAATTTACATTTTGAATACCATCAGTATCTGTAATATTATTCGTAACAGATAATGAATTATTAGTTACAGAACTAGTAGCAGGATTTCGTATAACAGCAGCAATATCATTAGCTAAAGTAGTAACAGAAACTAGAGAAGAACTTACAGTAGAGAAATTATTAGTAGTTCAATTTTTTACATCAGCAGAAGTTTTTACATAGTAAGTAGTATTTCCTGATAAACCAGAAAAATTACCAGTTGTATTTGTAGCAACTAAATTATTTCCAGCAGCATCAGAATAAATGTAATAATTTACATTTTGAATGCCGTCAGTATCTGTAATGTTGTTTGTAACACTAAAACTTGTATTTGTAACTGAATTAGTAATAGGATTTCCTATAACAGAAGCAATATCATTAGCTAAAGTAGTAACAGAAACTAGAGAAGAATTTACAGTAGAGAAATTATTAGTAGTTCAGTTTTTAACATCAGCAGAAGTTTTTACATAGTAAGTAGCATTTCCAGATAAACCAGAAAAATTACCAGTTGTATTTGTAGCTACTAAATTATTTCCAGCAACATCAGAATAAATATAATAGTTTATATTTTGAATACCATCTGCATCTGTAATATGATTTGTTACAGTTAATGAATTATTAGTAACATTACTAGTTGTTGTTGCTCATAAAATAGTAGCAGCATCAGGATGTACTCTATCAGTAATTATTTGAGATATAGATTTTGAACCAGATTTATATTCATCTTTTTCAGTAGAACTTGCATCATTTAAATATGTTGGAGTTGTTATTAATTCAACAGATCCTTTAGTTGTAGTGAATTCATAAAGAGTATAAGTAGAATCTGCATTTAAAAGTACTACTTTATAAGTAGCAGGTGCTTGTAATTTTTCAAAATGACTTATTACGATATTTGATCAATTAAATGAAATATCTGCAACAGAGCTTAATACTCAATTTACATATATACTATCAATAGATGAAATAGTTTTTCCAGTATCAAGATTTACAAATTTTAATGTTCCATCTAGATTTTTGTCAATACTTACTCAGGCTATTGTTTTATCAATATTCACTAAATGTTCATTTTTTGTAGCAGTTCTAACTGGAGCAATAATATTATCAATGGCAACTTGATAATTTGGTATTACATCACTGTGAGTTAGTTGCGAATTATGAGTTTCATTGAATAATGTTGGAAGTTTTGATTTTTGATCAGATCATCCAAATGTATAATTAAGTCCAGCAAAAACTCTTTTATCACTTTCTATTCATGAATTTGAATAATTTGTTTGAGCTACTCAAGCATATCATTTTATTCAGTTTCCAAAGTCATGAGTATATCTAGCATCAATATTATTAGATCCTTCATAAGTATTAGCAGATAATTTTATATTATCATAATTTGTAGGTTGATATTCTGCAGATAATCTAGTAGTCATTTTTGTAACATCATATCAAGCTTTGTCTAATACAGCATCATATGAAGATTTATCAATTCATATTCATACTCAAGCTTTTAATTCTTCTGTAAGTTTAAAATTAGCATCAACTCATGCTAGTATTTTAGATCATCCTCAGATTGCTCATTCTACTCTTGTCCAGTCATATACTGTTGCAGTATCTAATATTATATTTCAAATAGTTCATAAATTTTTACCATTTACATCATAATAAATAACTGAAGTTTTCAAATCTTGTAATATTCAGTTGTAATTATATGTATAATCTACTCAAAAAGAGCTTTGTTTCATATTCTCTTTTTTAGATCAAAATTCTCAGAAATTAAATTCCATAATTCTTTCTAAAATAGCAGCAGATATTTTTAATTTCCCATTATTTCAAAGAGAAAATCATTGAGCTATTACAAATTTTTCAAAATCCGAACCTTTTTTTACTCAAATATAAGTTCATAAGCTAGATCAAGCATATATAGTAGATAAAGAAGCTTCAAGTATAGTATCTCAACCAGAAATATTTGAAATACTTTGAGTTACTCATAAATCAGCTTTCCAATCAATATATCAATTATTTGATTGGAGACTTAGATTTGTTTTTATTCATTGATTAAAGTTTGGACTAGTATTATCTTGATTATAACTAGAATTAGAATCATTAAATTGATTAGCTGATCAAACAGCTCAAACACTTATGGTTTGTTTTATATCTCCATTTTTTGTTAAACTTACTCAAGAAGAATTAACATTAACTGTAGAATCTTTTCTAGTTTCGGGAATTGTTATTATATCTGAAACAGCATATTTTGTATTTTCTTTAATAGATGAATCTCATTTTAAAACTTCATCAAGTGATTTTGTTTCAAATCATTTATTTGTATCATTTGATACAGGTTGACCAGACGCTATAGTGGCTGCAAAAGCGGCAGCAGCAGCAAGATTAGTAAATTTATTTGTCATATAATAATTTAATAAAAATATAAATACCTTTTTATTTTACACTGATTTTATTGTTTTGTCAATAGTTTTTATATATAAAGTCTGATTATTTAATATAAATTTAATATTAATTATCTGAAATAATAAAAACAGCCTCATTTCGAGGCTGTAAATTCTGCAAGCAATTGCGTAATATTATCTGTATTGAAACCAAGTGCTTTGGCTTTTTTCAGAATATCATTTAACTCTTCGTTATTTATGACTTTTAGAGAAAATAGACTTTTTATAATGTGCAATGCTTTTGTGATTTTTATTAACTCTAGAGCTAACTTTTTATCATCAAATGCAAGCGAAAGTTCTTCTTCAGCCATTTCTGGATAGTCGATGAATTTCATTACATTTACTAGTTCATCATCCATATTCCATTTATCGAAAAGGAAAGATGAGAATTCGTAGCTAGTTGCTCCTATAAATTCTTTTTCAAGAAAAGCTATTTCATTTTGTTTAGCTTCTTTAAATTTTGATAAGAATTCATTATTTTTATCACTTGCTCTTAATATGAAGGAAAAAGGAATTTTTCCTAGTTCCATCATAAAAGTAAAAAATGATAGTTTTTCTTTTATTTCGGGGAATTCCATTTTCGCCCATCTCCCAGCAAAAGCCGATTGTTTACCGGAAAGTTCTGCTAAATATTCTGAATCTATACCATAAGATACGATATCTCTTTCAAAAGATCCTCTTATTACAAGAGAATAAATCCAGGATTTTACTTCTTGTTTTCCAAACATAGAAATTGCGGTATTTGTTGAGTTAATTGTTCGGGATAATCCATATAATGGAGAATTAGAACGTTTTAATACATAAGCAACTAGCGCAGCATCTTTGTTTATAATGTTGGCCATTTTAGATATTTCAAAATCGGGGCTATTCACAATAGCTTCAATCTCAATAATACTTGTTGGCAGTGGGGGAATATTAATTTTATCAAGAATCTGCTTCATGATATGCTCCTTTTGTTTTTGTTTTGTGCTCTTTTTTATACTAAATAATTTATCTAAGTCAAGTTTTACTTGTATATTTTTAAAAAAGTGATTTGGATTTTTGCTTATTTTTATTAATATGTGGCTCGAATATATTAAATCTTGAAAATATAAAAAAAAATGGCAAACAAACAAGTTGATTACAAATTATTTTTTACAGTTTTTTCTCTTATTATCTTCTGAATGATAATGATAAGTTCAGTTTCTGTTTATTCTTCTTATAAAGTAACTAGTCTTATGGCCAAAGCTTGAAGTATAACAGATGCTTATAATTATTTTTATGTATTTAGAAGTATAATTCATGTAAGTATTTCACTGTTTTTACTTGCTATATTTGTAAAAGTTCCATATAAATATTATGAAAAACATGCAAAATGACTTTTTGTATGAAGTTTAGCTTTACTGATTATAGTTTTGGTGATGTGAGCGACTTGGAACTGAGCCAGATGATGGATAGATTTACCATTTTTGCCTTTTGCTATACAACCAACGGAATTTTTGAAAATCACTCTTATTATATATTTGGCATATTTCTTCAAACAAAATCATAAAAATATAACATCTTTTCAAAATAGTTTTATGCCATTTTCTGCTATTGTAGTTTTCGTAGTTTTCCTTATTGCATTACAACCAGATTTCTGAACTATATTACTTCTTGTTCCATTATCAGTTATTATATTTTTTTCAGCTGGTGCAAATGTTAAGTATCTATGAATACTTTTTATTACAGGAATACTTTTTGCTACAATGATTTATAATATATGAAAATACGATAAATCAAATCCTGAAACAATAAAAGAAACTAGAAATAAATTGTCTTATATAACAGATAGAATGGATAATTTTTTGAGTAATAGTGAAGATTCTATACAAAATAAAACCATAAATTACCAAACTGAACAATGACTTATAGCTATTTGAAGTGGTTGATTTTCTGGACTTTGATTTGGTTCATCTATTCAAAAATTTGGTTATTTGCCAGAAGTACAATGAGATTTTATATTTTCAGTAATAATTGAAGAATTAGGATTTTTAGGAGCTTTAGTTTTGATTTCTTTATATATATTTATAGGATATAGATGATTTTATATAGCATTTCATTCTCCAGATTTATTTGCTAGATATGTAGCTATTGGTATAACTTCTCGGTTACTTATGCAGGCTTTTATAAATATGTGAGTAAATTTGAATGTTATTCCTTTGACTTGAGTAACTTTACCTTTTGTAAGTTATGGTTGATCTAGTTTGATGTCATCTGTTATTTGACTTGCAATTTTACTTAATATTTCAAGAGATATAGATTTAACTAAATCATCAAGGTGAATTATTTTTAAATGAATGTTTGCACAAAATAGAATTTTTATAAGAAATCATAATCATAATTAATATATGTCAGATATAGAGAATTTAACACCTGCTATGCAACAGTTTTATGAAATAAAAAAAGAGTATAATGATTCTGTTCTATTTTTTAGAATGGGAGATTTTTATGAAATGTTCGGGTCTGATGCTGAAATAGCTCATAGTGTGCTCGGGATAGCTATAACTTCAAGAAATAAAAATGCTTTAAATCCTGAGAAACTTGCAGGATTTCCATATCATGCTCGTGATAAATATTTACCAAAATTACTTGAAGCAGGTTATAAAGTAGCTATTGCTGAACAAGTTTCAGATCCAAAAGCAAAATGAATAGTTAAAAGGGAAGTAGTAAGAGTTGTTACTCCAGCTACTCTTGATTTGGAAAGCGAAATTTTGGAGGGAAAAAATTTCTCAAATAATTCAATTATCTCTATTTTTGAAGAAAAATGAAAATACTGATTTTCTATTATAGATTTGAGTACAAATGCTTGGAAAGTTTGAGAATTTTCTGATTTTAATTCTCTTTCAAAAGAACTTTACAAAGTTTCTCCTAAAGAAGTAATTTTAGAAAAAAGTCTTTTTTGAAATACTCAAATAGAAAATATTTTAACTAAGAAATATTCACTAAATATCTATTTTTTCTCGGCAAAAAATGAAGCGAAAACATATTTACAAAATCATTTTAAAACAAAGAATTTAGAATGATTTGGAATAGAAAATAAGCTACTTGCAACAAAAGCTTGAGCTATGTTACTGGAATATATAGAATCAAACCAAAAAACTAGTTTAGGATTTCTTAGAGATTTATCTTTTGATTCATTTTCTGGAGTTTTAGACTTAGATGAATCAACTATTAGAAACTTAGATTTGATATATAATTTTGCTACAAGAAGCTCTAAAAATGGTACATTATTTGGTGTAATGGATGAAACAAATACTTCAGCTTGAGCAAGACTTTTGAGACAGAATATACTAAATCCATTAAAAGATGAAAAACAAATTGAGACTAGATATGATATAATCGAAGAATTTTTAGCTAATCCTATTTTATTATCAAAAGTAGAAGATAAACTTAAATGAGTTTCAGATATTGATGCAATATTGAATAGAGTAGCACTAGAGAGGGTAAATCCTAGAGAATTACTAAATTTAAAAAAATCACTTATTTCTATAATTGAAGCTTTTGATTTGATTAAAGCAGATTGATCTGAAAAATTAAAAAAACTCCTAAATATTTAATTTTAGGAGTTTTTTCTTAAGCTATTTGATCTTTTCATTTTACTATTGCTACGGCATATAGATATTTATGAGCGATTCAAGCTTGTTTTGTATTATCTCAATTATAGTTTATATAACTAACAAAGTTTTTATAATATTCAGGATTTTTATGTAATTTACTAATTATATCATCAATATCTTTATTACTTATAGGAGCTTTGTTTTTTGCTATAAGTAATTGATTAACTTCTTTTAATCATTTATTTTCTACTTTTTTCAGATTTGCTATAACTTGTTTTTTTTCGGAAATATTATGTGGGTCAGCTTCTTCTTTTAATTTAGCTAAATGTATACATCCGACTATGAAATTACAATATGGGTCATTTTTGGCTCTTGAAGTTATTTCTTTTATTTCTCTATTATATACTTTTTCATCTCAATCTTTTATTCTTTCAAAAGCGATTTTCACCCATTTATTTTTTATAGAATTAATTGCAGTGTCTGGAATTTTTTTGATTATATGTAGGTAGTTTGTTGCTCATATTTCTTTACTTTCCATGTCTTGAAGAGGAGCTCAAGTTAATTGCATTATTCATTTTGCTCAAGTAGGAGACTTAGCATTTTTATCAAATCAAGATTCTCTATCTATAAGTCTTTCCAGTCATATTGCAGAAAATCACATAGCAACTGACATTTCTCACATAGATTTTCATATATATTGGTCAAAATTTTTTCCATTATGATCAATATCTTTTTTTAATTCATTTCTAGCTTCTTTATGCTTAGATATTTCTTCATGTTTTTGGGTTAAATGTTTTTCGTGAACTTCTTTTTTTTCTTCCTTGTGTTTTTTATGTAGTTCTTTATGTTCTTTAGTTTCTAATTTAGATGCTTTTGTTTCATGTTTAATTTCAGTTTTATTTTCATTATTTTTATTCTGATTTTCATGTTTTTTTTCTCAAACATTTGCAAATAATTCACTTATTTCTGACATATTTTTATATTTTAATTAATTACTTTTTTATAGTCTATCATTTATTTACAAAAAAATCAAAAATTAAGCCCATCTTATTTGATTTATTTCAAATTTTTATATAATGACTTAAATATTATTTATTATAATTGAAAATGGAGGAATTTGATGATGAAAATCCTAGAGAAAAGAAAATCATAGATATCGAAACTCCAAGTGAAGAATCAGAACTTGGAGATATTGATGTACATGATTTTTATAATCCAAATTATAAAATAAAAATAGATCCGCTTAACAAGAAGAGAACGGATACTTTTTATGATTCTCTAAAAACTCAAATAAATCTAAGTTTATTTCCAAAAATAAGACTTCATAAATTAGGGAAAAAACAAACTTCAAATGATATAAAAATAGTAAAAAAACAAAAAGAAGTAAATTTAGAAACATTTTCTCCAAAAGTGGATGAAAATACTCTTGATTTTAGAGAAAAACAAGAACGCGTAGAATATAATACAAATAATTTAGCTTTTGATATTTATAGACCAAATAGGCCAATAACTTATTATTTACTGAAAAAATTAAAGAGAAATATATTTAATTTTTGAAAAATATGAATCTATTTGGCTGTATTTTTGATTTCGGTTTTTGCGTATAAATCTCTTATTCTACATTTTACAGAAAGTGGATATAAAAATATATATTCTATTACAGACTCAAAAAATCTAAATTCAGTTTCTCAAAATATAAATAATGCAAAATTTGATTTTATAGTTTCATATTATTTATTTGTTCCAATAGATGTGATTTTTAATAATTCATTATTTTCCTATGAACCAGTTAAAAATGTATCCAATCTTATAAATGGATGAAAATATTTGGCTAAATGACTTGATAAAGGAGCTTTTGTTTTCGATAGTTTAGTTTCTATTATAGAAAATAAATGAGCTGAAAATATTTATTATACAGAATTTTTACTTGATGCTAAGCCAGATTTAGATGATTTAAATTATAATTTAACAAAAGCTTTAACTTATTACTGACAAGTTGATAATTTGTGAGATGCTAAATTAAATGAAAGTTTTTATAAAGCATATTGATCTCTAGAATCTTTTTCAAAAAACACAGATTATATTTTGGCTAATTATGATAAATTACTAGAAATGTTGGCTTATAATCATGAGAAAAGATATTTGATAATTTTCCAAAATTCAGGTGAAATTAGACCAACTTGAGGATTTATGTGAAGTATGGGAGTTTTATCTATATTTAAATGAAAAGTAAAAGAATTTACAAAAAAAGATGTTTATGCCTATGAGTGGGATATAAAACCATATACAGAAACTCCACCTGAATGAATAAATAAAATAACTGATAGTTTTTGACTTAGAGATTCAAATTATTATGTAGACTTCAGAGATTCTTCAGCAAAAATTAGATTTTTCATGAAAAAAGCGGGTGAAAATATAGATTGAATAGTTTATTTGAACAATAATTTAATATTAGACTATTTGGATTTACTGGCTTCAGTTAATTTCAAAAAGATTAATAAAAATATAGATTCATCAAACTTTGATTTAGTTATGTCTACTTTGGTTGAAGCAAAGATATTTAAAGAGGGAAAACTTGATACTCCGAAACAAATTTTGTTTGATTTTATGCAAGACTTTTACACAAAAATAAAAGAAGAAAAGAAGTACAAAGATTATTTCAAAATTTTTCTTGATGATATATTGAAAAGAGATATAGTTTTTTATACTTTTTCACCAAAGGTAAATAGATTTTTGGATAATTATAATTTGAATTGAAACTTAGATTATGCAAATCACTTAGATTTTGCTTATCCTATTTTTACATCTATTTGATGAAATAAATCAGATAGATATATGAAAAGAAGTTTTGAACTAGATTCATCTTATTCTGGTTGTAGTATAGAAAATTCATTTACAATTAATCAAACTCATTTATTTTCTTCAAGTGAAGAAATAAAAGCTATAGATTACTTTAATGAGTTGAAAATAGCTGATTATAAGGATTTACTTAATATACAATGAGAATGAGAAAATAAACAATTTGTCAGAGTAGTTTTACCAAAAAAAGCTATAATAAAAGATGAAAATATAAAAGTAATAGAAGAAGAAAATAGAAAAATTGCATACTTTTATATGAATACAAAGCCAGGAGAAACTAGTACTTATAAATTAGATTATGAATTAGAAAACAAAACTTGTAGTAAATATGATTTTAAATTTTTTAGACAATCAGGACTTAGAAATTATGATTTGATTATAAATTCTCCAGATGGAAAAAATATAAATCAAACACATTTAAATGGGGATTTTGAAATAAAATAGGAAAGGATTGCATCGTTCCAAAAATACATAAAACATCTGTAGGGAACGCAGGCCTGCGTTCCCTACGAAAAAATATAAATAATAAAATAGGAAACGGTTTTAAACCGTTTCCTATTTTATTAACTTGCTATATTTAAATTATTATTTTTTGTTCCAGAATATCACCTTCTATTTTGCTCTTCAACAATCAAATAAATCTTTTCTTTGACTTCATCTCTATACATAAACATATTTCAATCTAAACTTTGTTTTTCTTTTTCTAGGGTCTTTAAACTCATTTTTTTTAGAACCTCTTTGTATTTTGTGTTTTCCATATTATATAAAAATTATATTTTAAAAACATGTAATATTAAATCTTATTTTATTAAGCTAGTCAAGAAATTTTTTTATTTGACTTTTTTTTATAAATCTATAAATTACCTACCAATTGTTAGGTAATATTTTTATATTATTTGACTAAAATTAAAAAATACTTATAAGTTAGATAAATATTATTTTATAAATTTAAATAAATATATGAAAAAGACTCTATTATTAGCATTACTACTATCATCTTTTTTATTAACTTCTTGTGGACAAAAAGAAGAAGTGGTAAAAAAATATTTTGATACAGCAAGTGTTGAATCAGGTTCTATATCTGATGGAAATTCTTATGTAGGATATACAGATAGTTTTAATACTATTATGCTTGCTGCTAAAATGTGAGGAAAAGTTGTTTCTATAAACAAAGAAGTTTGAGATAAAGTAAGTCCAAATGAATTAGTAGCTCAGCTTGATTGATCTGAAGCAAAAACTTGATTTAATTCACGAGAAAATATTATTACTCAACTTCAAATTCTAAAATCATCAACTTCAGATACTTTTGATAAACAAATCTTGGCTGCAGGAGAAAAAGTAAAACAAGTACAAAATGGTATAGATATGGCTTCTATATGAATTTCATGAACTACAGCAGGTTTATCTGATGTTCAAAATATTACAACTGAACAATTAAAAACAGTTCAAACTCAAATTGCTCAAGCAAAAACTGGACTTGAAACAGCTAAACTAAATTTATCAAATACTCAAGATTCTCTAGATCAAAAAAAATCAGATATTTATAATAATTCAAAAAATGCTATTTCAAATGCTAATAATTTAGCTGTTTGACTTATAGATTTTTTAGATAATTTTTATTGAATAACTGATGCTAATAAATATAAAAATGACTCTTTTGAAGTTTATATTTGAGCAAAAAATACTAGCTTGAAAACTGATGCAGAAAACCAATTAAGAATACTTATGTCAAAATTTGCTATAGCAAAATCTATGGATTTATCTACAAATGAGAATATAGAAAAAGCACTAAATTATTATAATTCGTTATTTTCTGGGGATATAAGAAATTTGCTTAAAACTACATATTCTGTTTTGGAAAATTCTATATCTAGTTCAAGTTTTCCTGAATCAGTAATAAATTCTTATAAATCTCAAACAAATACTCTTCAAACTAATTTAGAACAAGTTATTTTAACTGTACAATGAAATTATTTTCTTGGACTTAAAGGAAGTATTGATTCTATTTCTTCATTCAAAAAAGAATCAAAAAATGGAATTGATATGCTTCAAAAACAAGTTGAACTAGCACAAAAATGAATTGATACTCTAAATCAAACTTATATTCAATATCAGGCAATGCGAGCTGGACAAATTACAGATATTTCAACAAAAAAACAAGTAAGCAATTCTCAAAAAAGCTTAGCTCAAAATCAATTATGAGAAGCTCTAGCTTCAATTGAAGCACTTAAACAACAAAAAATATCATCTCTAAAACAAATTGATGCTCAAATAGCACAAGTACAATGAGGACAAAATGATGCTTCAGTTATGATAGATAATGCGAAAGTTATTTCTCCTATTTCTTGAACTGTTATCAAAAAAATGGCAGAAGTATGACAAGTAGTTTGATGAGGAATGCCAATTATTGTAGTTGCAACTGATACTGACATAAAAGTAATGATTTCTATTCCTGATGACATAAAACAAAATGTTTCTATTTGAAATACTGTAAAAGTAGAAATAGAATGACATGACAAGCAAGTAGAATGAACTATTACAAATATTTTACCTACTCTAGATCCAATTACAAAAAAGACTCAAGTAGAAATAAAAATTTCTAATCCAGATAATAAAATCAAAATATGATCTTATGTAAAAGTATATTTAGCAGATTCTAAAACTGATGCAAAAACTGGTTTAATAATACCAAACAAAGCAATCGTTTCAGATATGCTTGTACCAGGAGTTTATATAATAGAAGAACAACAAGAAAAATGTATTTGAGATGCAAAATGTGTTTCAGCTAAACTAAAAAAAGCTAAATTCGTGAATATAAAAATAGTGAAACAAAATGATAATTTTTCTCTAATTGAATGATTGAAACTTTGAGATAAGATTATAACAGATTGAAAAGAAAATATAAGTGATGGGGAAATTTTGGAATAATTAAACCCATCCCCTCGTTCCTCGGGACTTCCCTTGGAAAGGGAAGAAATTAGAACAAAAGAAAAAATATAAAATGTTCTATTTCCTCCCTTTCCAAGGGAGGTGGCTGAAAGCCGGAGGGTTAAACTATGAAAATATTAAATTTAATAAAAAACTATATGTACTCAAAATTTGCAAATTTCTTTATACAGAATTCTAAACTGACAAGTGTACTTGTAATTATTACAATATTCGCTTGAATAGGTTCTTATATAGTTATACCTAAACAATATAATCCTACTATTGTTGTGCCAGCTTTTTCTATTATGATAGAAGCCCCAGCACTTAGTTCAGATGAAGTGAAAAAACTAGTTACAGATGAGCTTGAAAATAAGATAATGGAACTAGAATGAATTGATGAGACTTATTGAGTTTCAGGTGATAATTATGCTTGAGTAATGGTTAAATTCAAAGTTTGAGAAGATAAAGAAAAAGCAAAAATCAGATTGAATCAAAAACTTCGAGAAAATATGGATGCAAAACCTATGTGAGTAGGAAATCCAGTAGTTACAACTATAGATCCAGATGAATTAGCTCAAATTACTTATGCTATAAGTTATAAAACAGCTTTGGGAAACCAAAAATTAACAGAAGAAGAACAATCTATTTATCTTCGCCAAGTTGCGAATATAGTAAAAAATAAACTAAAAACTCTAAAAAATGTAAGTACTTTAGATATAGTTTGAGGAGCTAAAAAAAATATAGTTGTAGATTTGGATTTGGAAAAAATTGAAAGCAAAAATACTGATATAATGCAAATTTACCAAGCTCTTCAAAAAAATAATTTGAGTATGCCAGCTGGTAATATTAATCTAGAAAATGGTGATAGAATTTTTGTAGAAACAAATGGTAAAATTGATTCTATTGAAAAACTAAAAAAACTTGTTGTTGCAAAAGTAGCTGATGTTCCACTTTATTTATGAGATGTTGCGGATATTAGATATTGAGAACAAAGAACTTCAAAATATTCTCTTATTTCAACTAAAGCAAACTTGGGAGAAAATGCAGTGTTTTTATGAGTTGGAAAACAAGCTGGAACTAATTGAGTTTTTGTAACAGAAGCCGTAAAAGAAAAAATGGAAGAAATTAAAAAAACTCTTCCAGCAAATATTGAAGTTTCAGTTATTCAAGATGAATGAGAAAGTGCAAAAGAAGCTACAAATGACCTTATAAAAGATTTGATAGAATCAATTTTAATCGTTGTGATTATTCTTATTATTTTCCTTGGAATGAAAGATGCTATGAATATGGCAGTTTCTATTCCACTTGTACTTTTCTTGGTATTTCTATACTCTTATATAGTTGGATATAATATTAATAGAATTTCACTTTTTGCCCTTATTCTTGTTATATGAATGCTTGTTGATAACTCAATAATTGTTGTAGAAAACATTCACAGACACTTGCATGAAAGAGCAGATACTGGAAAAAATAAATTACAAGCAATACTTGAAGCAGTTGATGAAGTTTGAGTTTGAGTTGTAATGTCTACTATTACAAAAGTTTTTGCCTTTGCTGCGATGTTTGCGGTAAGTGGAATGATGTGAGAATATATGGGGCCAATCCCAAAATTTGCAATTGTTGCTCTACTTTTATCTATAATTGTAGCATTTTCTATAAATCCTTGGATTTCATATTTAACTGCAAAAGATGCTGTAGAATGAGACCATGAACATAAAGTAAAGAAAAAATCAAAATATGATGTAAGAGTATTTTATGTGAAAATTATGAATTTTTTCATAAATGCTAAACCAAATTTTGGGAAAAGAAGAAAATTATTCAAAATAGTTTTTTGGGTATCACTTTTTGTTATAATTATTGCACCAATTTATGCAGGTATATTCAAAGCTAGAATGCTTCCAAAATCAAATCAAAATCAAGTTTATCTTTGGGTTGATTGAGCTAGATGAACAAACGCATGAGAAATGTTAAAAGTAGAAAAAGATATAGAAAATTTCTTTTTAAAAAATGATAAATTACCAAAAGATTTGAATATTGTAGATTCAGTTTCTTCTACCGTATGAACTCCATTTACTGCTGATTTTGCCAATCTTTTCAGATGATGAAGCCAAAGAATGCAAGAATTTCAAATCTCATCTAGAATAAATTTAATTCCAAAAGAAACTAATGACAATAGATTGAAATCAGAAATTTTTGCTTTTCAAATAAGACCACTTCTTAGAGAATATTTACTTAAGAAATATCCAGATCTGAATATGAGATTACTAGAAGATCCTCCAGGACCTCCAGTGAGAGCTACATTTATGATGAAATTAAAAACTGAAGGAGATACTGCAAGTTTAAATAATTTCACAAAAAGAATTTACTCAGAGGTTCAAAAAATATCTACGGAACAAAAACTCGTTGATTTATGAAATTCTCTTGCTACTACGTACAAAAAAGTATCTGTAGATTTAGACCATGAATCTTTATCTAGAGCAGGATTAACAGTAGAACAAATTGCCTATACTCTTGCTATAGCAAAAAATTCTATGCCAATAAGTCTGATTAAAGATTCATCTAGCTTAGAAGCTACAAACATAATTTTATGAGTTAATTGAAATCAAACTGAAACTACGGATATTTTAAATAAAATTAGTTTTACAAACGCGCAGGGTCAAAAAATATTTTTATCATCTATAGCTAAAATAAATTATTCTTTTGTAAATTCTGAAATCAATACTGATGGAAGAGCTGAAACTAATTATATTTATGCTGAAATGTGAGATAATTCGGTTATTTATCCAATTATTAAATTGTATTCTATTTTGAAATCTCCAGATTTCCTAGGAAAAGATTTCAAATTTATTTGATGGGATTTCTATGGATTACATTACGAAGGTTTAAAAGATGGAAAAAAATATGATATAGAATGGGATGGTGAATGGAAACTTACAATGGATACATTTAGAGATTTAGGAACAGCAATGATTATTGCAATTCTGGCAATTTACTTTTTGATTGTTGGTCAATTTAGAAGTTTTGCAGTTGCTTGAGTAGTTATGCTTCCATTTTTACTTGGTTTCTTCTGAATATTCCCAGGATTTTCTGTATTGTATTTACTTAAAAATGAATATTTCAATGCTACAGCAATGATTTGAATAATATCTCTAGCTTGAATAGTTGTTTGAAATGCTATACTTTTGATAGATTATGTAAATATACTGAAATCTAGATGATGGACTATAGAAAAAGCTATTATTGAAGCTTGATATATCAGATTTATGCCGATAATGCTAACTTCTATGGCTGCGATATTTGGTGCGATTAAAATCACATCTGATCCAGTTTGGTCATGACTTGCTCGGAGTATAGTTTGGTGACTTGCTACAAGTGCGATTCTTACCCTTATTGCAATACCAATTTTTTACTATGATAGTCAGAAAAAAGCTTGGGATGAGGATATGATGAAAGATAAAATGAGATAAAATATTTTTGTTTTAATAATTGTAGGGAACGATTGTATCGTTCCAAATCTCCGTAGGGAATGAATATTTTCATTCCAAATCTCCGTAGGGAACGCGGGCCCGCGTTCCTTAAATAAAAAAATGTTTAGAAAAATTTCTAAACATTTTTTATTTTAAATTCAAAGCTCCAATATAAGCAAGGCAAACCGCATCGGCAGC
>JAVHPF010000078.1:16987-25901 GCA_036170435.1 Patescibacteria group bacterium
TTTTTTATTTTAAATTCAAAGCTCCAATATAAGCAAGGCAAACCGCATCGGCAGCATCATCTGGTTTTGGAATAGTTTCTAGTTTCATTATTATTTTTATTGCATTTTGTAATTGTTTTTTATCAGCTTTTCAATATCAAGTTATAGCATGTTTCAGCTCAAGAGGTGTAAATTCTAGTATTTCTATTCATCTTTTTATAGCTTCATACATTATTACTCATCTAGCATGTGATACATCTATTCAAGTTTTGATATTAGTTGTAAAAAATAGTTTTTCAATTGATACTAAATCAGGTTTATGAATATCAAGTAGTTCTCAAATATCATTTCAAATTTCCAGTAATTTATATTTGAGTTCCATTTTTGGAGGAGTTTCAACTATTCAATAATCTAGTAATTCTAAATTATTTTTACTTTTTTCTATCAAAGCGAATCAAATTGTAGTTGTTCCGGGGTCTATTCAAAGTATTATTGACATTTTGTTAAAATATTTTACAAATAAGAAATTTTATGTTAAACTTATTTTCGTAAAGTTATATAAAGCTTTAAAAGAAATAGTTATCTTGTTTTTGTTTTTAAAAGAAATTTAATATTAATATAATTCAAAATGTGAAAAAGTAAAATGATAATTGAACCAACAGTCAGAGAAAGGATTGCAAATTCAAGTGAACTCAAAAAAGAAGAAAAAGAAAACTTCCTTAGATTTGTAGCTTATCTCACTATAGAGGAGACTGAAGAACTTATGATGATAATTTAATTATCATCTTTTTTTTGCAAAAAGACAATTTTTCAGTATTATCCAACATAAGCTTTAGGGCTTATTTTTATTTTGATTTAATAGTAAATTAAATGATACCAAAAAAAGTAAAAGAAAAAAAAGAAGTGAAAAATAAAATTATGAATAATAATAAAAAAAATGATAAAAAAACACCAGATAATAACACATATAAATACATTTGATATGTGGTTATTATTGCTATAATTGCATCATTTTTGATTCCTTTAATAAACAAGACTGATTATGTAGATAATAACACAGATTTAACTACACTTTCTTTAAATTATGGTTCTTGAATATATAGTGAAATTTTGATAGATTGAAATAAAGCATTTGCAAGTTTATCTGGTTCTAAAGTTACTGAGGCTGGAATAGAAAAGCAAAAAAGAGATGTTGTTGTTCTTCCAGATAATAATTCTTTGAAGGATTTAGGATTAAATAATTCTAAAATAAAAACTAAAATAGAAGTTAAAGATCAAACTTCAAATAAATTTTGGTCAGAAATGTTGCCAACAATTATTGGATTTATATTATTTTTTATAGTAGCTATAATACTTATTGGTAGAATGTGATGAGTAGCAAATAATGCTATGACTTTTGGTAAATCTAGAGCAAGGGTATATGACAAAGACAAAGATAAAATAATGTTTACTGATGTTGCCTGAGCGGAAGAAGAAAAAGAAGAATTAAAAGAAGTTGTAGATTTCTTGAAACATCCAAAAAAATATAAAGATATGGGTGCAAAAATCCCTAAATGAATACTTCTTGTTGGACCTCCAGGTACAGGTAAAACTCTTATTGCAAGAGCAGTAGCGGGGGAATCTGACGTTCCATTTTTATCTATTTCTGGTTCAGAATTCGTAGAAATGTTTGTTTGAGTTGGTGCATCAAGAGTTAGAGATTTATTTTCAGAAGCAAAAAAAATTGCTCCGGCAATAATTTTTATAGATGAAATAGATGCAATTGGTAAAAAAAGATCTCCTTGAATGTGAGGTGGACATGATGAAAGAGAACAAACTCTAAACCAAATATTAACTGAAATGGATGGTTTTGATAATGAGACAAGTGTTATTGTAATGGCTGCTACAAATAGAGCTGATGTTCTTGATAAAGCATTAACTAGACCAGGAAGATTTGATAGAAAAGTTACAATAAACTTACCAAATTTAGAAGATAGAGTGAAAATTCTTGAAGTTCATGTAAGAAATAAAAAATTAAAAAAAGATGTAGATTTGAGATCTGTTGCTTCATCAACTGTTTGATTTAGCTGAGCTGATTTAGGAAATTTAATAAATGAAGCTGCAATTTTATCAGCTAGACATGATAAAACTGAAATAGATGCTAAAACTATTCAAGAAGCATTTGAAAAGATAATTATGTGATTACATAAAAAATCTCTTGTAATGGATGAAAATGAAAAGAAAATCACAGCTTATCATGAAGTTGGACATGCTCTGGTTGGTAGATTATGCCCCAATACAGATCCAGTTCATAAAGTAAGTATTTTACCTAGATGATGAGCTTTGTGAGTTACTTGGTTTTTACCAGAGAAAGATAAAGTACTTGTTTCAAAAGCTAAATATCTAGATGAACTTGCTACTCTTTACGGATGAAGAGTATCAGAAGAAATTTTCTTTGGAAAAGATTATATAACAACTTGAGCATCAAACGATATAGAAAGAGCTACAAAAATCGCTCGTGATATGGTAACTAGATTTGGTATGGATGAAGAAGTGTGAGCTGAAAATTTTGCTCCAGATTCTATTGAATGAAATTACCTTTGAGCTGAATGAAACTCTAAACCATTTTCAGAAAAAACTCAAGAAATAATAGACAAAAAAGTAAAAGAAATATTATCGGAGTCTTATGCTAGAACTAAGAAAATAATCTTAGAAAATAAAGAACTTCATGAAAAAATTTCAAATGAACTTCTAAAAAAAGAAGAATTAACAAAAGAAGAATTTGAAAGTTTCTTTGCTTAGAAGATAAACCCATCCCCTCGTTCCTCGGGACTTCCCTTGGAAAGGGAAGAAATTAAAACAAATTTATCTTCTATTTCCTCCCTTTTCAAGGGAGGTGGCTTGTAAAGCCGGAGGGTTATAATTTATAGTAGAGATAAAGCATTGCTTTATCTCTACCTTTTTATAAAAAGATTATATATTTTGGCTTTTAAATACTTTTTTTGAAAAAACATTTGATTATTTAAAAAATTTCATATAATAAACAAGCTTTAAAAATAAGCCGGGGTAGCTCAGTGGTAGAGCAGGGGCCTGAAAAGCCCTGTGTCGACAGTTCAATTCTGTCTCTCGGCACCATTAAAGAAAAAATTTGACTTGAGAGAATCATCTCTACAAAGTCTACAAGCGAGGGTAACATAAAAGAGTGAGTGTACTAAGGCTTCAACCCTTGGGTGTGCCAGTTCAAACCTGGTCCCTCGCTCCATTTCAATTACGAATTGAGAATTACGAATTACATACGATAAAGTAGTTTTTAGTTCCTAATTCGTAATTTTTAGTTAATTAATATTTTAAATTATGGCAAATAGTCACGGGTTAAAATCAAGTGTAGTTAAAAAACAAGCTGCTGCTAGAAAGTTATCTAAATGAAAAAAAGCTTCATTTCAAGTTTACATTGGAAATGAAAATCCACAATCTAGAAAAAACCAATCATACAAAGCTAGAGCTCACTATTTTGAAAACAAAAAAAGTTTTCCGAAGAAAAAACTTGAAACAAAAAATGCAAAAACTCTTATTGAACAATGAGTAATTGATGAAAGAGGATTTTTTCTAAAAGGTAAAAAGAAAAACTTTTTAACTCAATCTATGGTTGACGCTAGAGGTTTAGATTTCTATGGAATGCCTAGATAATAAAATATATTTAAATATAATTGTAGGGAACGGTTTTAAACCGTTCCCTACAAAAAAAATATTCGCGATTCGCGAATATTTTTTTTATTTTTACAAATTATAATCTCATTTTTTTACATCACTAATTACTTCTTTATCTTTGAATGTAATTACTCTTTTTCACATTTTATCTACTATATTTTTGTCATGAGTTGCTATAATTATAGTTTTTCCTTCTTTATTTAAATCTTCAAAAATTTTCATAATACTCATAGCTGTTTCTGGATCCAAGTTACCTGTTGGTTCATCTCAAATAATTATATTTGGATTATGTACTAGTGCTCTGGCAATTGATACTCTTTGAGCTTCTCAACCAGATAGTTCCCTTATATATTTATCTTTTTTCATTATAAGTCCAACTTGATCTAATACTTCAGGAACTCTTTTTGCTATCATTTTATCACTATATCCACAAACCTCCATTGCAAAAGCTACATTTTCATAAACTTTTTTAGATTCAAGTAATTTATAGTCTTGAAAAATAACTCAAATAGTTTTTCTATAAGATGTTATAAACTTATTTGAATGATTCATATATAGCATAGAACCATTATCAAGTATTATATCACCAGATTCTCATTTGAAATCTCAAATTATGCTCCTTATAAGCGATGTTTTACCACTTCATGAATGTCCAATGAAAAAAACAAATTCACCAGCTTTAATATCAATATTTACATTTTTTAAAACTATTTTGTTTCAAAAACTCAGAGTTAAGTTATCTATTTTCATATTTGTATGTTTTTTATTTATTTAAAGGTTTTTAGAAAATCAAATATTTCTTTTTCATTTTCTATTTTTTTGTAAATTTCAGCATTTTTATATACAAGTAATGTTGGAGTTATACTTATTCATAGTTCTTTACTTTTTTCTTTGTGTTCTATTACGTTACAAAATCTTAGAGTATATCAAGCTATTTTAGATTTTAAGTAAATAATAGGAATCATAAACATTATTTTTTGGCAAGGTTTGCATTTTGGATGCCCAAATATTATTATCAAGTTTTTATTTTTTTCTAGTATTTCATCTATATTTTTAGCTCAAATCATGAAATTTGTAGTATTTTTTATGATACGAGCCATAAATATCATTATTGTATCAATCATTTTAAGTGTTTAAATCGTAATTTTAGATATAATAACCAGAAAAAAAATATCCCCAAATTTTTTTAATAAATTTAGGGGATATTTTTTTATTTTCTCATATTTCAATTTTTCGATTCAGCCATTTCTTTTTTTAATTCTTTGATTCTAAGTAATTCATTTACGGATATTACAAATTCTCATTCTGAATTAACTACTTTTACTCAAGCAAATTCAGAATTTTTATTTAATTCAATTGCAATACCATTTTTTTCGCTACTATATCTAGTAATTCTACCGTCATCTAATAATTCATCTTCAATTAATTTATAGTATTTTACACTATACATATAACAATCTATTTTTTCTTGTATTTTAGAAAAAAGTTCTTCGCTATATAATGTATCATTTAGATTTTCATTTTTATAATCTCTTATGTTTATAGTTTTTAGTCACCAACTACTTCAAATATTTAATTTTTCTCAATCTATATCTATAGGATTTCTATAAAAAGATTCTCTTATATGAGTTAATTTATTTGAAATTTCTTCACTATCAGTATCTTGGAATATTATTATAAATTCATCTCATCAAATTCTATATACTTTATCTCATTCTCTTATACTAGTCATTAAATGATGTGCAAATTTTTGTAATACTTGATCTCAAATTTTGTGTCAGTGTATATCATTTACTGTTTTGAAATTATCAATATCAATTATTGCAATTGTGAAATTAGTTGTTTTTTCTCTTTCTTGATGAGTAAAAAGCACGTGTAAATTATTCAATAAAGCTTCTCTATTACAAACTCAAGTTAAATAATCAGTCTTTAGTAATTTTTCAGTTTCAGCTAATTTTATTCTTATTTCATTTTCATCTGTGATTGGTAATCATATTCTCATACTTTTACCAAATTCACTCATTTTATTTGTCCGTAAAAATGTTTTTTCTTTTCAGGTTTTTGTTACCATTGTAAATGCAACATCTCTATATCAAATTCATGTTTCTTCTACATTTCTAAGATGTTTTTGAACTTTTTTAAGATTTATACCTCTGTATTGAAGAGTAATTATTTCTCAATGTTTTTTGTAATATTTTATTATTTCATCATGAGTGTAGCCTGTTTCTTTTTCAAGTCGTTTATTCCATACTATTGGAAATCAGTTATCATCATATACAACTGATGGAAAAGGTAAAACATCTGCATATTCTTTTAAATGATCTATTAATATTTTTTCATTATTTGGATTTTTATATTCCTTTTGATTTTTTTCATTTTGTAAATGTAGTGCTACTGCCGTAAAAGCCAGAACAAAAGATTCTAAGTAAACTAGTGATCATGGAACAATTCAATTAAGAAGAACCATTCATCAGCTTGATGCTCAAAAAATAGAAAAACTTTTTACATCAATTGGCATATATTCTTTTCTTACTCTGTTTATCGTTGTCATATATGCATATCAATACAATAATCCCCAAAATAATGCCATTAACATATTTTCTATAGACCAAGATTTTTCTTTTTTTATTATTTTATATAGTTCATCTTCAAAATCTTTATTTGAAATAACTTCTAATATTTCTTTTTTTTCTTCTTCATTTAAATTGCTATTATCTAGTTTTTGGGAAATTAGAAATTTTATATTGTTGATATCATTATTTGTTTCTATGGTTTTCTCTACTTTTGTTTTATTGAAGTCAACAAAGTCCTGAGCTTTTGATTTCTCTGGAATTCATAATGTTAATGCTCAGGCTATTAATGCTCAGTTCAATAATTTATTCATCTCAAAAACTTAAATAAAAATAAGGAAGCATTCTATCTAAAATACTTCCTTTATCAAGTCTCTATCTATTTACTTTTCTTGATTTTATGGTAATTTACCTATTAGGGTTTGTTGAAACTATCTCTGTTTCGTAGTATGAAGCCAAAACTTGTATAGCAACGTGTTCCATTCAAGCGAAAAATAGTCATTGTCCAACTGCGGAATTAAGTAAAATATACTTTTCTTGTTCAGTTAGTTTAAATATATTTTGAATTGCATCAATTGAAGCAGGAGATTGTTTCAATAATATTTGAATAGATGAGTTTGTAACTATTGGTTTTCCTTGAGGAGACGCAATAAAATCTTCTACATCTTGAGTTATTGTTGTTACTCAAAGGTTGTATTTTCTGGCTCTTTTAACAAGTCAAAATAAAAATTTAGCAGAATCTTCGTGTTGCATAATATTCCAAGCTTCATCTATAACAAGAATTCTCTTTTTATTTTCACTTCTTACTTTATTCCAAATATGATTAAGGATGTTGTACATCGCAATTGGTCTAAGATTATCTCCAAGATCTCTTACTGAAAATACTTGTAATCATTCTTTTAGACTTATATTTGTTCTTTGATTGAAAATTCAAGCATAGATTCAAGTAGTATATTTTTCTAATCTAATAGCTAAATCTCAAGCTCAATCCATAGTTTCTATAACATCAAAAAAGTCTTGCATAACAGGAACTTCTCTATGTTCCATATCATCATTTTCAAAACTCACTCATTTTAAGCTATAAGTTGTAATAAGAGCTTTTTCTATAAGAGATTCTTCTTTTGAAGATAATTTTCATAGCATCAAACTCATAAGTCAAATAAGATTTGTAATAGCTTCTCTAAGCAAATCTCATTTTTTCATATCTTTATCTTTTAGTCAAAGAGGTAAGTCAAAAGGATTTATTCTCTCGCTACTATTTAATGAAACATCAAGATAAGACCCTCAAACTGTATCAACAAGAGCTTTATATTCATTTTCTGGATCTATTACTATAACATCAATTCACATCATAAGAGATCTAAGAATTTCAAGTTTTACAGTAAATGATTTTCAACCTCAAGATTTCGCAAATACACACATATTTGCATTTTCAGATTTGAATCTATCATAAATAATTAGTGAATTATTATGAGTATTTACTCAGTATAAAATACCATCATCATGACTAAGTGTACTTGATGTAAAAGGGAAAGTTGTTGATAATCAACCAGTTGAAATATTTCTATAAACTCCAAGTTCATCACGAGCAAAAGGCCCAGTTGAAACAAAAGCTTGTTCCATTCTTAAATATGCTTGTTTTTGAAGTACATTTCTTCAACTTAACATAGTTTCAATATCTTTTCAGACTTTATTTAATTTTTCTTCTGTTTCAGCATAAACTGTAATATATAGAGAAAAATGGAAATATTTTTCCATTCATCTAGTAAGTTTAGCTCTAAGTTCTTCTACATCTTGAATTTGCGCATCAATAGCTGGATCATTAACAAGTCATTTATCAGCATTTATAGATCTTTCTGAATTTAATTGAACAAGTCTTTTCTTTAAATATTTTTGTATGAAAGCAGAATCAATAGGATAGATATACATACTCATATCAAATTTTGTATCCCAGTTAATTACAGGAGAAAGCCAATTTCATTCTAAATAATTTGGATAAGCATAAACAAAATAAGTTTTTGCAAAAACATTGTTGATTTTGATTTTATCTGGCATGATTTTCATGAAAGCAGGAGAAACTAAATCTTTTACATAAGCTAAAGATTCATTATATTCTTTTTCTATTTCAAGTAATTTCTTTTCCTCTTCTTTAGATAAAGGTTTATCTAAATCCATATTTTCTACACTTAAATAAGAAGATTTTGAATCTTCTTTTTTATTTGTTACTATATCTTTTACTTCATAATAAAAAGCATCTCCAGAGTATTTTTTTGATATCAATTCTTTTAATTTTTCGTTTGACATAAGTCTAATTTATTAGTTATTTTTAATAAAATCCCCCGACTCTACGAGTCACCCCCTTTGGAAAAGGGGGATTTAGAGGTTTATTTTTAATCTCCCTTTTCCAAAGGGAGTACCCGAAGGGGGATGGGTTTCTCCTAATTCCAATTCCATTCAGTTATAAATTCATCTGGAATAATTTCAGAAAAGTCATTTTCTATAATTTCTCAGCCAGTGTAATGAGCAACTACAAGAGTAATATCATCATATTGACGATGTTTATATCACATAAATTTCGACAATTCCATAGTTATATTATTGAAAACTCATCTTGCAGTTTTTTTATGTGCTCAATTTATAATCATTTCTGGAGAATTTTCAATACTTTTTATTAATCT
>JAVHPF010000078.1:26001-29974 GCA_036170435.1 Patescibacteria group bacterium
AGTCATAAAAAGTCTTTTTTCTGCTTCATTCCATCTAACAAGTAATAAACTCATTAAAATATTTGATTTTACTCTTGGCTTTAGAATTTCATTTGTCATTGAAAGAATTTGACTACCTGATTTTACAACTTTTGAAAATCAACTTATAAGGGAATTAACCATCATCATAACAAATCATGCTGCAACTCAGTGTCCTGTAGCATCTCAAACATAAATATAATAATTATCTCATTGTTTGATTATATCATAGGAATCTCAACCAATTTCTCAAGCTGGTTTTGATTTGGCAATTATTTCCAAACTTGGAACGTTTTCTAATTTTTTATTTAATAATTTTTCTTGTATTTCACGAGCTAGATCTACTTCTGATTTAATAGCTTTTCCACTTACAAATTCATCTCTAATATTTTTTAGCATATTTAGAGTTGTAGTGAAAAATTTTAAAATATATGAAAGGTGTGGATTGATATTTTTTTTGAAAACTAATTCTTTTCATTTTAGATTTCAGGTAATAAAAGCTTTAATATTATATTCTAATTCTGCAATTGGGTCTTCATAATTTACTTTTATTAGAAGCATTATTATAGTTGATTGTATAATTATGAAAAAAACAGAAATTACATAAAAAATACTTGAATTTATATCAAGAAAATTATTTTTTATGGCATATGTAAGTACTAAACTTGAAGAGATAGTTACTAGAATTAGTAGATTACTCAAGTTATATAAACTGTTTTTAAAAAGTTTCATAATTAAAATTATTTATAATTTCCTTTATTTTAGCAGAAAATTGCCTTTTTTGCAAATTTATTTTAGTTAAATTATTATTAGTATAATTTGCCTTTATTTTAATAGGGATTAAAAAAACTTGAAAAAAATCAATTTTTCAATAAAATCTTGACTTAAGGCATATGGCGATAACGAGTTTCCTCCTTTTAACTTGGGATTGCTGTGTGTCTTTTTAATAGTTAAAAACTAAGAAATAAGAATATTTTTTATTTCTTATATTTTGTTTATTATTTGTTATTTTATAAAATTATGTCGAAGAATTATTACGAAATACTTGGAGTAGAAAAAACAGCAAGTGAGGAAGAAATTAAAAAAGCCTATAGAAAACTTGCTATGCAATATCATCCTGATAGACATGCTGGAGATAAAACTATGGAAGCTAAATTTAAAGAAATTAATGAGGCTAATTCTGTATTGTCTGATTCTCAAAAAAGAAGAGAATATGATACTTATGGAAGAGTCGGTGGTGGATGAAATCCTTTTGGAGGTGGCTTTTCTAGCCAAGGTTTTGATGTGGATTTAGGAGATTTATTTGAAAATTTCTTTTGAGGTGGATTTCAGCAATGATGAAGAGCTAGAAAAAAATCTAGTTCTCAAAGATGAGAAGATTTAGAATATAAATTGGATTTAGATTTACAAACTAGTATTTATGGATGAAAAAAAACTATAAAATTTTCAAAAAATGTATCATGCGATTCTTGTTCTTGAGAAGGTGGAACTGGTAAAAAAACTTGTTCTACTTGTGGATGAGTTGGGCAAGTAAAATATAGACAACAAACTATGTTTGGGACTATTGAACATACTTGAATTTGTGAATCTTGTCATGGTGAATGAGAAACAATTGAACATATTTGTTCAAAATGTAATGGTAAAAAAAGAATCAGACTAGAACATTCTATTGAACTTGATATTCCAGCGGGTATTGATAACGGAATGATTATTAAAATGCAAGGAGAATGAAATGATTGAATCAAATCAAGCGCAGGAGATTTGTATATAAAATTTTCAGTAAATTTAAAAGAAAAAACTCTAACTAGAAAATGAGTTGATTTGTATTTTGATTTAGAAATAGATGTTATAGAAGCAATTTTAGGCACTAAAAAAGAAATTACAATTCCAGTAATAGGGAAAAGAACTATAGAAATAGAAGCTGGCACTCAAGTTGGCACTGTTATTAAAATATCATGAGATTGAGTGAAATATATAGATAAAGATAAAAAATGAGATTTATTTATTAATTTAAATATTTCTATTCCTAAAAAAATAAACTCAAAAGAAAGAGAAATGTATGAAGAAATAGCAAAAGAAAATAAAATAAATTTCAAAAATAAAAAATGAATTTTTGAACAAATTTTCGGCTAATTTTTTTCTTATTTTGTTTTTTCCAAGTTTTTCATATAATAATGCACGAATTTAATAAATAACTATCAAAAATGTTAGGAAAAGTAACTGTAATTTGAAGACCAAATGTTGGTAAATCAAGTTTTTTCAATATGTATACGGGGCATAAAATAGCAATAGTTGCTGATGAAGCTGGTACAACTAGAGATATAATCGAATTTGAATACAATGATAGAGATAATGATATAGTTTATATTATCTCTGATTCAGGGTGATTGGATTTTGGTTCAAAAACTGATGAAGTTGCTGTAGATATTATAGAAAGAACTATTAGAGCAATTGATGAAAGTGATATGCTTTTATGGCTTATTGAATATGATAAATTTACTGATTTGGATGAAGAAATTCTAAGAACTATCAGAAAGAAAAAATATCAAAATGTAGTAATTGTTGCTACAAAAGCTGATAATGAAAAAAAAGAAATGGAAGCTTATTCTCTAGCTTGAAAAGGTTGAATTGATAATTTTTTCGTTGTTTCAACTTCTCATAATAGATGAATAAATGATATAAAAAACTTCATTGCAGATAATTTCAAATCTAGAGGACTTCATTATGCTTATGATGAAACTGATGATACATTTATCAAACTTGCTATGATTGGTAGACCAAATGTTGGTAAATCAAGCCTAGTTAATGCAATAACTAGAGAAAATAGAGTTATGGTAAAAGATATGGCTGGTACAACTAGAGATAGTGTAGATACAAAATTTGTTTTCAAAGATGAAACTACTCCTGAAGAAGGACAAAATTTTGTTTTGATTGATACTGCTGGTATTAGAAGAGCTTCAAAAATTGGGACAAGAAATATAGAAGATTGGTCAATAATGAGAACTGATAGATCTATTTCTAGAGCTGATGTTGTAGCTGTTGTTATAGATGGTTTTGATGGAATTGTTCATCAAGATATGGCAATTATAGAAAGAGCTTTAGAAGAAGGTAAATGAGTAATTGTTGTAGTTAATAAATGGGATAAGGTTTTGGCTAAGCCAGGAATTAATAAAGATACAATAATGAATAAATATATTGATTATCTTAGACAAAAAATAGAATTTATGTCTTGGGTTTCTGTAATATTTGTTTCTGCAACAGAATGAAAAAGAGTTGATGAAATACTAAAAAGAGCTATAGAAATAAAAGAAGAGAGACAAAAAAGAATTAAAACTGGTATATTTAACACATTCCTAGAACAAGTTATATATAAACATCCACCAACAGGTAATAAAAAATCACATAAACCAAAAATTTATTATGGATCTCAAGTTGATATTAATCCACCAAAATTTGTGGTAAGTGTTAATAATCCAGAACATTTTCATTTTTCATATAAAAGATATTTGGAAAATAGAATCAGAGATAATTTCTGATATGCGGGGACTCCAATTTCAATTGAATTTAAATGAAGAGGTAAAACTAAAGATATAGTTAAATAATATGTAGGGAACGATTGTATCGTTCCTTATTTTTTATTTGTAATATTTTAATAATTTATTAAAATCAACATTAATTTATATACAACATTTATTAATGATTCAACAAAAAAGCAAAGCTTTCACATTAGTGGAATTAATCATAGTAATAACTATTTTAGCAATACTCGCTACTATAGGTTTTTTATCATACCAATCATATACTTTAGATTCTAGAGATGGGAAAAGAATAAGTGAATTGTGAACACTTAGAGATTCTTTAATTATATATCAAACAAAAAATACAATACTACCATTACCAGATGATTATGTAACAATAACATCAAGTTGAGTAGATTTATCATATCAATGAAATT
>JAVHPF010000079.1:0-8037 GCA_036170435.1 Patescibacteria group bacterium
TTAAAAAATAATATACTGTATTATATAAAAAAACTTTGATTTCTCAAAGTTTTTTCTTTTAATTCTATTTTTTATATTTATGGAGTAGAATTACCACTTATTTTTGTTGATTGCATAGTATTAATAACCCAAGTAACCAGAGAACTTGCCAAGAATATACAGATAAGTCCAATTATCATATAAATAATAATCTTTCTTCCTTTTTTGACTTTTTCTTCTTCTCAAGCTGAAGTTAAAATCATAAATCAACCATACAGTCAAAATATTACAGATATGAGATAGAGAAGTCATATGATAAAAGCAACCATATTCTCAATAGTCAGAACTAAATCACCAGTTCATCATTTTAAACCTTCATCTATTTTTCATGTTCAAAAATTTATTCAACTACCAAAAGTAGTAGATAAATGGATAAAAAAGAGAAATAAGAAAAAAGTAAAAAGAATTTTTTTATACATATGAAATATAATTTGTTTAAATGAAAAAATTTTCAATATAGGCTACTAATTACCATTAGTTAGTAGCACTTCATGCTCAATTAAATAATGTAATTAACCAGGTAACTAATGATGATGCTAAAAATATAACTATGAGTCAAATAACTCCATTTACAATAGACTTTTTTCATTTTTTTACTCATTCCTCATCTCAACCAGCAGTTAATATCAAAAATCCTCAATAGAGAACAACAATTACAGCAATAAGATAAAGAAGTCATACCACATACGCAACTATACTCTCAATAATAGTCACCATATTATCTCAACTATTTCATTTAAGCTTAGTAGCATTCGATTCTGCGGTTATACTAAATTCAGCATTTGCTGAAAGTAGATTTTGAGTAAGCAAAACTATTCAAAGTAAAGAATAAAAAAATTTTCCTAATGTATTTTTCATAAATAAAAATTATTAAATAAATTAAAACACGAGTATTATATGAAAAAAAGAGAGAAAAAGCAAATTTTTTCAGTTTTTTTATTCTTGACATATTTTTTTTTATTTTTATATTTGAGTATATTTATTATTAAAGCCAAATAAATGGATATTAACATATTTTTAAAAGCATTAAAAAAATATGGTATTGAAAATGAAATTCCAAATATTTCAGAAGTAAATGCGAAATTTTTACGAGATCTCATCAAGATACAATATACAAAAAATATGCTTGAGATTGGAACGGCAAATTGATATAGTACTATCAACTTTGCTCTTGAGTTACAAAAAACATGAGGAAGAATTACTACTATTGAATTTTCAAAACTTTCATACGATAGTGCTTTAGAAAATTTTCATAGAGCTGATGTTGCAGAAACTATTCATGCTATAAATGGAAATGCACTCGATATTATACCTAAATGAGATGAGAACTATGATTTTGTATTTATTGATGGAATGAAAAGAAGAACAAAAGATTTCTTGGAGTTGGTTCGGGATAAAGTTTTACCATGATGAATAGTGGTAGTTGATGATGTGATAAAATTTAGAGAAAAAATGATCTGATTTTGGGATTATTTAGAAGATAATGAAATTGAATATAATATAATTCCAATAGATATTGATGATGAAATACTTATGATAATTAAATAATATATATGAAAAATATTTTACTCAATATAGGTATATCGCTAATAATATGAATTATTACTTTCATTAATGCATGATTTTTAAAAAACGATTATGTCATTTGAATTGATGACTC
This sequence comes from Patescibacteria group bacterium, assembly GCA_036170435.1. GTDB lineage: Bacteria > Patescibacteriota > Gracilibacteria > BD1-5 > UBA6164 > JAQVPN01. The sequence continues at coordinate 1,700 of JAVHPF010000079.1, forward strand.
ATTAAGACATAATAGATTTGCTTATGATATAAATACATATTGATTTTTAGAAAATGATACTCATCATAATTGGTGAGATATAACTACCAATTCTATACTGAATAAATATAATGTTGATTTGTGGCAATGACACCATATATTACTTTCATATTTATTAAAATTATGAATAAATATTCAAAATTTAAACAAATATTATATAGTGATTTGTATTATTTTATTATCCTTTATTACCCTATCTCTCAATTCAGAACTGAAAAATCCAACGATAATTTGATTATGAGTCATTTGATTTTTATTATTTTTTAATAATGATACATTATGAAGAGTATTTTTATCTCGACCTTTTTTAATGACTATTATTTTATTTTTATTCATTTTAGTTATTTTATTTAAAAGAAAATATTATTATTTATTATTTATATTTTTAATTGCATCTTTGTATCATTTTTTATTTTTTCTTTTATTTATTCCTATTATTTTATACACTTTAATATATGAGCTCGATAAAAAAGAAAAAATAAAAATATTACTATTCAGTATCTTTTGAAGTATTATTTGAATTTTAATACATACAAAATCATTCAGTTATTTGATATTGTCATTTATTTCAATATTATGAATTCCTATTCTTCAAAGAATGTCCGAAACATTTGTTTCAGAACTTTGAAGTTATAGCTGAGTAAATTTATATATAATATTAGGTTTATTTGTAATAATAAATTTATATTTGTATCTTCTTATGAATAACAGTAATAAGAACATCAGATTATTTGATGATAAGTTTTATGTTTTTATAACGAGTCAAACATTAATATTATTTATATTATCTTTCTTTATTGTTAGGTTTTGAGATTTTTTACTCGTATCTTGTATATTTAGTTTCATATATTCAATAAAAAAAATAATAGAAATAGAAAATTATACAATACATAATAAAAAAAATTTATACTGAAGTATATTGATTATAATATTTATTTATCTATTTCAATCAATTTTTATATCTATAAAAAATAAAGATGAATCAATTTTTATATGAGATAAAAAAGTATTTATTATTAATTCTTGAAAATATATTCCTAAAGGAAGTGTAATTTTATGAAATGATTTTTATTATTTCTATTTATTTTATTATTACTTATGAGATAATTATAAATATTTGATGAGTATGGAACAGATGTATATTTATATGAATGATAAAAAAATATTTTCGGATTTACAAGATTTGTTACTTGACTATATGATGAAACCAAAAAATAAAGACATTAAATTATATAATTATTTAAAAAAGCTTTGAGTGAATTATTATGTTATTTTGCAAGACGAACCTAATTATATAATTAATCGATCATTATTGTATAAAATAGATCAAATAAAAAAAGATAAATGATTTAAATTAATATATAAATATAAAAATAACTATCTATGGCAGATAAAATAATAAACACACTCTCTATAATCATTCCTGTTTATAATGAAGAAAGAACTATAAAAACTATCATCAATAAAATTCAAGATCTTAGTTTAATTTTTTGAATACATAAAGAAATTATTATCATCAATGATGGTTCTCATGATAAAACTCAGACAATTTTAGATACTTTTAAAGATGAAAAAAATATAAATATTATTCATTTGAAAGAAAATTATTGAAAATGAAATGCGATAATAAAATGATTAGAAATAGCAAGTTGAGAATATACTATAATTCAAGATGCAGATTTAGAATATAATCCTATAGATATAAATAATATGTTGAGTGAATTAATAAATAAAAAAGTTAATATCTTATATTGAAGTAGGAATTTGAGACCAAATAAATATTCTAATATAGTATTTTATTTATGATGAAAACTCATAACTATGATAACAAATATTATTTATAAACAACATCTTACTGATGAAGCAACATGATATAAATTAATAAAAACAAATTTATTAAAATCTATCCAATTAGAATCAAAATGATTTGATTTTTGTATAGAAGTAACTGCAAAAATGTCAAAATTATGATATAAAATATGAGAAATTCCAATTTCTTATAGTTCTCGATGATTCAAAGAAGGAAAAAAAATGAGAATAAAGGATGGAATAATTACATTTTATAAGATTTTTAAATATTATCTATGGAAAAAATAGAATTTTGAAAAAATAAATTATCTCTATTAACTCGAATTACGAAATTAAATTTGCTTTAAAATAGGTAATAATTAAAGTGAAATTCATAATAAATTACATCTTAATTTAAAGAATTATGAATTTCGAAAATAATAATAACCATAAAGACTTAATTGTAAAAATATTTTGTATAATTGATGACTTAACAAAAATGCTAAAAAATAAAGTTTTATGAAATAAAAGCTGAAGAAAATCTAGTTTAACAGCAAGTGAAGTAATAACGATAACTATATTTTGAAAATTACTTTGATATACAAAGCTGAATTGAATATAAACTTCTCAAGGAGTTTTGTATCAAAGAGATTGATGAGGTCTTTTTGAGTTATAAAATATTATATATTTTTTAATAGAAATCATTGCTTCAATAGGAGAATCATATTCTCTCAAATACACTTCCTCTTGTTTTATCATTCTCCATAATCTTTCAACAAATATATTATCTGCATACTTTCACTTTCCATCCATACTAATAGAAATATTATTTTTTTCAAGAATTCAGGTAAAAACATTACTGGTAAATTGACTTCATTGGTCAGTGTTAAATATTTATGGAGTTCATTAGTTTTCTACGGCTTCATTTAAAACATCAGTGCAAAAACTTACATCCATAGAATTAGAAATTTTCCAAGATAATACTTTTCTTGAATACCAGTCTATTATGGCAATGAGATATATAAATCATCTCTTCATTCTAATATAGGTAATATCCGTACTCCATACTTGATTAGAATGAGTTATTTCTATATTCTTTAAAAGGTATGGATATTTTTTATGGGCTTTATTTGGTATACTGGTATTTTTATGTGGATAGAGAGTTTGGATTCATAATATTTTCATCAAACGTCTTGTTTTATGACGACCGATATCTATTCATTCTTGTTTGAGTAATATATGGAGTCTTCTACTTCAAAGGAATGGATGATTGGTATATATTTTATCCAGTTTATTGAGTATTTTACTTTTCTCTGGATTTTCAATTGGTTGGTAATAGTAACTACTTCTTGATAAAAAAATGACTAGAAATCTAGTCATTTTTTTGTATAATTCTTCCCAAACAATATATCATATTGAAGCAGTGCATGATTTTTGTCATATTCTAGACAAGTTTTTCTATCTTTGTTTCTGATAACTCAAGTTTCTTTTGTACTAGATAAAACCGGCGAATTAGCTTGTAAACATTTAAATTCTTCACTTATATAATCAAAATAAGTTCATTTAGATTTTATTCATTCTATGTCAAGAACATAATTCCCTAAATATGAAGCTCAAATATATCATAAATCTTTATTTTCAAATTCTCATTTATTTGACCAAATTAGAAAATCTGGACTATACATATTTTCTAAATTATCTTTATTCCAATTTTTTTCCTCCTTTTCATTTATATATTTAGTTTCTGTATATCAAATATTATTGTCTCACAAATTTGGTAAATGATCTCAGAAAAACAATACAACTGTATGTTTTTTTCTTGTTTTAAAATATTTTAGTAATTTTCATAAATTCTCATCAGCATCGCGAATCCCTTGAGCATAATTAGTCAAAATATCCTTTGATTTATCTGATAAATTAGTATTTTTCAATTTTACTGAAATTTCGCTCGCTTTGTATTTATTTTCATAAGAAGAATGATTTTGCATAGAAATTCAAAATATAAATTTAGATTTTTCTCATTTTTCCAAATTTTTTATAATCTCTTGAGTAAAAGTTTCATCACTTATAAAACGTCATTTGTATTTAGGATTTTCTATATCTTCTGATGCTATAAAATTATCAAGTCAAATATAAGGATATACATTATTTCTATTAAAAAAATTTTTCTCATAAGTGTGAACAGCCAAAGTTTCATATCCATTTGCTTTCATTATCCACGGAATTGCAGGAATATCTCTATTTATATATTGAGTATAAGGGATACTTCAAACTGGTAAATTTTTTACCAAATTTCCTGTCAAAAGTTCAAATTCAGCCAAAGCAGTTTTCCCTCAAAAAACAGGACTAATCATCTTTCCGTGATAAGTTTCAGTTTGTAAGTTATGCAAAGTTGGAGTTAAATCTTCTCAAAAATCTAGTCATTTTATTCTAGATAAATCAAAAAATGATTCTGAAAGTATGAATATAAAGTCTGGAGGTTCTAGCTCCCCCTCTAATCCACCTAAATGAGGGGGAAGCGAAGCAGGGGGAGTTTTTATATTTTTCACTATTTCCTCAATATTCTCCTTACTATATCACTCAGGCTTTTTTACATAAGCACTTGATATATTTATATAAAAAGCTGTTATAAAACCATTTGTATCATAATTATAATTTTGTCTCCAATTTATACCATCCAAATCGTATCATATAATTTTCAGTAAATATTTTTCTCTGAAATCATTTGTTACAACAACAAAGTAAAAAAGTAGAAAAAATACTATAAACAAAGGTAATCTAACACTAATTTCGCATATTTTAAAATTCTTAAATAATCTAAAATATGCAAAATTTACTAAAAAGATAAAGATAAAAAATAAAACTACTCAAATGCTTATTTTAAAATGGACAAAAGAAGCGATATCCAGAGTTTGCCCAGCTTGAGCAATTATATCAGTCAAATACAAAGGTTCTCAAAGAATTTGTCTTTTAAGGAAATTTACAATTGCAAAAATTATAAAAAACAAAAAAGTTGTATAAAAAGCATGTCTAGAAATAAGTAGATATAGCATGTAAAAAACTATAAATACTATAAGATAAGAAAATAAGAAAGCTCTTCATGATAAAATTATAAATTCTAAAAGTCATAGAAAAGTTTGTTTTTGTATAAGTTCTACAGCTAAAACTAATAAAACAGGGAAAACAAAAAACAAGATATTTTTTATTGTCTTATTGTTTTTTGCGAAAAAAATCTTTAAATAGTGAAATATTTTGTGCATTTTAAATTTATTATTTATTTAATCCAACTATCTATTAACTTGAATTACGAAATTAAATTTGCTTTAAAATAGGTAATAATTAAAGTGAAATTCATAATAAATTACATCTTAATTTAAAGAATTATGAATTTCGAAAATAATAATAACCATAAAGACTTAATTGTAAAAATATTTTGTATAATTGATGACTTAACAAAAATGCTAAAAAATAAAGTTTTATGAAATAAAAGCTGAAGAAAATCTAGTTTAACAGCAAGTGAAGTAATAACGATAACTATATTTTGAAAATTACTTTGATATACAAAGCTGAATTGAATATATTGGCATATAAGGAACTATTTTTATAAATTCTTCAAAATGTCAAGTTATAAAAGCTTTGTAGAGTTATCAAATAAATATGCTTTAAAATGAGTAAAACTACTATCAATAATAATGAATCTTAATCAGAAAAATGTAAAACAAAATTTGTATTTTATAGATTCTTCTAAAATAGCAGTATGTTGAAATAAAAGAATATTTAATCATAAAGTTTGTGATTGATTTGCTCAGAGATGAAAATCAACAATGTGACGGTTTTACTGATTTAAACTTCATATAATAACTGATAGCATTTGAAATTTAGTTAGAATAAAAGTAAGTCCTTGAAATGTAGATGATAGAAATCCTGTATTATCAATGATAAAAAATTTAACTTGAATGTTAGTTTGTGATGCTTGATATATAAGTGAAGAGTTAAGAAAAGAACTTTTAGAAAAATGAATTCAATTTTTAACTTGAGTTAAGAAAAATATGAAGAAACTTATGACTAAATGACAGCATAAAATACTAAAAGCTAGGCAAATTGTTGAATCTTGTTTTTCTAGTTTAAAATGAACTAAAGATTTATTTTCTAGTTTTGCTAGAAGTATTAACTGATACTTTGCTAGAATTGTTTATTCTTTACTTAGTTTTTCTATTTGAAAACACCTTGATAATGCTGATATTGTAATTTCGTAATTCGAGTTATTAGAATTTTTAGCATTTAAATTAAATTTGATTTCAAAAAAACAAATTTTAGATCATAAAAATTATTTTGATAAAAATGATTTAATTCATATATTATTACTAGCTTGATTTAAAAAAGAAAATATACAACATACATATTTTCAATTTTGATATAATAATCACATAATTTGTAAAAAAATTAATTTTAAAAATATGGCCTTAAAATCAACAAAAACTCAAAAACCAGCAAGAATTATTGAAACCGTT
>JAVHPF010000080.1:0-18516 GCA_036170435.1 Patescibacteria group bacterium
CAATGATAAAAAAAATACAAATCATTACATAAAAGAAGAATATTATTTTCTATATTTAGTAGCAAAAATCAAGTTAACTCCTGTAGAAAACGAGGATTTAATTAAAACAATGATAGATTATTTCAATCTAATAAAAGCAATAAAAACTGAATGTAAATGAGATAGAAAAATTCCTAAATCAATAAAAAGTGAAAATAATAGAAATATTATATCTCACCTTGCCTATATACAAAAATTATATAATACTAATTATTTTTCAGATATAAATTTCAAAATAAATAAAACAAAAAATGATTTAAAATTAGAATTATATAAAAATGAAAATAATTATATTAATTATATAAAGCAAACTTGATTTAAATATATTCTTTGATATTGAGATTGATATTTTAATTTAATATATACTAGTTTTATTACTTGGTTTTGATTTGGATTTTTATATTTTCTATATGATAATTCAGTTTGAAAATGAGATTTAATCATATGAAGTATATATGAATGAAGGACTGTTTGACCAATAGATCAATATTTATTTCTATCTTTAAATATAATATCTAATTTATGAGCTGATTGAAATCTAGCCATAACTCCATATTTAAGATTTCTTTTCTGAACAGAACGAATTTCATGAGTAATACTTACCTGATTATTTATATATATGTTCCGAAAAAAAATTTGATAAAACACAATCCATTCCCTGAAAATTTCAGGGAATTTTTATTTTATTTTGACTTTTAGTTAAAAAATTTTATAAATAAGTTACTTTAAATTCAAAGGAGGATGTTATGTTAATGATATTATTGTATGGCATCTATTCCTTTGTAATAACAGGAGTAGATGACTTTTTAGTCCTGGTATTATTTCACATTAAGTATCCAAAAAAGTTCAAATATGTTATGTATGGAACCTTACTTGGATTGCTTGCTGTTATGATTCCAGCATATATTTCTGCAATGGCTGCTGAAAAATTAGTTAATTGGTTTTCTTCAACTGCTAGTGAAAATTTTCCTACAGCAGTTGTTAAATATATCTTGTATATTAAAGAGCATATTACACCAAATACTATAATTGCTTTCGTTCTTCTCTACTTAGCTTATAACTTACTAAAAGAGTATTTTGCAAAAGATGAAGAAAATGAAGAATTAATAGACATAAAAGGAAAAACAAAACGGGAGATTATAATACTATCAGCTACAACCTATTTTTTTAATGGTTTAGATGATTATGTAATTTATACTTCTTTCTATATAAAAGGAAACTCATCAATAATGTTTTCTCTTGGTATAGTTGTTGGACTTTTTATCTTTGGAATAATTAGTTCCTACTTTGGTAAAAAAATCATTGATATGAATTTCAAGCGGACAAAACTTATTTTGGCTATAATCCTGATAAGTATATCAACTTTGATATTCATTTTCTAAAAAATATTGTTAGTCACTTTTATGTGACTAACTTTTTTTATTGACAAAAAAATAAAAATAATATAATGAATTACTCTAATATAAATATTATTAACAAAACTCATTATGAATGAAATAAAAGTAGTCGGATTGGATGAAAATTTAGATTTAGAACTAGATTTAGAGGCTTGAGACGAAAATGATTTTGAATGAGATCTTGATCTTGATTTTGAAGATGAAGTCGCAGATGCTAGTGATGAATTCAAATGACAAGTGGATTGGCTTTTATGACTTAATATGAATGAAGTAAATTCTCCTAGTGTATTTGTGTGATTAAGAACAATAACTGATCATTTTTTAAAAAAAATAAATGAACTTATTGATACTAATAATATTAAAGAATTATATGGTGAAGCTGTTATATTTCAAGTAAAAGAATGAAAAATAGTAGATATTTCAGCTCCTTTTCTCGTACACCCTCCTAGAACTGATGAACAATGATATCTATATAAATCAAATGCTCAAATAATTCTTGATAGTATAAGTGATGCAAAATGAAAATTAAAAGAAGAATATTCATTTAATAATCCTATATGAATAGAATGAGCTGATTGATTACGATTTGATGTTGTAGTAGTAACAGATACTTGATTAATGATTTTTTTAAACAAAAAAGAACGAGATTTAAAAGAATGAGAACTAAATAATTATAGTGAATGAATAAAAAAAATGGTATTAGAATACGAATATAAACTGAAATTAAGAAAAAGAAATTAAAAAATAGCACTTTTTTCAAAAAAAAGTGCTATTTTTTTTGACTTAATATTACATTTATATTACAATAGTTCTCGTAAGTAGGAAATATTTATAAAACAAGAAGTTATATAGTCAATAATAAAAAATTTTATTTTTTAAAAGAGCGTATATAATCCCATTGTAAAAAGATTTTTTTACTACTACAAATTTTATATTTTTAATTTATATTTTTCTATGGAAAAAATGATAAATAAAAGAAGAGCTGGTGATGAAAATATTGGAAAACTTATCGTTTTCGCGATTACTATAGTTATTGCTATTGGTTTAGTTGGTTTAGTATCTTATTTCTATACTCAATCTAGACAAGTTGCTGTTAATACTTCTATTCTAGGAGATGTTAACTCAAGTACTGGAGATATTGCTAAAGTTTTACCTTCTTGTACTGATGGTTCTATAACTTATGATGCAATTCAAAATACTTATACTATGTCAGGAACAACTTGTGACGTTTCTACTATTAAAGGTATAAAAGGAACTGCAGCATCTTACCAAATAGCTAAATAATTTTCTTTTATTTAAAGAATAATAAAAAACTCTCGAAATTCGAGAGTTTTTTATTATTCTTTATTTTTTTATCTTCACATAAGCATCATTTCCGTAAAACTATGATAAGCAATTACATTGTTTGCTATAGCATAAGAATAAAGTATAAATATAACAGCAAAAAAAGTCATGAAATAATATTCTGAAAAAACCTTGTAGATTCAAATTGTTAAAATTGTTATAAGTAAAAACTTAAAAATTAAAAACAAATATATATTTCATCACATCATAACAAACAAAGGTGAAGCTTCTCTGAAGTGTTCTCCAGATAAATTGTAAAAATTATAAGTAGTATAAATATCGATCATATTTACGACTTGCAGTAATCAAAACATAAGTAATTTAAGCATAATTATTTTTGGGTTAGTTATAATTTTGATGTATTAAATCACATAATATATTTTTGGCAAGCTTATTTTAGATATTTTTATTATGCATATTTTAGTAAAAGAATATAATACTACTAGTATTAATAATTAACAATTAAAGATGAAAAGAATCATATTTTTTATTATTTTAGTTTGAGTTTCATTTCCTATTTTTAGTTCTATTTCAGAAGCTTCATTATCACAAGGTGAAATAGCTGATTTTTATTATTTAAAAACTATTGAAACTATATCAAAATATATTGACGATAAACATACAACTTTATGATTTTTATATGAATATAATGATTTTTTAAATGAAAAATTATCTTCAGAAAAAGATGTTGATAATATTTTTATAATAAATGAATTAATCAGAATAAATAAAGGAAATATATTAAAACAATTAAATAATATTACTACAAATCCTGAAAATATAAAAATATTTACAAATTATTTCGCTTCAAAAGCTTCTGAATATAAGAAATTCATGACTTTAATAAGTACAAAATCAGATATAAATGCGCTTGATGAAAATTGAGATAATATGATGGCTATACTTTTGAAAAATTGAACATACGAAGATATAGATTTTGCTTTAAGTAGATGATTAAAATCAACTATAATAAACAAAACTTGAAATATTGCCTTTTATGATTTTATAAAAACTTGATGAAAATTTTATCCAAAAACATATATAGATAAAATTTTAGCTTGAAGATTTGATGAAGCTTGAACTATCGATATAGTTAAAAATGTTATAAAAAAATGATTTAACTTAAATTTAGTTGATTTAAATAGGCAAAATATAGCTTTTTATACTATTGATCTATGAAACCAAAAAATCATAGATTTAATATTCAATGATAAAAACACAAATCTAAATATAAAAAATAAAGATTGATTGAATCCAGTTTTTTATGCTATTTCTATAAATAAACCTGTTAGTTTAATTGCAAACTTATTAAAAAATCAAAATTTTGACATAAACTCTACAGATGCAAATTGAAATAATATAATTCAATACGTATGATGAAAAGATATTGCACTACTTGAAGAAGTTTTGAAAAGAAATATTGAAATAAATAATCAAAATAAGCTTGGAGAAACTGAAATAATCTCAATGATAAAATCTGAAATAGATACAAAAAGTTTTTTGAAAAAATATGATTTATTAAAATGATACAAAAAATTAGATTTAAGTATAAAAGATAATAATTGAAATGATTCGCTTCTAAGTTCAGTTAGTTTAACTTGATGACTTGATATTTTCAAAGCTATTATTCCAGATTATAATAATATAGGAACTATAAATAATTCTGGTTCTACATTGTTACAAATAGCTACAGAAAAATGAAATATTGATTTAGTAAAAGAATTACTAAAATATAGTCCGAATGTAAATATATTAGATAATGACTGAAATTCAGCATTAAATATTGCTGCAAAAATCAAATCCAAAGATATTGTTGATTTACTTCTAGAAAATTCCGCAGATGTTGACAATACAAATAATGCTTGAGAAAATCTTTTATATACTGCAATTACAGATGATAATGATGAATTGATAGATTTAGCTTTAACACATAAAGCAAATCCAAATAAAATCGTTTGAGAAGATAAGATAAGTATATTTTTATATGCTGCAAAAAATAATAAAACAGAAGTAATTGATAAGATATTGAAAGCTCGAGATAATTTATGACTAGATATAAATACAAGTGATAAATTATGAGAAAATGCATTATTTTACGCAATAGACAACAAAAACCCGGAATTAGTAAAAATATTACTAGAAAATTGAATAGACCCAAATAAAGCTGATAAAGATTGAATTACACCTATTATATATGCTTCTACAAAATCTGATTACAATTCATTTACTTATTTATTAAAATACCAAGCAAATTACTTAGCAGTAGATAAAAGTGCTAAAAATGCATTAATAAATGCTTGTGAACAAGATGAAATAAATATTATAAAGAAATTAATTGATTTATGAGCTGATGATAAATCAAGAAGAAAATGTTTAAATACACTAAAAAAAGATTCAAAAATTGGATTAGAATTATATAAATTATTAAAATAATATGAACGAAGTATTTTATAATATAAAAATGACTCTTTGATTTATCATAATTTTGTCATTTGTATTATTCCGGTATATCAAATTAGATTGAGAATCATTATTTCATGCAAATGATTTTGAGTGATTAAGATCTAATTTCGAAATAAGTACTTGAGTGATAAACACAGCTTCTTGAAATATTATATTTCTAGAAAACAATACAAAAATTCAAGCCTCTGTATGATGTATAAAAAATACAATCCCAGTTGAATGTGAATGAGATAAAAAAGCTTCAATAAAATGTTTAGCTGTATTAAAAGAAAAATGATATTGATTTTATAATTGATATTATTTCAAACCAAGTGATAAAAACTGTAGATTATAAAAAGAAAAAAATGTTTAGAATAATTTTGCTTATATTTATATTTTTATACTTTTCTTGAAATTTTTTTTACTGACTTGTAGTTAACTATATTCCGTTTAAAAATGCTCAAAATGTAAATTTATATAATTCCTATAAAGTATTTGAAGAGAATAGCTTCTCTTGATTTATGAATAATGATACTCAAACTTGAATAACTTACAAAGAATCATTTTGAGATGTTTCACTAGAAAAACAAAATATAAATTCTTATTCTGGGATTGTCTTGAAATTACCTTATAGATGATGACATAGATATTGAGATCCAATAGAAATTTTTGTTCCTATAATAAGTGATTTATGAGATCTAGCACAAAATGATAATGCTTTCAGTTGAGTTTATGTAAAATACAAAAATAATTTAATCCAATCCTGAGAATCGCATCTAATATTTTGAATAGATTACAATAAAATAACTAATTTAAGTCAATTAACAAATACATGATTAATACAAGATAATCATAATATATTTTTGAATAAATTCTATTTAATAAAAACAAACAGCATTCCTGCTGATTATATTTTAAGATAAGAAAAAATGGTAGATAGTATTGAGGAACTTTTAGCAGCATTTATAACACTAATAATATATTTAACAATTATATATTTTTTATTGCAACTTATGTGAAAAGTATTTTTTTTACTTGAATATTTATGAACAAAAACATATATATATTAAAAATTACTTTTTAATTATAGTATTTAAGTCTTTATCAAAATCAAGTCTAGCTGTTTTATAAACATCTGCTGAAGTATTTTGATTTGGATTAACAAGTTCTTTTGCTACTTGATTTTTACTATCATTACTATTAAAACAAGATGTCAAAGACAAAACTAACAACAAAATAAGAAATATTTTTTTCATAATAACTGATTTATAAATTAATTAAACTAAAAAGATTATAAAAAAAAATATCTTTTTACAAAATTAATTTGAAATAATGAATAAAATCTATTAGAATGCTTCTCGTAAATTAATTCTTTAAAAAATAGCGACTGATGAAACACAAAATACTAATTATTGAAGATAATAAAATTTTATCTGATATGTACAAATTTAAACTAAGTTTAGAATGATTTGAAGTTATGGTAGAAAATGAAAGTAATAATTCTATGAGAATAGTGAGTACATTTCAACCTGATTTGATAGTTTTGGATTTGATGATGCCTGGAATGAACTGATTTGATATATTAAAAAATTTAAAAAAAGATGCAGATAACAAAGTAAAAATAATTATTTCATCTAATTTAAGTTCTCAAGAAGACAAAGATACTGTTATGCAATTATGAGCTGATAAATTTTTACTTAAATCAAATACTTCACCAAAAGAATTAATAGAAGAAATAAGAAGTTTACTAGTATAAAAAACTTAAACAAAAAAAGATTTTTAAAAAAATCTTTTTTTGTTTAAGTTTTTTTTGCTTTTTTTGCTTTTTTAAGTAAAAATATGGCCTAATTTTAAATACAAAACAAGACAAAAATGAATTCACATTTAATACCGATTTTTTCCTTTTCTATAGCTACTTTTATTTTCTGAATTATAATAATTCCATATTATATTGAATTGTTAAAAAAATATAAACTAGGTAAACAAATAAGAGAAGAGGCAACTATTGGGAAAGCTACAGAATTTGCAAAACTTCACCAATACAAAACTGGAACTCCGACTATGTGAGGTTGAATTATTCTTTTGGTAGTATTTTTTATGGTAATTTTAAGTATTATTCTACACAAAGCTTGATATACTAATAATTCCCTACTAAACCAAAGAGAAACTTACTTAACTCTTTTTACTCTTTTTACAGTTTGAGCTCTTGGTGCTATTGATGATTTTATGAATATTAGATGAATTGGTAGAACTAAATGATTATCTGCAAAATTTAAAATCTTTTGGCTGACTATTTTTGCTCTTATTTGAGCTAGTTGGTTTTATTATAAATTAGGTTGGAATATAGTTGATGATGCGGGTAATTTTATAAAAACTATCAAAATTCCCTTTGAATGAAATATACAAATCTGATGGTGATTTATTCCTCTTTTTGTATTTATAATACTTGCTGCTTCAAATAGCGTAAATTTGACTGATTGACTTGATTGACTTGCTTGATGATTACTTCTTATGAGTTATTCAGTTTATGCTTATATTACTTATGATCAAGGATTATATCTACTTTCAACTCTTTGCGTTACTATAATCTGAGCACTTACTGCGTTTTTATGGTTCAATGTAAAACCCGCTAAATTCTATATGTGAGATGTATGAAGTTTGGCTCTCTGAGCAAATCTATGAATAATGGCAATGCTTACAAATACTATTTTTGTACTCGTAATAGTTTGAGCAATATTTATATTTGAAACGATTTCAGTTATAATTCAATTAACTAGTAAAAAACTTAGAAAATGAAAAAAGGTTTTTAGAATAGCCCCTTTTCATCATCACCTAGAAGCAATCTGATGGGCTGAAGAAACTGTAGTCTTCAGAATGTGGCTTGTTTGACTAATTCTTGCTATTACCTGAATAATTATTTATATAGTATAATTTTTGTTTTTAAATTACAAATATGTTAAAATAAAATAAAATTAATTATATATTTTAAACTATTATTTTATGAACAATAATGAAACTGGTGAATTAAATACAATTCATAAAAGTAAATTTTCTTTTGTAAAAAAACAAGATTTACCAGAAAAACCTAAAACTCAAGAAGCTATTTCTGATACTAATTTAGAAGCAAAAATAGCTTTAGAAAATTTTTCATCTGAACATTCTCCCTATTTTTTCAGAAATGCACTTGAATTGTGACTTGAAGAAAGTGAAGAAATGAGAAATATGAGAAATGGTTTAATTCAAAAAATGAGAAATTGAGAAGAATATAAAAAATTCTCTTTAAAATATAAAAATCTACTAGAAAGTACAAAAACAGCAAATGGTATTATTCGAAGCTGGCTACAAGCTTTAATTAATCTAGAATGATGAAATTTCAAAGAAGGAGAGATAAACTTTTGGACTTATTTTGATGAAATTGCTGAATCACTTAAAAGAGATGACAGTGATAAAGCTACTGAAATATGGGAAAAAATATTTTCCATTGAAAAAGAAATTTTAGATAAAAAATAAAAAATATGGCTTTTAAAATGATAAATGAAAGTTTTACTTGTGAAAACTGTGGAAAACTTATAGAAAAACATCCAGAATGAAGTGCTAGAAATCATTGTCCATTTTGCTTAAGTAGTAAACATATGGATAAAGATTTTCCAGGAGATAGAGCAAGTACTTGCCTATGAATTATGGAAGCTATTTGAATAGATAATAAAAAAAATAAGGGCTGGATGATAAAACATAAATGCAAAAAATGTGGGAAAGAAATATTAAACAAAGTCGCCCCTGATGATAATTTCTTGGATTTAATTAAAAAAATAAATAGTAATTTTTAAAAATTACTATTTATTTTTTTAATATTCTATTGACTTAATTTTAGATAATCTATAATGATAGTTAGCTTCAAAAAAGCTAAATTTATTTCTTCATTTTTTTGATTATGGGAAATTCTGTTTTTATTGGTTCACTTTTGTGACCACTTATGCTAATACTTGGAATTAGTTTACTTTTTAATACACAACTTTATCTAAAAATGATAAAGGATTTTAGAAAAGAACCTGTTACATTGTTTGTTTCTGCTATGCGAGGATTTGTTATTGGTTTACTTATGATTCAAACTCATAATATTTGGAGTATGACTTGGGAACTGATAATAACCATTATGTGATGGGCTATACTAATAAAGTCTACTTTACTTTTGCTTATGCCAAATTTCTTTTATAATTTTGCACAAAAATGTAAATTTCCTAAACAAATGCTAAAAATAGTTTGAATAATTTATGCTTTATTTTGAATAATAATTATATATAAAACAATGATGTAAAATTATCTTTCTTAAATCCATATTAAATAAATATTACAAAATTTTTGACTTAAATCTAATTATATACTAGAATAATAAAAGACAATTAATTGATATAATAAGATAATAATATATGAATAAGAAAGAAATTATACATACTCTAAGACAAATTTGAGAACAAGAAATACATAGAGAAGCATTAACTCATCATGTAAATACTGCACTAACAATTGTTTCATGACATATAGAAATGTGTGAAAATTGAAATGATTGTAATAATTGTAAGGAAGTTTTCTGTAAAAATACTCAAAAAACACTAAATAGTATACATAATATTTTGATGACTAATAATATTAGAGAGAATCAAAAAAAAGAACTATCGAAAATTCCAACTGTATGATTTCCAAATCAACAAGCATTAGATAAAATTTATAAAATTTTAAACTGGGCAGCTTAAAAAAATAAATAGTAATTTCTAAAAATTACTATTTATTTTTTTGATTAAATAAAGTTTTTTATATAATAGTTAAAATAATTAAACAAAAATATGTTAAATATAGAAGAATTTTTAAATAAATATTACAATCCGAATGAGCCAATTATTTTGGCCTGTTCAACAGGCCCTGATTCTATGTATTTGCTTTATGAAATACTAAAAACTAAATACAAAGATAATTTAGTAGCCTGTTATTTCAATCATAAACTTAGAGATGAAGCTGACGGAGAGGAAAAATGGCTAGAAGAACTGGGAGAAAAAATGTGATTCAAAGTAGAAGTAGGGTATGCTTATATAAGAGATATTCAGAAACTTTATCCAAGTAAAAGTCTAGAAGAGCTTGCTCGCGAGAAAAGATATGCATTTTTTAATGCTATTTTGAATATTTATGAATCTAAATATATACTAACAGCTCATCATTTGGATGACAAAATTGAAACATTTTTCCATAATTTACTTAGATGAACAAAACTTACTGGACTTATAAATATGACTGAAAGTTCTGGAGCTATTTTAAGACCTTTGCTTCATTTAGAAAAATCTGAAATTCTTAAATATTTAGATAATAATAATCTAGAATATAAGCTTGATGAAACAAATAAAGATAACACAATAACAAGAAATAAACTTAGAAACATCATAATTCCTGAATTTTATGACATTAATCCAGCTTTCAAAAAAAATCTAGAAAAAACTATGGATTATTTTGGAGAATTAAAAGATTTTTTAGATACGGAAGTTAAAAAGTTTTTAGAAACCCCTGCTCAGCTTCCCCCTCAATGAGGGGGACTAAGGGGGAGCTTCGAAATAACAAATTTTAATAATCTATCTTCCCTGCTTCAAAAAGAAGTTTTGAGATATATTTATTATATTTCAAATTGAAATTCTACCATAGGACTTAGTGAAGCAAATATTGCTGAAGTTTTAAGATTCATAAATTGACCAAATGGAAAATGAGAAAAGGAAATTCAAGAGATGAAACTAAAAAAAGAAAAAAAGAAGATTTATTTCTAAATCTTCTTTTTTTCTTGTAAAATTATATCAAATAAAATAACCCATCTGTCCTATGGACATCTTCCCTTAATTCTAAGGGAAGAAATAGAAAAAATATTTGTTATAATTTCTCCCCCTTTTCAAGGGGAGTGCTGAGGAACGAGGCGAGGGGTTTTTAAGTTAGAATTAAAATCATTTTTTTATACTTTCATTATATCTTCATCCTTTTTCTTATATAATTCCTCTACTTTTTTATTAGCTTCATCAACTAATTTTTGTAAACCTGTTTCATAATCTTTTGCTATATCTTCTGAAATTTCTTTATCAGTTTCAGATTTTTTGATAGCTTTTAATTCATCTTGTCTAACATTTCTAATAGCTATTTTAGCATCTTCCAGAAGTCATTTTGCATATTTTGCAATTTCTTTTCTTCTTTCTTGTGTTAGAATTGGAAATTTTATCATTATACTATCAGCCATAGTTTGAGGATTTAAACCAAGTCATTCTTCAGTAATTGCTTTTGCAATAGAATAAATTGATGATCTATCCCAAGGTTGAATAGACAAAGTTTGGCTATCCATAACAGAAATATTTGCTACATTTTTAATTGGTTGAAGTGCTCAATAAATTTCAGCTCTTATTCCTTCTATCAAACTTGGATTTGCTCTACCTAATTGTAATTTTGAAAATTCATTTTCTAAATGTTCTACAGCTTTTTGTAATCCAGTCTTTGCTTTATCCAACATACATTTTTTTTATTAATAATTATTTATCAGTGTTTTTATCACCAATTTTCTTGTGTGAGTCATTATATTTATTTTTTTATAAAATCAAATCTTGTTTTTAAAAGAAAAATAGTTAAAATCAGCAAAAATAATATAAATTAATAAATAATATATGACAAAAATACTAGAATTAAAATGAATTAATAAAACATTAGCTAAAAAACAAGTACTTTTTGATGTGCATTTAGAAGTAAATGAAGGTGAAGTTTACTGATTTTTATGACCAAACTGAGCTGGAAAAACAACAACAATGAAATGTATAATGTGACTTATTAAGCCAGAAAGCGGAGAAATAAATATTTTATGAGAAAACTCTTTAAATATAAAAGCAAAAAAAGAAGTTGGTTTTATGCCAGAAAATACTTATTTATATAAACATTTAACTTGAAGAGAATTTCTTAGATTTAACTGAAATTTCTTTGATATAGAAAAAGAAGAATTGGAATCTAGAATAGATGAACTTCTTGAAAAAGTATGACTTAGTCAGGCTTGAGATAAATATCTAAGTTCTTATTCGAAATGAATGCTTCAAAGAGTAGGACTTGCTCAATCAATTATAAACAAACCAAAATTATTATTTTTGGATGAACCTATGAGTGGACTTGACCCAATTTGAAGAAAAATGGTAAAAGATTTATTAATAGATTTGAAAAAATCTTGAACAACTATATTTTTCAATACTCATATTTTGGCTGATGTAGAAAGCATTTGTGATAAAATAAGTATCATAAATTCTGGAAAAATAATAGTTTCAAATAAACTAGTTTCTGAAATCTGAAAAAGTCTAGAAGAATTTTTCGTTGAAGAAGTAATGAAAGATACACCAAACCTAAAAGTAAATTAATTAAAAATCCCTAGATAAATTATGTTGATTATAATAGCTTTGATAACTTGATTAGTGATAAATTATATATTTTGATGATTTACTTTTTCTAGTATGCTTTGTGCTTGAGCTGGACTTTTCCTTATAATGCCTAGTTTATTAAATGTAAAATTCAGTGAATTAAAAAGTTTAGTTAAACATAAAAAACTATTTTTTATAAATATATTACTAAATTTCATAATTATTCCACTCGTTTTTTTTGGAATTGCAAAAATATTTTTTGGTTCTAATCCTATAATATATTCATTTTTACTTCTTGGGACAATGGCTTGAGGAGGATTAACATTTGCATGGATAGCAAAAACTAAATGAGATATAAAAGTATGATTTTGACTTTTTCTAACAAATATTATTTTATTTTCTGTAATTTTTGTTCCACTAAATTCTGTTTTGAATAAAATCTGAAATTATTATTTTCTAAATCCTTTGATTCAAGAACAGACTACTGGAAATATTTTCAAGCTTGAATTTATTCCATATACAATTACAAATCATAATTGTTTTTTAAATCAAATTGCTTCAGGAATATTTTCTTGCTTTTCTTCATCAGCTTGACCATCTCCTCTTATAGCATTCTTAGCTCTTATAGTAATCCCAATGATTATAAGTAGACTTATATTGCTATCGTCAAAATTAACAGCTAAAATCAAACCTTATATAGGGATTTTATGAAAAGCTTCTTCTTTTTTTATAATTGCTTATATATTCTCACTAAAAGAAGTAAATAAATTATTTTCTATTAATTTCGAATATTTACTTAAAATAACTACAGTATTAATAATAGCATATCTTATAATTTTTGCTATTTCATATTTGATATTCAAAAAATCAGAAAAAACTCCTGAAAATATAAGTCTTTTCTGGAATACAACAACTAGATTTATAACTCTTGGTCTTGTATTTTCATTTTCATTCTCTGGACTTTTTGGACTTGGATTTATGATAGTTTTTATACTTTCTTACTTCGTACAAATATTATTATCAAATCGATTTTCTTACATAATCACAAAAAAAGAAGAAGCTTAAGCTTCTTCTTTTTTTTGTTCTAATTCTAATTTATGTTTTTGTGCTGATAATATAATAGCATCAAATCTTTCTGTTTCAGTTATTCAATCCATTGCTATTTCTATAACTTCATGATAACTTTCTTGTTCTTCAAATGTTGATACTATTTTAATAGCTCTAAATTTTTTTCAAGCTTCTCATTGTTTAGACAGCATTTTCATATCAGCCTTACTTATCATCTCATCAAGATTTAATTTCTCAGCATGATTAAATATGTGATAACCAGTTTTAACTTTAACTGGTTCATATTTTTTTAATTTATTACAATTCTTTTGTAATTCAGGTAGACAAGCTCATCATCTTTCACACATAGTACAAAGTTTATTAGAAAAATCTGCTGATTCTAATGTTTCATGTATTCTTGATTCTACTCATTTTACAACTTCTTCATCAAAACTAGAAACTAGTATAACAAATTCATCTCATCAATTTCTAAAAACTCTATCTTCTCTGCTTTTTATAGATTTATTTAAAACATGTACAACTTCTTTTAGAACTTCATCTCAAAAAGCATGTCAAAATGTATCATTTAAATGTTTAAAATCAGTTATATCAATAAAAATAGTTGAATACTTTTTGTTTTTGAATATTTCAGTTGCATATTTTTTATTAAAAGCTCCAGTTAAAGCATCTTTATATTGAACATTAATAAGAGCTAGTGTTAATTTAATATCATTTATAAGTCAGTTTTTTTGAAAAAGCTTTATAATCCTACGAATATCCATATTTATCTTTTGTGCATCAATATCAATATTTGTATTAGCATGAAAAGATAAAACCAAATCTTCTCACCAAGGAAGTGCTATTTTTTTACAATAAAGTCATCATTGTATTGTTTCCTCAAAAGAACTAGATGGATCTTGAGTATGAAATGAAGCAATTTCATTTTTATAATATTTATTTTTAGAAATTGTAATATTTGAAACATCTAATTCTTTATTTCAAGCAAAATAAGTCAATGAATTTGTATCTTTATCATGTTTATAGACAACTAAATCAACAGTATCATAATTAGCAACAAAAAAATCTCTAAGTGATGAAAATAAAGTTTTTGCTTCCAAAAAATTTCTATTTATTATAAATCTATCTAAACTTTCCATGATTTCTCGACCAAGTCACAACATATTCATAAGTCTTTTTCTTATAAGACTACCTTCTTTCAAAAGAATTGTTTCAAAATTTGATTTTGCTGAAATTATAGAATCTGTTTTATTTTTTATTTCATCAATAAAAAGAGCTAAAATTGCCCTTCTAACTAAATGATCTTTTATTCATAAATCGTCTTTTAATTCTTTAACAAATTTACCAATTTCTGTATCAATATACATAAAAGAAAGATAAAAAAATAACTATAAGATGTTAATTTATAGTTATTTTTATTTATAAGTCAATTTTTTATTTATTTCTAGATTCTAATTCAGATAAAATTAAATGAATTTTTAGACTCATTTCATCTGAAATAGTTACTAAATTATTTACAGAATCTTTTTCTCTAATTAATTCAGATAAAGACATATCTCATATTGTTTCCTTGTATTTTAGTATGCTCATAAAATATATTTAAGTAAATAAAATATTTAAGTAAATATATTAAACAGCATAAACATATATTTGTCAAATATATTAAATTAATCTCTATTAAAATAAAAGAAATTAAATCAAATAAAAATTATAAATAAAACAAGTAATATATATTCAAAAATTTCATAATTTGGACTATATAAAACTTGCTTTTTAACTTCTATATCAGTTTTATTTAATTTTCATAATTTGCTAAATATGTTTTTCAAACTATCATTATCAGTTGCTCTATAATAGTCAGCTTTTGTTATTCAAGAAATTGATTTAAGAGTTTTTTCATCTACTCAACCTATTTCTACTTTTGTTTTTCTTCCTAGATTATCAGTTAAATAAACAAAGCTTTGATCCAGTCATCCTATTCAAATAGTATAAACTTTTATATTTTTTTCACGAGCTAATTTAACAGCTTGAAGTGGTGCAATTCATTTATTTGCTTCTCAATCAGTCATAAGAATGATAACTTTTTGTCTAGTTTCATCATTATTGTCAAGAGATTTTATTCACATAAGAAGTGCATCTCACATAGCAGTTCCCTGCAAATATGTATAATTTTGATTTATAGTATTTATATCTATATTTTTTATATAATCATTCAAAAAATTATAATCAAAAGTAAGAGGAACAGATACAAAGGGTTTCCCTGCAAATATTGTCAAAGCTACTCTATCAGATGTAATTTTTGAGATAAAATTAACCAAAGTCTCTTTTGCTATTTCTAGTCTATTTGGTTTCAAATCTTCGGCTTTCATAGAATAAGAGATATCAAAAAGAATTTCAATATCTATACCATTTTTCTTTTCTATTTGAGAAGTATTAACATTATTTGGATTTGCTAAGACTAATGTAAAAAGTGACAATATAGCTATAATTAAAATAATATTTACATATTTTAGATAAGTATTTTTTTGAAAAACTTTAAATAAATCAGATGTTATAGCCGACTTAATTCATTTTTTTCTGAATATAAAAAATGATACTAAAAAAATAACTGGAATGATGAGTAGTAGAAAATAATAGGTTTGTAGAAATATCATAAATAAGTAATAAGGAAATAAAAAATAAGATATTAGCTATTCTCTAGCTTCAAACCTCACCCTAACCCTCTCCTTAAAGGAGAGGGAACAGGAAGGAAAATATTAACTTTTAAAAAATCCTTTATTCTCCCCTCTCCTTAGAGGAGAGGGGTCGGGGGTGAGGTTGTTCTAGAAAAACTAGGATAATATCTTTTCTATTTATTTTTCTAAAATATCTTTGTAAAGTTCTTTTATCACAGAAAAATACATTTTTTCCATAAATTCTGGTTCTCTTTTTTCTATATCTTCTAGTAAAGTTTTTATTTCTTTTCTTCTTCCCTGCTCTCAAATAGGACAAAGACAAGGAGAAAATGGTATTTCTAAACTTTTACAAAGTTCTCTTATATCTTTTTCTCTAATATAACTTAGAGGTCTAATAAATGCAACATCCATCTTATCCATTCTATTTATTGGGTCCATTATTTTAAATCTTCTTCACTCTAAAATATTCATATAAAGTGTAATAACTTCATCATCTAGATGATGCCCAAGACATATTTTATTTGCTTTCCGTTTATCTGCTAATTTCATAAGAGAAATTCTTCTAGCATAAGAACACCATTGGCAAGATAATCAAACTCACTGATTTAATTTTGATTCTTCTGGAAGATTTATTTCTACTGTTTCAAGTGGAATTCCTATTTTTTCAAAAAAACTCATTCTCTCTGCAAAATCTACTTCACAAGTAATAAGAAATCTTTTGTAAATATAAACTCAAATAATTTCAAATTTTTTCTTAGATCTTTTTCTGATTTCAGAAAGCATATAAGCAAGAAGCATACTATCTTTTCATCCTGAAACTCAAAGAATTATTTTGTCTCAATCATCTATCATCCCAAAATCATTTATAGCCTGAACTATCTTTTTTCTAACTCTATCTTCTAATTTCATTATAATATATTATTTTTAATATTTATTCCTTCTATTCCCTCTCCCCTTGGGAGAGGTTTAGGGTGAGGGCTTTTAATTACATTTAAATGTTTTTAGCATATCTTC
Source organism: Patescibacteria group bacterium (assembly GCA_036170435.1). Lineage (GTDB taxonomy): Bacteria > Patescibacteriota > Gracilibacteria > BD1-5 > UBA6164 > JAQVPN01. The sequence goes on from JAVHPF010000080.1 coordinate 17,389, forward strand.
ATATTTTGATGTATCTTTAATATCAACATTTAAAGCCAAAGTAATAAAATATGCATCTAGATTTTTACAAACAACTGCTGTTTGAAGAAATTTTAAATTTGGAGTTGTTTCATTATATTTTGCTTCAAAAGTATACAAGCTTGAAATTGTAGAATCATTAAAAGTAATATCAGCTTCCGCTAATTTTAAATAATTTTTATAAGCACGACTTGAACCAACATTATTCAAAGTTGAAAAATTTTTACTTGATATATCTTTTGTTACTTTTGTTTTCAAAATAAGCATATTATTAGCAAAACCATATTTCATATCTGGAGATGTAACAGCAAGAGCTATACTAGATCAATTAGGTTTTGGTAAAGTACTACTATTTTTATCTATCAAAGTCCAAGAATTCGGAAGAGACATAGTAAAACCACTTCAAGTATATTCTTTTAAACTAGAAGAATCAACAGGAGTTGTTGTAGAAGAAAAAAAACAAGAATTTAGTAAAAATACTAAAGATAAAAGGATTATATATTTTTTCATATTAAGATTATTAGATTAAATTTAAAAATAAATTTTTTGGAAATAAAATAACTAAACTCGCTCAAATATAAAGCAAAAATAAAACTCAACTTATTAAATAGAAAGTAATATTTTTTGTATAAATCTTAAAAAACAAGAAAAATACCAAAAAAAGCGAAGTAATAAAGGCAAAATATGAGTATTTTAAAACATATATAAATATATCACTATAAAACTCTGATGCTACAAAAAAATAGCTTAATAAGAAAACAAAACTAGCCAATATAAAGAAGCTTTTTGCTCATTTCAATCTAAGTTCATCCATTGCCAGAATTGATTTTAAATCTTTTTTTTCATCCATACTTGATTTTTTACAAATTAAGAGTAAATTTAGGAAAATCTTTAATTTAAAATTAATATATACAAAAATGAGTATAACACAAGATATTTTAAAAAATATTACACACAATTTAAGTAAATTGAAAGTAGCCGATGAAGAAAAACTTCTTGGGAATGTAAATGACATACTAACTTATATGGATACTCTAAACCAAGTTGATACAACATGAGTTATTCCTACAATTTCAGTTATTGATTCTAAAAGCAAACTTAGAGTAGATA